>CAZTUD010000008.1:0-29523 GCA_964616945.1 uncultured Prevotella sp. | reverse complement strand
TGCTTCAGAGCGTGCTCAACGGCGGCAAGACCGACATAACGAAAGTGCAGGGCGTAAAGGTGGAGACCGAGGGCGGCAGCGTGGTCGTAACCATGACTCCCACACAGGAGAAGCGAATGATGTTTACCTCGTTCGTACTCACCATCAACCGCAAGACAGGCGCACTCGACGCGCTGACGCTCAACAGCAAGCGAGGCTTCACAAAATACAATTTCACGGGCTTCAAATTTGGCAGCACCGTAAGCGATACCGCTTTCAAGCCATGAGGAAAGAGCTTGAGGACGTTTGCCGCGTGCGCGTGAGGTTCAGCGAAATGGACCCAATGAACATAGTGTGGCACGGCTCATACGTAAGATACTTGGAGGACGGGCGAGAAAGCTTCGGCCGCCACTATCCAGGCATCGACTACAAGACGATGGCGCAGGCCAAGATGCCCGCGCCCGTATATGATGTCCACATGAAGTATTTTACCTCGCTGCAATATGGCGACGTGGCCGAAATCCACACCTTTTACGTTTATCACATCGGCGCGCGCCTCGACTACCGCTACGAGATTTACCGCGAGCGCGACCACGAGCTTTGCATGAGGGCCGAGACCACGCAGCTATTTATCGATACCAACGGAGAGCTTATGCTGGAGGAGCCTGAGTATTTCAAGCAATGGAAAGAGAGGTACCTTGAGGAAAGTTGACACCGATGACCCAATTTTCCTCCAAAGGTGTAATTACTCGACCGTCAGATTTACGTTTGCTGCTACATTCCCTACTATTTCATAGCCCGATTGTAGTTCGGCCTTTGAACCAGTTACAGCACAAGCCGGCATGGTAACAAACAGAAACAGGATTACTGACAATGCCGTCCTATTTTTGCCTTTTATTTCAAAGTTGCCATTCTGAATTGGAATTACTGTTCCATTTGGCATAACAATCTCCGTGATAGAGGCGGCAAGCCTTCCGCGTGTGCCCCACCAAGACGACTTCTTGGCTTTTAAGACTTTTGCATTAACAATAGTCCCATAGGGAATGGCAGTAATGCCACCTACCACAATGTCACGTGCAACTCTAAAAAGCAAATTCTGTCCCACTTTTACATCAGCTGCCTTGACAGTGTTTACAGCTTGAAAAGGCACTAACGTTCCCGCCTTCACGGTTATTTCTTTTTGTGCAAATGCCATGACCGTACACATGCACAAGCAAACACTTAATAAGAATTTCTTCATTTTTAATTCTTATGTTGCCTATAAAACTTCCCCTAATTCGGCATGAAACTTACTGTAAATGAGAAGACGTGGGAGTCTGTACCTGCTTATCCCAGACTCAGGCCTTCGCATTGCCTCCAACAAGGATAAGCAACGTAAAGAGCCCACGCCAAGGGATATTATAAAGGCACACCTATAAAATAGATGTGGATATAATACACCTAAACATGAACGCTTAGTTGCCGTATCTTCTTGTTGGATCAAAGTTGCGAAGTTTGAGTCTGGAAGATAAACGTTAGTAAACGTCCTCTCTGAGCCAAAGGCGGTGGAGCATACATGCTTCTGTACCTTGAAAGCTCAGTCCATCGATGTCTCGAATTGCCACCTTATTGCCAAGGCAGCAACTCGTTTGCAAAAGTAAACAATATTTTCTTATTCACATAACATTTCTATCAAAAAAACAAATAAAACTTGGATATTCGTAACACACGAACGATAGGATGATACAGATATTAAAAGATGGGTAATGTGACCTCTCTGAGCCACGCCCTGTCTTCCTCGTCCAGGTGTGGGGCAAGCATCTCGTAAACGTGCTTGTGGTAGGCGTTGAGCCACGCCGTCTCCTCTGGCAAAAGCATTGAGAAGTCAATCGGCTCGGTGTCAATCGGGCACAGCGTAAGCGGCTCCATCTGTAGGAACTTGCCAAACTCCGTCGTCTTGAAGTCTTTGATTAACAACGTGTTCTCAATGCGCACGCCAAACTTCCCCGCAAGATAAAGCCCCGGCTCGTCGGTCACGGTCATGCCGGCATGGAGCGGCGCAGGCACATACTCCATACGCACCTGGTGGGGGCCTTCATGGACGTTGAGATAGGAACCCACGCCGTGGCCCGTGCCGTGGAGGAAGTTCATGCCCTCGCGCCACATCGCCTCGCGTGCCAGCGCGTCAATCTGCGTGCCGCTTGCCCCGTCGGGAAACTTGGCAAGCTCCAGCTGGATGTGGCATTTCAGGACGAGCGTGTAAACGTGCCGCTCCTCATCGGTAAGGGGGCCGAGCGGAATGGTTCGCGTAATGTCGGTGGTGCCGTCCTGGTATTGTGCCCCGCTGTCGAGCAGCAGGAAGCCGCGCGGCCCAAGCGGCACGTCGGTTTCGGGCGAAGCCTCATAGTGGACTATGGCCCCGTGAGGCCCGTAGCCCGCGATGGTGTCAAAGCTTATGTCCCTGAACAGCGGCTGCTCCGCCCTCAAAGACGTAAGCTTCTTGTCAACAGACATTTCGGTCTCGCCGCCTTTTTCCACGGCAGGCTTCAGCCAGCGCAGGAACTTGACCAGCGCGATGCCGTCCTTGAGCATTGCGCTGCGATAGCCCCGTATTTCCGCCTCGTTCTTTACGGCCTTCATTGCGGGGATGGGCGACTTGTGGCGCATCACCTCCAACACATGCTTGCGGTCGGACCGCTGCGCTATATTAAATAATGTGTAACAAGTCTCTTGCGGGTCAAGCAAAATATTATACTCAAAATAATCTTTCAGCCCCTGCCCTATCTTGTCGTAGTCGGCAATCCTCACGCCTTGCGAGGCGAGATAAACCTCGGCCTGAAGCGTAACTTTCTCCTTGTTGATATACAGCGTGACCGCCGACGAACTTATAAGCACGTATGCCACGAACACGGGGTTGCAATGAACGTCGCTCCCACGCATGTTGAGCAGCCAGGCCACGTCGTCGAGCGCGGACACAAGCATACCGTCGGCATGAAGCTCCCTCAACGCCTTGCGCACACGTCCAATCTTCGACTTCGCCGTCTCGCCCGCATATTCCAACGGCTGAATTTCAACCTTATTGGCTGGAATGGCCGGGCGGGCGTGCCAAATCTCACGCAATG
Organism: uncultured Prevotella sp.; assembly: GCA_964616945.1. GTDB lineage: Bacteria > Bacteroidota > Bacteroidia > Bacteroidales > Bacteroidaceae > Prevotella. The sequence goes on along the minus strand of CAZTUD010000008.1, from coordinate 26,443 downwards.
GGTCAAAGTTTGTGCGCACCGTTATGCCGCCCTCGCGACGCAAGTCGGCAATGAGTTGTTCTGCTGAAGAAGCCGAGTTGCACATCCCGTCAACGCCAACCTGCGCGTTCTTGTCTTTCAGCTCCGTGCCGAGCCACTGGGCAATGGTCGGCGTGCCGGGCATCTTGAGCTTCATAAGCTCGTAGCCCGTGCCCCGCAGCTGCTCCTCGGCAGAGAGGAAGTAGCGGCTGTCGGTCCATAGCGCGGCCTTGTCCATCGTCACCACGGCAGTACCCGCCGAGCCATTGAATCCGCTTATCCACTCGCGCCCTTTCCAGCGGTCGGGCGTGTATTCGCTGTTGTGCGGGTCAGTGCTTGGAAAAACGAATGCGTCAAGCCTCTCTCTGTTCAGCACCTCGCGCAAGTCGGCAAGCCGCTGCAGTATTATTTTACTATCCATAATGCCACAACCAATTTAAATTGTTTCTATCCGCAAAGTTAAGAAAATAATTGGTATTTTTGCCAATAAAAGGGAAAAACTTCCTATGGCGTGTCACAAACAGGGGGAGTCTGCGTACTTACAACAGAGAATGACAAAGAATGACAGCTGACGAATTTCAAAAAGAGGCCACCAGCATCCGCCCAAGACTTGCAGCGGAAGCCCGACGCTACCTCCGCAGTTCCGATGAGGCCGAAGACGTGGTGCAGGACGCACTGCTCCGCCTGTGGGACATGCGCGAGAAATTGCGCAGCCCGATGGCTCCATTGGCAAGCGTCACGGTCAGCCATCTCTGCGTGGACAGGCTGCGGAAGTCGCATCAAAAGACCAGCGTCGAGAACATTCGGCTGCCCGACGACAACGACGACAACCATGAGGCCGTGGAGCGCATGATGAAAATAGTAGCAACCCTGCCCGAAACGCAGCAAACCATATTGCGGATGCGCCACATTAAGGCATGGACATGACGGGCATCGCAATGCTGACGGGAATGAGCGAGGCGGCAATAAGGCAAACCCTGAGCCGCGCACGCAGGGCAATAAGGGAAAAATACATGAAAACTTATAAAGCATGAAGCCATGAGCGAGAAAGACATAAAGAAGCTTGTTGACCGCTTTTTCGACGGCGAGACAACGACAGACGAGGAGCAACGGCTTTACGACTACTTCGCCTCGGCTGATGTCAGCCCTAACCTCATGCCCCTGCGACAGATGTTCACAGACTTTCAGGCGATGCAAAGGCAGCCTCATCCCTTGCAGGTCACCGTCACGAACCACGTCAAGCGCAAGGTCATCTGGCAGCGGATGGCATGGGCGGCGGCAATGCTCGCCACAGCGGGAATATTGGCCGCCACTTACTTCTCAGCCGCCAACCGCAACGAATGCGAAATGATGGTTTACGGCAAGCGGGTGACAGGGCAGGAAAACGTAATGGGCGAGGTGAGAAACACAATGGAAACGGCGTGCGAGGGAATGCCCGACGTGAACGCGCAGCTGAAAGAAATGTTCGACCACGAATGACACGAATAAAAAGGAAATCACCATGATAAGAAAATGTTTGTTGTTGATAATTCTGACGATGGCTACCATCGCGGCAGAGGCACAACCGCCAACGCTAAAGGTGAGCCAGATACTCGACGGCAAAATTGTGCCGTTGGAGCGAATGGTCGTCACCAAAGTCAGAGGACGCTCCCTAAGCCCCTACAAGCTGACTTTCTACCGAAGCGCAAGGTTCGAGGCCACGGCTGCGGAAATGAGCAAATGCCTGAGCGCGGTAAAAGCCGATGCCGATAAGTCAAACGGCAACCTCATGAGCAAACAGGACAAGGGCAGGAAGCGGTTGAGCCTTACAATCATGCTGCCAGCCGCAGGCAAGACAAACCGCTTCGTGAGCTACATGCAAGAGAAGCAGTGCGACCACTACCGCATAACGCTCATCTACATGGAAGGCACGATAGGGAGCATCGAGGAACTACAGAAACTTATAAGATAAGAGATAAAAGATAAAAAAGATAGAAGATGAAAAACGCACTTTTACTATTGGCGGCATTGCTCGCCACAATCACCACGCAAGCCTCGGAAAAGGGCGACACCATTGTGGTGGAAAACGCAAAACGGGTCGAAATAGTCAACGGCGACTCACTATTGAAAATCAGCGTCAACGGCACGGCAAAGGACTCCGCCTACCGCTACGAGGCCATGATGCAGGCCGTGGACAGCAATTTCGTGAGCAAGGAAACCTTGGGCAGGGACCTTGGGTTCAACATCGGCTCGTGGGGCAGGCAAAACGACGAACACAACAGCACTTGCAACCTACATTTCATTGTTGGTCTGAACGGAGCCACGGGCGGCCCTGCCGACCTCTCTACCACCTACGGCAAGTCGTTCGAGATTGGTACGTGGATAGACTTCACCACGCATCCCTGGCACAACGGCCACAGCCTCTCCATAGGCTACGGCATCGATTGGCGTAAATACAGCATGACGGGCAGGTCGCAATTCCTGAAAGCCGACAACGGCAGCGTCGGCGTGGAGTCTCTGCCACAGAATGCCGACCCCGACTTCTCGCGCATTCTCACCTTTGGTTTCATGTTTCCGCTACAATACGGCTACAGCCATAAGGGGTGGGGCTTCGCCGTCGGCCCAGTGCTCAACATCACTAAACACGCCACCATTCTCACCAAATACAAGCTCGACGGCGAAAGGCAAAAGGCAAAATACAACCACATCCACCAGAACCGCATAACCGTTGACCTCATGGGAACGCTGAAGACCCCGTGGCTGAGTCTCTACGTCAAGTACAATCCCTGCAACGTGCTCGACACGCGCTTCGGTCCCAAGTTCCACTCGCTGTCGTTCGGTATCTTTCTCTGACTGCCAATCCGACATTGCAAAGCAAAAGATTTTAATATAAAACAACAAAACAAAACGAAAAAAAACTATCAACTGTATCTTTTTTTCTTTACCTTTGCAATCGGAACAAAACAAAAGCCTTGTGGCACGGCTTTTGCTACAAAACAGGCGAAAGACAATATCGAAACACTTTAAATATTTATTTCAGTTATGAAGTATTTAACTAATGACAAGCTTCTTATCGTCGGTGCAGGCGGTATGATTGGTTCAAACCTTGTGCAGAGCGCCCTCATGCTCGGCCTTACTCCTAACATTTGCCTTTACGACATTTACGAGCCGGGTGTCCACGGCGTGTTCGACGAAATGGAGCAGTGCGCGGTTCCCGGCGCAAAGCTCTCCTACTACGCCCCCGCCGTTGAGGACATGAACAATCCCGAAAAGGTAGCCGAGGCCGCAAAGAAGGCTTTCACCGGCGCAAAATACATCATCTCGTCGGGCGGCGCACCACGCAAGGCTGGCATGACCCGCGAGGACTTGCTGAAAGGCAACTGCAAGATTGCAGCCGACTTCGGCGAGAACATCAAGAAATATTGCCCCGACGTTGAGCATGTGGTCGTAATCTTCAACCCCGCCGACGTGACGGCCCTCACAGCCCTCATCCACAGCGGCCTGAAGCCAAGCCAGCTCACCAGCCTCGCAGCCCTCGACTCAACCCGCTTGCAGCAGGCCCTGGCTCACGAGTTCGGCGTGCAGCAGGACAAGGTGACTGGCGCACACACCTACGGCGGCCACGGCGAGCAGATGGCAGTGTTCGCTTCGCAGGTCAAGATTGACGGCAAGCCCCTCTCCGAGATGGGTCTCTCGAAGGAGCGTTGGGAGGAAATCAAGCAAATCACCACACAGGGTGGCTCGCGCATCATCAAGCTCCGTGGCCGCAGCTCGTTCCAAAGCCCAGCCTACAACGCCGTGAAGATGATTGAGGCTGCAATGGGCGGCGAGCCGTTCACTTTGCCCGCTGGCTGCTATGCCGACATCCCCGAGCTTGGCATCAAGGACGTTATGATGGCCCTGCCCACCACCATCGACAAGACTGGCGTACACTACACCGTGCCCACAGGCACCGAGGAGGAGATGGCCGACCTGCAGAAGAGCTACAAGCACCTCTGCGACATGCGCCAGGAAGTCATCGACCTCGGCATCGTGCCGCAGATTGCCGACTGGAAAAAGGACAACGCCAACCTGTAATCCCCTTTTTAACACATAGACTTGAAAGGCTGCCAGCCAATGAGCGGGCAGCCTTTTCAGTTTTCAATGCCCCATTGTAAAAGATGAAGCACACAACCTTAACCCTCCTGCTGTTGTTTGCGCTGTCTTGCACGGCAGCTGCCCAACAATTTGTGAACCTCACCCCAAAGCCGAAATCCATGACCATCGGCAACGGCTCTTTCCGCCTCGCCAAAGGCCTCTGCGTGGCTTGTGCCGACTTGCCAGACGACATGGACGCAGAGGTAACGCACTTCATAAACGACATCAACACCGCCACAGGCCTGAAAGCAAGACGCAAGGACAATGCCCCACACGCCCAACTGCGGATAGGCAAACTGCCCGCAGACTGTAAGCTGAAGCCGGGCGGCTACCAGCTCAAAGTGGCAAAGGGCGGCATCACAGCGAAAGCCGACGACGCGCTTGGCCTCTACTACGCTTTCCAGACCATCAAAAAGCTTCTGCCGCCCAACGTCATGGCGGCGACGGCCAGCCCCACGACCGCCGTTTACGCCCTGCCCATAGTTGACATAACCGACGAGCCGCGCTTCCAGTACCGTGGCTTCATGCTCGACGTGTCGCGCCACTTCTTCAGCGTGGCCGAGATTAAGCGCATTCTCGACCTCATGTCTTACTACAAGATGAACAAGTTTCATTGGCACCTCACCGACGACCAAGGCTGGCGGGCGGAAATAAGGCGATGGCCACGCCTCACAACCGTAGGGGCAACGGCCGCCAACAGCCGCTTCACGAGTCTCGACTCGGCCAAGGCCTATTGGACGAACAAGCCTTACGGCCCTTACTTTTACACGCAAGCCGAGATGCGCGACGTGGTGGCTTACGCGCGGCAACGCCACATCGACATCATTCCCGAGGTTGACATGCCCGGCCATTTCTGCGCGGCTTTGGCGGCATACCCTGAGTTGAGCTGCACGCCCGACAGCACCCACAGCGTGAAACACAACGGTGGCGTTTACACCGACGTGCTGAATGTGGCCAACCCACGCGCCATGCAGCTTGTCTATGACGTAATAGGCGAGCTGGCCGATATTTTTCCTTACAAATACATTCACATCGGCGGCGACGAATGCCCCACCAAGGCGTGGGAGGAAAACACCCTCTGCCAGCGGCTTTACCAGCGGCTTGGCCTGTCAAGCTGGCGGCAAATGCAAAGCTGGTTCATCGGCAAGGTTGACAGCTGCGCCAAGACCCACGGGCATACGCTCGCCCTGTGGAACGAGTGCATAACCGAGCCAGGCTCCGACCTTAACCTCATGCGCCAGACCGATGCACCAATCTATTGCTGGGTTGAGGCCGACGCCGCAGTGGAAAAGGCGCAGCAACTCGGGCTGCCTGCCATTTACACGCCGTGGGGGCCTTATTACATCAACCGCAGGCAGGGCAACGGCCCGAACGACCCGCCTGGGGCGGGCGACGGCACCGACAACGTGAAAGCCACCTACAACCAGCCTATTCCTCCCGGCGTGCTTGGCGTGCAGGCCACCTTCTGGACCGAATGGGTGAGCGACCGCGAATATCTTGAATGGCTTGCGCTGCCACGGCTCATTGCCATTGCCGAGGCGGGATGGACACCGCAGGAAAGGCGCAACTTCGACGACTTCATGCGCCGTGCCGCCGCCGACACCAAATTGCTCGACATGAAAGGCTATAAGTATTGCACCTACTTCATGCCATAAAAGCCTTTGCCAAGCCCCAATTTTGTAAACAATAAATCATGCCAACCCCCTCTGAGAATGGCCTCGTTGCAAACAAACAAGCATTTGTTCGCAAATACGCCATTCTCAGACAACCTCGCAACAATCTGGTTTTCAACAACTTGATTTTTCCTGACAAACTTTTCGCTTTCTTGCCGCCTTCTTTACGCCGCCAAGCTGCCTTCCTTACGCCGCGAAGAAGGCTGCTTGGCGGCGTAAAGGTGAGACCTTCGCGGCGTAAAGCAGACACCCTTGCGCCGCAATCGATACCCTCGCACGCCGAACGAGCCTCTCCACATGGCTAGCAACCCCAAAATCCACTTGTAGAACGTGTAGTTGCCGTTGTCCTGATTTTTTACTTTTTGTAAAATTTCGCGAACACAATTACGGCAATCTGCTACACTCGTCTCCACGTTTTTGGTTGATTAAACTGTAAACTATATACCCTGCGTTTGGCATAATGTTTGTACCTTTGCAACCAGAATAATAAAAAAGGTACACGCAATGGATTCCATTCACGATTTAAGCTTCGGGGGCGAACGTCCCCTGTTTGGCGCACACGACGTGCGGCTTGACAACATAACCATCACCGACGGCGAGTCGGGCATCAAGATGTGTCACGACATAGAGTGCCACGACTCGAAGTTCTTCGGCAAATACCCGTGGTGGCATGTCGACCGCAGCCTCATCACAAGTTGCTACTTCGCACCAGGCTCACGCTCCGCTATTTGGTACAGCAACGACATGGTGATGAAGGACTGCGTAATCGACGGCCCGAAGTTCTTCCGCGAGATGAAGAACTTGGAGCTTGAGAACGTCAAGATTAACGACGCCGACGAGACATTCTGGCGCATAGACGGGCTGAAGCTGAAGAACGTGGAGCTGCACCAGGGCACCTATCCGTTCATGTTCTCAAAGAACATCTATGTTGACGGCCTCGTGAGCGACGCAAAGTACGTCTTCCAATACTGCCAGAACGTGGAAGTGCACAATGCGAAAATCACCACCAAGGACTCTTTCTGGGAGTGCGACGGCGTAACGGTCTATGACTCTGAGCTTGACGGTGAGTACCTTGCCTGGCACTCCAAGAACATAAAGCTCGTGCGCTGCCACATCAAGGGCGAACAGCCGCTTTGCTACATGGACAACATTACTCTACTTGACTGCACTTTCGACCCCGAATGCGACCGCGCCTTCGAAGATTGCACCAACATCGACGCCACCATCAAGGGCAGCATAACCAACATCAAGAACCCCATTTCGGGTCGCATCGTGGCCGACGGGATAAAGAGCGTTACCTACGACGAGTTCGCAAAAGGGCACGACACGATAATTGAGAAAAGAAAATGAGGAGCCCCTGCTTTGACAAAATAGTCCCGCGCCGCCACACCGGCTCCTACAAGTGGGACTCCATACCCGAGGACGCTTTGCCGCTGTGGGTAGCCGACATGGACTTCGAGGTTGCGCCCGCCATAAAGCGGGCATTGGAGGAAAGGGTTGCGCATGGCATATTCGGCTATACACAAATCGACGACAGCTACTACAATGCCATAATATCGTGGTTCAACCGCCGCCACCACTGGGACATCCGCCGCGAATGGATTCTCTACACAAGCGGCGTGGTGCCAGCCATAAGCTGCTCAATAAAGGCGATGACGCTGCCAGGCGAAAAGGTGCTGGTGCAGACACCTGTCTATAACTGCTTCTTCTCATCCATTCGCAACCAAGGCTGCGAGATATTGGAGAACAAACTCATTCGCAAGGAAGACAGCTATGAGATAGATTGGGACGATTTCAAAACGAAATGCGCCGACGAGAAGACCACAGTCTTCCTGCTCTGTAATCCCCACAACCCCGTCGGGCGCGTGTGGACACGGGAGGAGCTGGCAATGATGGGCGAAATCTGCCAAAAGAACCACGTGCTGGTGATAAGCGACGAGATACATTGCGAGTTGGTCATGCCAAACTACGAATTCACCCCTTTCGCCGCCGTGAACGACGCAAACCTGCACAACAGCATAACGCTCAATTCGCCGTCGAAAAGCTTCAACACGGCAGGATTACAAATCGCCAACATCATCTGCGACAACGCTGAGGTGCGCCGCCGCGTGGACCGCATGATAAACATCTACGAGGTGTGCGACGTGAACCCATTCGGCCCCATTGCCCTGAAAGCCGCCTACAATGAGAGCGAGGACTGGCTCGACCAGCTCAACCAATACATCTGGGGCAATTACTTATATTTAAAAGAGGTGTTTGCCGCCAAACTCCCGCAAGTCGAAGTGCTGCGGCTTGAAGGCACCTACCTCGCATGGGTTGACATCAGCAAGCTCGGCATCAGCAGCGACGGTGCCACAGAAAAGCTGCTGCACGAGGGCCACGTCTTCGTCAGCAGCGGCACGCTCTATGGTCGCAAGGCTGGCGAAGGCTACTTGCGGATAAACCTCGCCTGCCCAAGAAAGACATTGGAAGAGGGACTAAGGCGTATAGCGCAGACACTTGGCAAAGCGCCAATGAAAAAATAGTACAGGCACTGCCACACACAGCCGACTTATGGCGCATGTTGTTTGCAGCAACATGCGCTTTTTTATTAAATGATGTTAATCTATTTGGAAGCTTACATTTTAATAACTAACTTTGTTTTGAAATAAAAGCCAGCAATCAAAACAAAGTTTCAAAATAAAAACTAACAGTTTTGTTCGTAATGGCAAAACGCCTCAGTATCAACAGTCTCTGCGGCATTAACCAAGAACGTAAAAAGTAGGCGTGAGCCTCATGCAAACTCAAGACATAAAAAACCAACCATTAAACCATCAAAAATATGTGGAATTTCCTAAATCCTCCCGCTGCGAAGCCCGAACAGACAGGGGCCGGCGTTGACAGTCGCTACAAAGCCCTTCGTTGGCAAGTGTTCTGTGGCGCATTCATCGGCTACGCCGCTTTCTACATTGTCAGAAAAAATTTCTCTATGGCAATCCCCATGATTTCGGAGATTACCGATGGGGTTATCACCAAGGGCGACCTGGGCGTTGTACTTGCCATGAATGCCGTAGCATACGCGCTGTCCAAGTTTCTCATGGGCTCCGTCTCCGACCGCTCCGACGCACGCAAGTTTCTGCCCCTCGGGCTGGTACTCGCCGCACTTGCCATGATGTTCATGGTGGTGCCCATACAAGCCCTCGACATAGCCAACCACCCTGAGCATCGCACGCTGGCGATTGTCCTCATGGGCGTGCTAAACTTCCTCGTGGGCTGGTTCAACGGCATGGGCTGGCCTCCTTGCGGCAGAATTATGACCCACTGGTTCTCACAAAACGAGCGCGGCACGTGGATGTCGTTCTGGAACTGCGCCCACAACGTAGGCGGAGGTCTTGTAGGCCCGATGGCGACCTACGGAGCCATGTGGTTCGGCTCGTGGTTCTACGGCTCGCACACTGAGCTGTATTTCCTCGCAGGCACATTCATCTTCCCCGCAGTGGTGGCTCTGTTCATCGCCTTGCTGGCCTACTGCCTGCTACGAGACAACCCGCAGAGCTGCGGCTTGCCGTCGATAGAGAAGTGGCGCAACGACTATCCGAAAAACTACTCCGCCAAGAGCGAGGACGTACTTACCACAAAAGAGATTTTCTTCAAGTATGTGTTCAACAACAAGTTCCTGTGGTACATCGCCATCGCCAATGCCTTCGTTTACATGGTGCGCTACGGATGCCTTGACTGGGCACCGACCATACTGTCAGACAAGGGTGTCGACCTGAAGAGTGCAGGATGGGCCTATTTCGCATACGAGTATGCCGCCATCCCCGGCACCATCTTCTGCGGATGGGTATCAGACAAAGTGTTCGGCGGACGTCGCGCCCTGCCCACCATCATATTCATGGCAGGCGTGGCGGCTTTCATCGGAATCTACTGGTACAGCATCCGCATGGAGACCCCAAGCCTAATGCTCATCGTCGCCTGCATGATTGGCATCGGTTTCCTCATCTATGGCCCTGTGATGTTGATTGGCGTCCAAGCCCTTGACCTCGCGCCGAAAAACGCGGCAGGCACAGCTGCAGGACTGACCGGCTTCTTCGGCTATTTCTTCGGCACGGCCATCCTCGCCAACACAATGGTGGGCTACATAGCGGACAACATGGGGTGGGACTGGGCATTCGCCAGCTTCCTCATCGCATGTCTGCTTTCCATATTCTTCATGAGCCTCACTTATAAGGAAGAACAGCACTGGGCGAAATAATAAAAACGCAAATAAGTTAAATTTAATAATACAATAACAAAATCTTTTATGAAAACTAACAATTTTTTTTCACGGCATCTGGTGCTCGGCTCCTTGCTCATGGCCACTTGCGTCGGCATCAGTTCTTGCTCAGACGACATCAAGAGCGACGGCTATTCCACCAATACCCTGCCCGAGCTGCTGCCTCTGTCGGAGGTGCAGAAAGAGGTGATTTCTTATACTCCCAAGAATGCCATCATCGCCCATCGCGGCTCTGAGTTTTGGGCTCCAGAGGAAAGCGAGGCTGCAATGAGATGGGCACGCAACATAGGCGCCGACTATCTGGAGTGCGATTTGCAACGCACACGCGATGGCGTGGTGCTGGCCCTACACGACGAGAGCCTTCTCCGAACAACCAATGTGGAGACCGTTTATCCCGACCGTCAAAACGATTACACCAGCTCCTTCACCTTCGACGAGCTGCTCAAGCTCGACATCGGTTCATGGTTCAATGAGGCCAACCCAGAACAGGCACGCAGCTCATTCGTCGGGCTTGACATGCTGACACTGGAGGATGTGCTTGCCATTGCCGAGGGCAAAAGAATAAAACGCGACACCAACGGAAAGCGTATCGTCAACCGCGACGCTGACGGCAACTATGTAAGTACCGTATATGAGCCCGACCCATACGACAACGGCAACCGCCCCGGAGTTTACATTGAGACAAAGTCGCCTTGGATGTTCTCAGGTATTGAGGAAGACTTACACCGCATCCTGCTTGAGCATGGATGGTATGCCGACAACATCAGTGACCTGAAACAGGTGGCTTACAAGGACGGGAAGAAAGGCGAGGTTGACATTGCCAATACACCAGCACGCATCATTCTGCAGACTTTCAGCCCCAACGGTCTGAAGAACCTGCACGCCGCCTTCCCACGCACCATTCCCACATTGTTCCTTATGTATGACATGTTAAGCACCGCAAACGTCCAGTCGTATGCAGAGCTGATTAATTTCGCCATAGAAAACGGTGCCACTGCAATGGGGCCAAACATCGACTACGTGACTGGCGTGCCCACAAGTCTTTATCCTTGGCAGGGCGATATGATTCGCCGTGCGGGGCTTGACATTCACGCCTGGACTTTCAACACACAAGAACAATATTTGAAATACACAGGCCCTTGGTGTGACCCCGAACAGACCGGTGGGCAGGAGAAGAACTACATCGACATGGCTTTCACCAACCATGCAGACTTGGCACTCAAATACTATAAGGTGACCCTCCAAGGCTATCTCGACCAAGGCAAAAACTACTTCCGTTCCAACGCCTCTTGTGGTTTGCCAGACAACTTGCACGCCAACAAAACCATGCGCACGGCACAGGAGGTTCTCGACGAGCTTCATTATTATAAATAAAGTCGTTGCAAACTCTAATTGTTAAGTCCACTTAATTCATACACCAAATATTACAGAAACAACAAAATGAAAAAAAACATATTAACGCTGGCACTCTGCTTGCTGCTGAGCTCATACACCACATACGCACAGAACGAAGAGACAGAAGCCCAGGCCGAACTTGCAGCAGAAGTTGATGAAGGCTTCGTGAAACTAAAGTCAGACGACGGTCTCTACTCCTTCCGCGTAGGAGCGCGGGCAGCCGTCGATGGCGCACTCTACGACGACCAATTCACCGACCGCGGCTCAGGCATGAAATTCTCCTCGGCACGCATCCGCGTCATCAGCAAGTTGGGCCGCAAGCTCGATTTCAAGCTTGACGTTGACTTCACCGACAAGAACTTCCTCAAGGACGTTTATCTGCGTTGGCACACCAACAGACACGGTTTCTTGCGTGTGGGCAATTTCGCCGAAGCCTTCTCTGGCGAGAACATACAAAGCACGATGGACATTCCGTTCATTAGCAAATCAGCCACCAACCAAGCCTTCGCTCCCGGACGTGCTGTAGGCGTGGCATATCGATACTATCATCCTTACTTCTGGGGTGAGGCAGGCTTCTACGGCCAGAAAGTTGGAACCACCGATGTCCAAGGTGACAAAGGCTGGGCAGTGTCGGCACGCTTGCTGGCCCGTTACGGAAACGACGACTTCAATATTCACGCAGGCGGGTCGCTCAACTATCGCAAGCCTAACGCAAACGGGTTTTCGCAAGGCAACGACGACTACAACCGCACGGTCACTCTCAGCTCAACCCTTGAGTCGGTCGTTGACGACACAAAGTTCCTGAACACGACAATCAACAACGTGAAGAACGGGACAAAATGGAATGTCGAGGCTTGGGGCAACTACAAAAATGTGTATCTCAGAGGTGAGTACACCGGCGCAAAATACAACCGCGAGAGAGACTTTGCATACATGTTCCAAAGCTCGCTGGGCTCCATGATGTCAGTTTATTTCCCGACAATGGAATCTTTCAAGATGCTTATGGGCGAAGACGTGCCAGCAAAAGTGAACGGTTTCTCTGTTGAGGGTGGCTGGCTCCTCTTCGGCGGCAACTACAAATACAGCAATGTGGACGCACTGATGAAGCGTCCACGCGGCAACTCGTTGGAACTTGTCATGCGCTACAACCACACCAATCTTAACGACATCGAGGACGGCAGCATTTTCTATGGCGACAACTTCTATTCAAATGCCATGACACAAGAATTTGGCGTAACAAACCAAAGCATAGCAGGGGGCAAAACCAACACTTTCACCGTTGGCCTCAACTATTATGCAACCAGCAATGTCATCGTGAGGCTCAACTATACTTACCAAAAGTTAGACCAGCCTTATAATCATTTATATGCGCTGGACAAGGATTTGCATGCATTCCAAGCAAGAGTAGCATACGAATTTTAATACTATCATACAAAGGAAGACCCTATAACTCATACTACTTCTCATCCATATGGTTTTATGAGGTCGGCCTGGTGGGAGCAGCGACTTTCGCCAGGTCGAATTGTTGTTGTACGCACACAAATACAACAAACATATAAAAACTCAAAAAACGGTTAAAATATTTGGAACGTATTGATATTCTTCCTATTTTTGTTTCGCAATAAAAGCCAAAGACTAAATCAAACGTTGAAAACCGAAACAAAGGCTGTTTCAGTTCACAATAAAAACAACAGCTGAATAAAACATTTTAGAGGTCAAAAAGAACAACTTACTACAACTATATGAGCAACAAAGTCAATCAGGAATACGATGTGATAATCATCGGCGGCGGCATCACAGGAGCGGGCACCGCACGCGACTGTGCCATGCGCGGCCTGAAAGTGTTGTTGGTTGAAAAGAAAGACTTCACCAACGGCGCCACCGGCCGCAACCACGGCTTGCTCCACTCCGGCGCACGCTACGCCGTGACCGACGGCGAGTCGGCAGCCGAGTGCATCAAGGAGAACATGATTCTCCGCCGCATAGCACGCCATTGCGTCGAGGAGACCGACGGACTTTTCATAACCTTGCCCGAAGACGACCTAAGCTACCAGAAAACCTTTGTTGAGGCTTGCCACAAGGCTGGCATACGCGCCGACATAATAGACCCGGAGGAGGCAAAGCGCATTGAGCCAGCCGTCAATCCCACACTCACGGGAGCCGTGCGGGTGCCCGACGCATCGATTGACCCGTTCCGCCTGACAACGGCCAACATAATCGACGCACGCCGTCGCGGAGCCGAAGTGCGCACATACAGCGAGGTGACGGGCTTCATAATAGAAAATGGGCGCGTGCTCGGCGTGAAGCTCCGCGACAACCACACGGGCGAGACAAGCGAGGTCCGCGCACGCCTGACAATAAACGCAGCCGGAATATGGGGGCATCTTGTGGCGCAGCTCGCAGGGCTCACCGTAAACATGTTTCCCGCCAAGGGCACGCTGCTCATATTCGGCCACCGCGTGAACCACATGGTCATAAACCGCTGCCGCAAGCCTGGCAACGGCGACATTCTCGTGCCCGACGACACCGTGTGCGTGATAGGAACCACTTCCGACCGCGTGCCGTTTGACACCATCGACGACCTGAAGATAACCCCCGAAGAGGTTGACGTACTCCTGACCGAGGGCGAGGCCCTGGCCCCGTCGCTCGCCACGACGCGCATCATAAGGGCATACACGGGCGTGCGCCCGCTCGTGGCGTCGGACAACGACCCGTCGGGACGCTCCATTAGCCGCGGCATAGTGCTGCTCGACCATGAGACGCGCGACGGGCTGGCCGGGCTGATAACCATCACCGGCGGAAAGATGATGACCTACCGCATGATGGCTGAGGTGGCAACCGACTTGGCTTGCAAGAAGCTCGGCGTCGACAAGAAGTGCAAAACCGCCACAACGCCACTGCCAGGCTCTGAGTTTGAGCCTACCGACGCGGGCTACAATGGTTTCAACGGCTACGACGGTCTCGACGACAACGCCCGCCTCATACAGGCAGGCCGCCACGGCACGTTCACGCCGGAAATCAAGCACAACACCATCTACGACCGCGCATTGGTGTGCGAATGCGAGCAGGTGACGGTGGGCGAAGTGAAGTACGCCGTGGACAACCTGCACGTACACAACCTCATAAACCTGCGCCGCCGCACGCGCGTGGGAATGGGCACCTGCCAGGCAGAGCTGTGCGCCGCACGAGCCGCCGGAGTGCTGTGCGGGCTGAACAAGACTCCCGAAAAATCGTTAGACGACCTCCACGGTTTCATTCAGGAACGCTGGAAAGGACTTGAGCCAGTGGCTTGGGGTGACTCGCTGGAGGAGGCCCAACTCATGCAAACGGTATATAAGGGATTGTGTGGACTCAAAAACTAATACGATGAAATTCGATACTATAATAATAGGTGGCGGCCTCACCGCCCTGACAGCAGGCATCAGCCTGGCGAAGAGGCAGAAGCGCGTGGCCGTGATAGGCTCAGGCCAAAGCACGCTGCACTTCAACTCCGGCTCGCTCGACCTGCTCGGCTGCGATGCCGACGGCAAGGAAACGGCCAATCCCTTGGAGGCCGTAAAAACGCTGCCCGCCGACCATCCATACCATAAAGTGGGCGACATCAAAGCCCTCGCTAACGAAGCAAAACAGCTGCTTGAGGAGGCCGCAATAGGCACAAGCGGCGAGGCTACGGCCAACCACTACCGCATTTCCCCAATGGGCGTACCCGTGCCCACGTGGCTTACCATCGACAACATGGTCGGCCTCAGCGAAAAGAAACTGCCGTGGAAGAATGTCATCTTGGCAAACATCGAGGGCTTCCTCGACTTCCAAGTCAACTTCCTCAAGCCCGCGCTTGAAAAGCTTGGGGCCAACGTCGTGCTGAAGACTTTCACCACCCACAAACTTGAATTTGCCCGCCAAAGCCCGTCGGAGTTTCGTGCCACAAATATTGCCAAGTATCTTGACGAAAAAGTGAATGTAAAAGAAGTGGCGGCGAAGCTCAACGACATGGGACCGGCCGACGTAATACTTTTGCCAGCCGTGCTTGGCATTGCCAACGAGAATGCCGTGGCCACGCTCAGGAAAAACGTCAACGTGCCAATAGCCTTCCTTGCCACAATGCACCCGTCGGTGCCAGGCACACGCATCGCAACCCTCCTCCGTCGCCGCTTCCAAGCTTTGGGAGGCTTCCATTTCCTAAGCGACACCGTGACTGGAGGCGAGATAAAAGACGGGCGCGTGCTGTGGGTTACGACTCACAACATGGTTGAGGAGCGCATGGAGGCTGACAACTTCGTGCTTGCCACAGGGGCGTTTATGAGCCGCGGGCTCAGGTCAAACTACCAAGAAGTATGGGAACCGATATTCCGCCTCGATGTCAGCTCGGCGGCAGAAAGACGCGACTGGCACAACGACCAGTTCTTCACCAGACAGGCTTTCATGTCGTTCGGGGTAAAGACCGACGGCAAGCTCCATGCCCTGAAAGACGGCAAGCCGCTCGCCAACCTTTACGCCGCAGGCTCGGTGCTGGCCGCCAACGATTTCATAAAGTTCTGCGACCACGAAGGAGTGGACATGCTTACAGCCCTGCAAGTGGCAGATTATATCTTGGGAAGTCCTGAAGTTCTAAAACAAAGACTATGAATGCAAGAACTCAACTGAAAAGCATCTCCGGGCACGAGCTTGAACAATGCCTGAAATGCACAATATGCACGGTTTATTGTCCAGTGGCCGCCGTTGAGCCTGCATACGCAGGCCCCAAGCAGGCAGGCCCCGACGGTGAGCGCTACCGGCTGAAAGGCGAACGCTTCTTCGAGGAGAACCTCAAGCTCTGCCTCAACTGCAAACGCTGCGAGGTGGCCTGCCCCAATGACGTAAAGATTGCCGACATCGTACAGGCGGCACGAATAAAATACAGCACCCACAAGCCAAGCCTCCGTGACATGATGCTCGCAAGCACCGACTTCGTGGGCACGCTTGCCCACAACTTCGCGCCGATAACCAACTTCGCGCTCGGACTGAAGCCAACGAAAGTGGTTCTCGACTCGGTGATGAAAATTGACAAGCACCGCCAGTTTCCCGCCTATTCGTTCAAGACTTTCGAGCAATGGTTCAAAAGGCACGCCGACGAGCAATCGCAATACAAAAAGCGCGTGAGCTATTTCCACGGCTGCTACGCCAACTACAATTATCCCAAACTCGGACAAGACTTCGTAAAGATTATGAACGCCTGCGGCTACGGAGTGCGCCTGCTTGAAAAGGAAAAATGCTGCGGCGTGGCGATGATAGCCAACGGCATGTACAAAGAAGTGAAAAAACATGGCGAACTGAACATCCGCTCGATGGAGAAAGCCGTAAAGGAGGGCGACACCGTTCTCACCACATCAAGCACTTGCACGTTCACCATGCGCGACGAATACAAGGAACTTTTAGGCATCGACAACTCGCAGGTACGCGACCACTTAATGCTCGCAACCCGCTTCCTCTACCGCAAGATTGAGAGCGGCGAGATAAAGCTTGCTTTTCGAAAAGACTACCACAAACGCCTTGCCTACCACTCGGCTTGCCACATGGAGAAAATGGGGTGGGTCCACTACTCCACCGCCCTGTTGC
Source organism: uncultured Prevotella sp. (assembly GCA_964616945.1). Classification (GTDB taxonomy): domain Bacteria; phylum Bacteroidota; class Bacteroidia; order Bacteroidales; family Bacteroidaceae; genus Prevotella. The sequence goes on along the minus strand of CAZTUD010000008.1, from coordinate 9,391 downwards.
GCATGATTCCAGGCGTCGAGCTTGTGATGCTCGAAAGCCAGTGCTGCGGCATCGCCGGCACCTACGGCTTCAAGAAAGAAAACTACGAGCGGTCGCAGAAGATAGGCTCAGGCCTGTTCAACAACATTAGGGAAGTAAATCCCGAAGGCGTAAGCACCGACTGCGAAACCTGCAAATGGCAGATTGAAATGTCAACGGGCTACGCCGTGGAGAACCCAATCTGCACAATAGCCGACGCGCTCGACGTCGAGGAGACAAGAAGGCTCAACAACCTGCAATAAGACACAAATCCATAACTCACAATATCAACCTACGGCCAATCCTCTCCACCTCTTTAGGAGGGGACGGGGGGAGGCTCCTAAAAACATTAAACTACTATGGATGAGAAGAAGTACATCCTGGCTCTTGACCAGGGAACGACGAGCTCACGAGCCATCGTCTTCGACCACAATGGGCAGATTTGCTCAGTAGCCCAGAAGGAGTTCACCCAGTATTTCCCGAAACCGGGATGGGTGGAGCACGACGCCAACGAGATTTGGTCCAGCGAGGCAAGCGTCATCGCCGAGGCAATCACAAAGATTGACATCAACGGCAACGACATCGCCGCCATCGGCATCACCAACCAGCGCGAGACCACAATCGTTTGGGACATCGACACCGAAGAACCCATCTACCACGCCATTGTTTGGCAGGACCGCCGCACGGCAGATTTCACCGACAAGCTGAAAGCACAAGGCCTCGTAGATATGGTTCGCGAGAAGACCGGACTAATCATCGACCCGTATTTCTCCGGCACAAAGATTAAATGGATTCTCGACAATGTTCCTGGCGCACGCCAGCGTGCCGAGCAGGGCAAGCTGCGTTTCGGCAATGTCGACTCTTGGCTCATCTGGCGCTTGACAAAGGGCACCGTCCATTGCACCGACGTTACCAACGCCTCACGCACCATGCTGTTCAACATCAATACCCTACAGTGGGACGACGACCTGCTGAAGCTTCTCGACATTCCACGCTCGATGATGCCGGAGGTGAAGAGCTGCTCGGAGGTCATGGCTCACACCAAGACCACCATCTTCGCCCACGAGGTGCCAATCGCGGGTGTTGCTGGCGACCAGCAGGCTGCCCTCTTCGGCCAGATGTGCGTTGACCCGGGAGCCATCAAGAACACCTACGGCACGGGCTGCTTCGTGATGCTGAACATCGGCGAGAAGCCCATCATGTCGAAGAACGGCTTGCTCACCACCGTGGCATGGAAGATTGGCGACAAGGTGAATTACGCTTTCGAGGGTTCAATCTATGTTGGCGGCAGCGTCGTACAATGGGTTCGTGATGGCCTAGGCTTCATCCAGAGCAGTGGCGAGATTGAGGAATTGGCTTCTTCTGTGCCCGACAGCGGCGGCGTTTACTTCGTGCCTGCCCTCACCGGCCTTGGCGCTCCTTACTGGGATCCGTACGCACGCGGCCTCATCTGCGGTATCACACGTGGCACCACACGCGCACACATCGCACGTGCGGCTCTCGACGGCATCGCCTTCCAGACCTACGACATCGCACAGGCAATGGCAAAGGACATCAATGCTCCTCTGACAGAACTGAAAGTTGACGGTGGCGCATCGCGCAACAACCTCTTGATGCAGTTCCAGGCCAATCTGCTCGGCATCAATGTCGTCCGCCCGAAGATTACGGAGACAACAGCCCTTGGCGCCGCTTATCTCGCAGGTCTCGCAGTAGGCTATTGGGACAGCATCGACGAGCTGCGCAAGCAGTGGCAGGTGGAGCGCACGTTCGAGCCTGTGAAAGACAGCCCGGAGATTGAGGCTGCCAAGAAAGGCTGGGCCGACGCAATGCAAAGGACGCTGACAAGGAAATAACAGCCCCACCCGTTTCGGCAAAGCCGAAACTTCCCTCCCCCACCCAGGGGAGGGAAATAAATGACATGTTAAACCAAATAATAATCAAATAACCAATTATTAACCAAGCTTACACCCTTTAAGCATATAAAGCCCTCCCCTAAAAGGGGGAGGGTACGGCGCAAAGCGCTGGGGGTGGGGCTTCTAAATCATCAAACTTATGGATCCTACATTACTGCACTTGTGTGCTCTCGAGTTCCTCGGAACTCTCGTTCTCGTCCTCATGGGTGACGGCGTTTGCGCCGCTTGCAACCTCAACAAGAGTAAGGCTCAGGGAGCCGGCTGGGTGGTCATCGCCTTTGGCTGGGGTCTCGCCGTCATGTCTGGTGTGCTCGTGGCACACGACAGCGGAGCCCACCTCAACCCCGCCGTTACAATCGGTCTCGCCACTTCTGGTGGCTTCCAGACATTCCTTGCCGGGGCTGGCGTAACATCATCGACAACCGTCGCCGTCATTGGCTATATCGTTGCCCAAATGATTGGTGGCTTCTGCGGTGCCGTCCTCGTATGGCTCGTCTATCGTGACCACTTCAATGCGACAGAAGACAAGGAAGCCGTGCTTGGCACCTACTGCACGATGCCGGCCATCGACCACAAGCCCGCCAACTTCTTCACTGAGGTTGTAGCAACATTCATCCTCGTGCTCATGATTATTGGCATTGGCACATACAATCCCGGCACTCCAGGTGCTGTCAGCGCATGGCCTATCACTGCTGTCATCGTGTCTCTCGGCATGAGCCTTGGCGGTCCTACCGGATATGCAATGAACCCTGCCCGTGACCTTTCACCACGCGTTGCCCACGCCCTGCTGCCTATGAAGTACAAGAGAGACAGCGGCTGGGGCTACAGCTGGGTGCCTGTCCTCGGTCCTATCGTAGGTGGTATCTGCGCCGCCGGCGTAGGCTGCCTGTTCGGACTGTGCTAAATTAGAGGAAAGAGTAGAGAGGAAAGAGTAAAAGAGATTACAATAAGTTGTAAATCCCAATAAAATGTTTACCAAACATTTCTCTTTACTCTCTACTCTAATATCTTTACTCTTTAAAACTAAAAACATGAAAAAGCTATTCCTCGCGGCACTCTGCCTTTTCGGCATTGCCGCAATACCGGCAAACGCCCAGAAAATACACGAGACGGCAGGCTTCGAGACCTCGCACCTGTGGCGCGGACTTGAGGTCGGCGACGGCTTGACCCTCAACAACGACGTTTCCATAACCGACAACAACGGTCATTTCAAGCTCGGTCTGTGGGGCGGCATGGCTGTTGACGGCGACTACAAGGAGGCTGACGTTTACTTCAACTTCAACCATAGCGGCTTCAACCTTGCCGTATGGGATCTCTGGAACTTTTCGCCCGAAAAAGGCTGCGGCCCGATACCCGGCGACGGCAGATACTTCAACTGGAGCGCACGCTCTACAAGCCACCTCACCGATGTCGCTATCAGCTATGACTTCGGCGTAAAGTGCAACTTTCCTCTCACCCTGTCGTGGGCAACACTGGTGCAAGGCCGCGACCGCGGCTCGTTCAGCGGCTCGGAGTTAAGCAAGACAGAAGAAAAGGCACAATTTGGCTACAACAGCCAAAACGTTTATTCTACATTCGTACAGGCAGCCTATCGTTTTTACGACAGCGACGAATGGGCTGTTGACGGCTCTATAGGCGCAGCCTTCGCCCTCAATCCCTACGACAAGAAGTACGGCGAGAACAACAACCTCTATGGCAAGTCGGCTGGTGTCAACGATGTCCGCCTCGGCGCAACCTACAAGCTGAAAGTGGGCAAGTGGAACATGCCAGTAAGCGGACAAATGATGTGGAACCCGGAAGCCAACAAGGCATACTTCCGCGCAAGCATCACATTGCTTGACCTATAAATAACACTAAGGGCATACTCTTATGTATGCCCTTATTTTTTTCTTATAACGATACCTCTGAAAGTATTTTGTCAGTGGCACCAGCAAGGCTCTTCACATAATCGCCAGCAGCCTTGCTGCAACTTTCGAGGAAATCAGGATTACGCTCAAAGCGTTGCATCAAGCCCACGAACTCGCCATAATCCTTAATCTCAAAGCCGCCACCTGCCTTGCGCAAGCCCTGAGCCTCCTGGAAATTCTTGTTGTTAGGGCCGAATATCACAGGCTTGTCCCACACCGCCGCCTCCAGCACATTGTGGATGCCTACGCCAAATCCCCCGCCGACGTATGTCACGCTGGCATAATGGTATATGCTCGAAAGCAGTCCGAAGCAGTCGATAATGAGACATTCGGCATCCTTTACATTCTCCTCTGTTGCCTGAGTGTAGCGCACAGTCCTGCGCTGGAGCTTAGACAATATCTGCTTCAGATGATCTTCGCCGATGACGTGCGGCGCGATGATGAGCTTCCAGTCGCGGTGTTCGTTGAAATACTTTATGAAGATGTCCTCGTCAGGTGGCCACGAGCTACCGGCGATGAAGACTTGTGGCCTCACACTATATGATGGTTTCGCATCTCCCTTCTCTGAAAGAGAGGGGTCGGGGGTGAGGCTTGGCGAGGCTAAATAGCTCTCCACTATCGGCAGTCTCTTCCCCGCCTCCTTTATCTGCAGCACGCGGTCGAAGCGAGTGTCTCCCGTTACGCTCACGCAGTCGATGCCAATGCCGTGCAGCAGCTGCTTGCTCTCCTCGTTCTGCACAAAGAACCGTGTGAAACAGTCGAGCACGCGCCCATATTGCCGACCGTACCAGCGGAAGAAAATCTGGCCGGGACGGAAGATGCTCGACACACTGTAGAGCGGGATGTTGCGGTGCTTCAAAATGTGCAAGTAATTGTACCAGAACTCATACTTTATGAAGAACGCCATCACGGGGCGCACTGTGCGCAAGAAGCGACGGGCGTTGCCGATAGTGTCAATCGGCAAATAGCATATGATGTCCGCTCCCTGATAGTTCTTGCGTACCTCATAGCCTGAAGGCGAGAAGAAAGTCAGCAAAATCTTGTATTCGGGATGCTCTGCCCGTATGCGCTCCATTATTGGTCTGCCTTGCTCAAACTCGCCAAGCGAGGCGGCATGAAACCAAATGTATTTGGCCGCAGGGTCAACCTTCTCCTGCAATATGCGCCACGTGTCGTGCTCGCCCTTCCACATGACCTTGACTTTCTTGCTGAAGAACGTGGCAATCCAAACGCCGATGTTATAAAGATAGATGAATAAGTTGTACATAGCCTTACCCCAAACTGCTTACCGCCCTCCTCATTCTCTTTATAGTCTCTTCCTTGCCAAGGAAAGCAGAAATGTCGAACATGCCCGGGCCTTTGCCCTCGCCCACAAGCGCAAGCCGCCAGGCGTTCATCACGTCGCCAAGCTTGTAGCCCTTGTCGGCAATCCATGTCTCCACGACCTTTTCCTGCCCCTCAACGGAGAAGTCTCCAATGCCCTGAAGCACGTCGGCAAGCTCCGTCATCTGCTGCGCCGAATACGGTTTCCACCGCTTCTTAACGGTCTTCTCGTCGTATGATGTCGGAGCGAAGAAGAAGAACGAACAAAGTGGCCACAGCTCCTTTACGAAGCTCACACGGTCTTTCATCAGGTGCACCACCTGCCTCACACGTTCGAACGACTCGTCGACACCATTGTTGGCGACGATGGGCGCGAACAGCTCCGCAATCTCGTCGTCGCTCTTGCGCAGGATGTATTCGTGGTTAAACCAGATGCCTTTCTGGTAGTCGAACTTTGCCCCACTCTTCGAGCATTTCGTTATGTCGAACACTTTCACAAGCTCGTCAAGCGAGAAAATCTCCTGGTCGGTGCCCGGGTTCCAGCCGAGCAAGGCGAGAAAGTTGACCACCGCCTCCGGGAAATAGCCGCTCTCGCGGTAGCCGCTCGACACCTCGCCAGTCTTCGGGTCGTGCCACTCCAACGGGAAGACGGGGAAGCCAAGCCGGTCGCCGTCGCGCTTCGAGAGCTTGCCCTTGCCCTCCGGCTTCAGCAGCAGCGGCAGGTGGGCAAAGCGCGGCATGGAGTCTTCCCAGCCGAATGCACGGTAGAGCAGCACGTGGAGCGGCGCACTCGGCAGCCACTCCTCACCCCTTATTACGTGCGTAATCTCCATCAAGTGGTCATCTACGATGTTGGCGAGATGGTAAGTGGGCAGCTCGTCGGCACTCTTGTAAAGCACTTTGTCATCTATAATGTCGCTTTTCACGCACACGTCGCCACGGATGAGGTCGTTCACGTGGATTTCCTCGCCCGGCTCCACCTTGAAGCGCACGGTGTATTGCGCGTCGTCGGCAAGCAGCCGCTCCACCTCATCCTTAGGCAGCGACAACGAGTTGCGCATCTGCATACGCGAATGCGCGTCATACTGGAAGTTCTTCACCTCCTCACGCTTCTTTGCAAGCTCCTCCGGCGTGTCAAACGCAAGATAAGCCTTGCCGCACTCCAACAGCTGGTGAACGTATTTCTTGTATATTTTCCTGCGCTCACTCTGGCGGTAAGGCCCATGGTCGCCGCCGAAACTCACGCCCTCGTCAAACTTTATGCCAAGCCAATGGAACGACTCAAGAATGTATTCCTCGGCTCCAGGCACAAACCGGTGGCTGTCGGTGTCCTCAATGCGGAATACGAAGTCACCGCCATGCTGGCGGGCGAAAAGATAGTTATAAAGAGCCGTGCGCACTCCGCCAATGTGGAGCGGCCCGGTGGGACTTGGCGCAAACCGCACCCTTACTTTCCTGTCTGACATATATTAGTGTATAATGTATAAATCCTTGAAATCTATAATCTTTTGCAAAATTAATATATTTTTTCTGCTTTGATGGATTTTTTTCGTATTTTCGCACTCAAATAACAAATTAAGCCTCTATCCATGAACATATTCAGCCGGTTTCATATCACCACAGAGCACTTCTGGCGCAACCTTGCCGTGCGCATCGGGCTTGTGGTCGTGACGACAGCACTCATAGTGTGGACATTGCCACGCAACGAGAACAAGCAGTTCGCCTACGAGGTGGGCGAGCCGTGGCACTACGGCACCATAATAGCCAAGTACGACTTCCCCGTCTATAAGACCGACGAGGCCTTGGCAAAGGAGAAAGACTCGCTGCTGAGGCAGTTCCAGCCATACTATACCTACGACGCCAACGTCGAGACCGAGGAAATCAACAAGCTGCGTGCAAAGCTCGCCGAGGCAAACAGCGGCCTGCCCACTGGCTACGAGAACATCATCATACAGCGGCTCCACCGCTTCTACCAGGCGGGCATCATGGAGACACCCAACTACAACAGCCTCCACAAAGACACCACGGCGCAGGTGCGCGTCATCTTCGGCAAGGATGCCGAAAGCGTGCAAATCGGCTACATCTATTCCACGATGTCTGCCTATGAGCAGCTGCTCAACGATGAAATCCTGTCGCAAGAACGCCCCATAATGCAGAAGCTCAACCTCACCGACTACATCGTGCCCAACCTCATCTACGACCGAGAGCGCACAGAGTCGGCACGCAACGACCTCCTTGCCGGCGTCTCGCCCGCAAGCGGAATGGTCATGGCGGGGCAGCGCATAATTGGCGAAGGCGACATGGTGAGCGAGTACGACTTCCGCGTGCTAAACTCCATGGAGAGGGAGATGCAGCGGCGGCAGGAGGGCAAGACACAGATGACCAACCACCTCATAGGCAACACGCTCTACGTGCTCATACTCGTACTGCTCTTCACCACCTATCTGTCGCTCTTCCGCCGCGACTACTTCTCCAAGCCGCGCTGCGTGGCGATGCTCTACACCTTCATAGCCATATTCCCCATCGCGGTGTCTCTGATGATGCAGAACAGCTACTTCAACTTCTCTGTCTATGTGCTGCCGTTCGCCCTCGTGCCAATGTTCGTGCGCATATTCATGGACTCGCGCACGGCATTCTTCACCAATCTCATCATGGTCTTGATATGTGCCTGCGCCCTGCGCTACCAGTTCGACTTCATCGTGGTGCAGACCGTAGCGGGCTCGGTGGCGATATATTCGCTGCGCGAGATGTCGTCGCGCTCACAGCTCTTCCGCTCCGCACTGTGGGTGTTCCTCGCCATGTGCGTCACCTATTTTGCCATAAAGCTCATGCAAAGCGGAGAGGACTTCAAGCTGGAGCCGAGCATGTACTACCACTTCCTCATCTGCGGCGTGCTGCTACTCCTCGCCTACCCGCTCATGTTCATCGTGGAGAAGACGTTCGGCTTCGTCTCCGTGATAACGCTCATCGAGCTGTCCGACACCAACAAGGGGCTGCTGCGCAAGCTCTCGGAGATTGCCCCCGGCACTTTCCAGCACTCCATCACCGTGGGCAACCTCGCCTCTGAGATAGCCAACAAGATAGGGGCAAAGGCCACGCTCGTGCGCACCGGGGCCCTCTACCATGACATTGGCAAGATGAAGAACCCCGCGTTCTTCACAGAGAACCAGCAGGGTGGCATCAACCCTCACGACAACCTAACCGAAAAGGAGAGTGCGCAGATAATAATCGGCCACGTTACCTACGGCGTGAAGCTCGCAGAGGAATACAACCTGCCAGTCGTCATACGTGACTTTATACTCACCCACCACGGCCACGGCATGACAAAGTATTTCTACATAAAATACCAGAACGAGCATCCCGACGAGATTGTGGACAAGGCTCCGTTCACCTACCCTGGCCCCAACCCCTCCACACGCGAGCAAGCCATACTCATGATGGCTGACACCTGCGAGGCTGCCTCCCACTCGCTCAAGGAATACACCGAGGAGAGCATAGCCAACCTCGTCAACAAACTCGTGGACCAGCAGGTCAAGGACGGCTTCTTCTCAGAGTGCAAGATAACTTTCTACGACATCGCCGTGGCCAAGCAAGTGCTCATAGAGCGCCTAAAGGCCATCTACCACACCCGCATACAATATCCCAAGAAGAAAGTATAAATGAACATGGAACGCAAAGCCCGCCTCTTGACCTACATCATTATTTTGTTAAGCTAAATTAAAAGGACGCTGGAGTTTGTGGAAATACAGAACAATCTTTATAACTTTGCAACCACTTTTTAAAAGATTGTTTTAATATTTTTCACAAGATGACAAATCTCAAAGCCCTGGTCGCAGCCGTGATGGCGACGGCCGCAAGCGTCACCGCACAGGCGGGTGGCATCAACACAAACACCAACATGAGCGCGGCATTCGCGCGTATGCCCTCACGCGATGCCATCATCGCCATCGACGGAGCCTACTTCAACCCCGCAGGCGTGGCGTTCATGGCTCCGGGCTTCCACATGAACTTCAACTGGCAACTCATAACCCAGCGGCGCTACATAGACAACAAATACCAGCTCTTCACCAACAACGCCGCCAATCCCACCGACTCTCGCAAGTTCACGGGCAAGGCCCTCGTGCCTTTCTTCCCGTCAATCCAGATAGCCTACAACTGGAAGAAATTCTCTTTCCAGACAGCGGCTGGCGTGGGAGCGGGAGGTGGCAAGTGCACCTTCGACGACGGCCT
>CAZTUD010000007.1:0-31219 GCA_964616945.1 uncultured Prevotella sp. | reverse complement strand
GTCTGATCTAAGGGCAGTTTAAGCGAATGTTAAAGGATTTAAGTGGACACTAGTGAAAGGGCTTTATCCTTACGTCCTTAATTCGCCCGTCTCTACCGACCATAGCACACTGGTTGTTGTCACTTAGTGGATTGCCTATGATATTATACACCAACCATTCCCTTTCTTTGCTGTTCTTAACCCGTGACTTAGCACAGCTATTCCACCACTCAATGTAAACGCCCAATGTCAGATGAGTAAGCCCCGTAACTTCAGTGAAGTCCAAACAAGCCAAAGCCGCAACTGGACAAAGGAACATACGGCTGTCATTCAGTATGCGCCCCCGATTGTCATACAGCGTGAAGGCATTGGCTATGAAAAGGTCAACGTCCGCTTGCCATTCGTCAAACAGCCCAAGCCGTTTCTTCAAATCTTTTACCTTGTTGATATTACAGAAAAGTGCATCTAAACCAAGTTCATGCTCTATGTCATACAATCTGCCACGTTTTCCGGTCTCATAGCATTGCAATACTCGCCCGTCAAGTAGTTGTACCTTTCCATCCAGATGACTGATACGATTTTCGGGTAGTTCAATGACTTGCACCTCACCTTCTACACTCGCCATATTATGATGGTTTACCCAATCATAATCGTGGATGTCATTGATATTCTCTTCAAGCCATGCAGCCGATGCGTCCTTCCTTAAAGGTCTCTCAATGCCTATCTCATTTTCTCCAAGAATAGCCACACGGGTAGCACTTTCTCTACTGTCAAGAAAGTGTTGCGCCTCGGCAATACGCTCTTTCTTGGGTCTGCAATTATAATGCTTCTGATAGACATTAATGACAAGCCATTTTATTCCGTTCTTCTTGTCTATGACTATACGATATTCGTTCTTCTGATTGCCAACCATAGTATATTAGATGTTATGCAGCTTGCGCCATACCGAAAATAAGGACACGACCAAGCAAGTTGATATTCTTTTCCCTTAACAGCACATAGTCAATGGAAGGCTCTGTGCCATTACGTAAAGAATTCCGACACTCCATGAGTATCTTTCCCATGACATTACAGCCTCGGAATACTCCAACGGATGACCATTCACCAAGTCGTTTTCGGTCAAGCTCTCTATTGATAGAAGCCTTGCTTATACCTTGCGCCTTCAACTCTTTTCGGCACTGGTTCAACTGACTTTTCAACTCTGCATTCCTCGTTCCCCACAGGGTTGCAGTTGCCCCATGTTGGAATGTACTGTCCTCAATGATTACAGCGTTGTCTGGTACCGCCAACAACAGCTTACGGAAATCTGCATTGCCGGTACACTTCGACCAAACGCAATAACGCATCCATTCCACTTTAAAGCTATCCCAATCACCACGCTTCTCATTCTCATGCGGTCTGCTGATTGCCTTCTTAGCCATAAAACCGTTATTGCAAGCTACAAGTCGCTGTTGCAGCGCAATGTGTTCGGGTGTTCCATAAGAAAACGCTCCGGTTATGTAGGCGCATTCTGAGTTATAGAATGGTACACCATTCAGCATGAAAGGATAACCCGATACCATATTACCGAAAGACATGACAATGCCGTTCCGCACATCTGTACCACGGCGAAAGGCATAACCATCAAGTGAAGAAGCATTATATGCCTCCTCGCTCAATAATTCCCGTAAAGTATAGTTCTGATTACTCATAACTCTTTTGTTTAATCCATTTAAACCACATCTTTTTCCCACCGTGGCGTTACGATGCTCGGTTGGGTCAGCTCGAAGCTGTCTCTTGATGCTTAATACTATCTCAAAGAACTCTCACGGACACACCCGACCATTCGGATGCTCAATCCCGTTTCATCTAAGTATATGCAAAGGTATGCTAAAGAAATGAGAATACCAAGTTTTTAATTGTAACTTTTGTTAATGACATTGATATTTTTACTGCGAATGGTGTTCAAGTCCGTATCGTAGTCAATGATTGCTTGTATGTTGGTAACAGTCTCGTCTATCTTTCTCAAGGTGTTCTGCCTATCCTCACCTTTCTTAATATACAGTTCCTCAGAACCGTATTCGCCATTAACCGCAATGTGCCTGACATCACCACCAATCTCAAGGAAGCGTTCTATCTCGGCATAGCGTTCCTCAAGGCTCATCTTGTCGTAATCCTCATCGTACTTGTCAATCGAAAGCCATTTGACCCCCTTCTTGGAAAGCACAACCCGACATTCATTCTTCCCGTCCGTAAACATTACTTTTTAACTTTTACGTAATCCTTATAAACTCCTATACAAGAAATGTTGTCGCCCATCAAGTTATCTTCTTTCAAACTGACACAACCCTCAAAAGAATGCTTCCCGACTTTTTCCAATCTCTTGGGAATGTTGATACGTTCCAATCCTTTACAGTTTTGAAATGCCCCATCCCCAATGCACACAATGCTACTGGGTAGTGAGACTGATACCAAGCCATTACAGTTATTTAATGCGTATTCAGCTATGCCTTTTGTTCCTTCCTTTACTGTAAGGTTTGTGCCATAAGGAACTTCATCCTTAGTACCATACAAAACAGACCCAATGTAAACAAAATTTCCATCGACTGAGTAATTTTCGTTATCAGTTTCTTCTCTTTGAGATGCTGATTCATAGTTGTCAGAATCTGTAACCGTTGTATCTGCAACGGCATAATGGAAATAATCCTTCTCTCCGATAATGTCCTTATACCATTTAGTATCATCAAAGGCTTTTTGACCTATGACTTCTATGTTATTAAATAATGTGACAGATGTCAAATTGTAGCAATGCTTAAATGCCTCATGCCCGATGTATTCAACATTTCTCGGGAGAATAATCGACTTCAAGCTCTCACATTCCTCAAAAGTCCTTATGCCGATACTCCTTAAACGGTTTGGCAGTCTTACAGACGTTAATACCCTACAGTATTGAAAAGCACCGTCTGCAATAGACACAGTGCCTTCCCGTAATGTAAAACTGGTTAGATGCTCTTTATCTCCCACATAGCGATAAGCTACTTTTCCAAGATATACCATTCCATTCTGAGACAGAACTGGTACAGATGCTCCCATGTTAAAAATGTCAGAAAAAGCAGTACCGCTTACATACGTAAGGTTTTCCGATGGTGTGAAAGATGCCAAGTTGCAACCGGAAAAAGCTGCATCCATAATAGAAACAACTGTGTTTGGTAAAGAGACAGACGCGATATTTCTATTTCCCGAAAAGGCTTCTTTGCCGACTTGAACAACTGTGTATTCATTCCTTCCATTTATGACTTTGGAAGGTATCTCTACTTTCCCAACGCAATCTTTGCCATTAGTCACTTCAACAGTCATGTTATCGAAAGACAACACTCTGTATGATATACTGTCAACTGTGAACTCGCTTTGCTGAGATTGCTCATCAATTTGCTCTTGAGCCTCTTCCTGCTTATTTATTTTGGCAAAGACGAAATCTGTTCCTATGCTCAACAACAACAAGGCTATCAACAGCCAAAGGTTTATATGAAGTAAAGCCTTCCCCCGTGTCACCTTACTATTATAGGGTGCTGAATCAGTCGTGTATTCCCGTGAAGGTACGCTTTTCATATGCAGAACAGACTTGAAAAGGGGCTTGTTTTGTAGATTTGAGTTTATCTCAGTTCTTGCTTTTTCTTTACGTGCCTCTATAAGTTCCTTCTTTTCTTCTTCTTGCTTGTCTTGTCTCAATGAAGTCTTGATAATAATGTAAATCCCAAAGATTGCTGTTAAGGCACTCATAACACCGCCTTGCCATATTCCAATCTTACCACCGAAGGACATAATCGAAAGCAATACTGCGGCTGCTGAAAAGATTAGATATATCCACATATAGCCTACTGCCTTCATAGGCTCGTAAATATCGCTAATGTCTATACTTTCCTCTATTTCATCAGAAGCTTTCCTTTCGGGAAAGCGACTTTCCAAAACATCACCATAGGTAGCATCGATGGCATAGTAGCAAAACATATCTTCATAGTCATCATTGGAATAGTATAACTGCCATACTGGTAACAACACCAAATGACATTCGTCATAGTCGTAGTTTACACCGTATTTGACATTATCCCATTCTTCCTTAACATTGCTTTCCTCGTACTCTTGTTCTTCTATAGTAGGAGTCAACATCTTCTTAGCTTCGTCTTTTAGCCAAGCATTAAGTTCTTTTCCTTTGAAGGCTTTTTCCTTACTGATGTTGCACTCCAATATCTTCACTGATGAATCCAACTCAGCACTATCTTTTGTGGGTAATAAATAGTCGCCTGATGTTATAATGTGATTGACGCTGTTTGCGGAAACGGCTACACAGTAATCTCCATGTTCACTTCCACTGACTGGATACTGTTTGACTCTATCCCACATATAGCCGAAGTCATCATTGACATATCTTCTTTTAGAAATGACTTTAATTCCCTTCCAATCAGCATCAAAGTTGCCTTTGAACACCCACATTGGAATATAAGCCTTGTATGCGTGAATTTGAGTAGGTGAAGTGAAAATGTCAAACAAACTTGGAGTGACATCTTCATCGAACAAATCTTCAACCATTGCCCGTTTAGCTGCTCTTTCAGAAATCTTGAATGGCAGTACATTCTCAAACTTAGGAAAGCTTTTGTCTTTGAGCTTTCCTCCGCAATATGGACAGACATTAGATGTCAAAGCCTTTTCGTCTATCTTAGAACCACAATGAGGACAAATCATAGTCGTATGTTTTTATTTTAAAATAAAGAACAGTAAAGCACAAATAACAGCAATTACCAATATCACATAGAACGTTTTGTTTAATCCATGAGACACCTCTGTAATCTGATTGCGCCCAACTAACTGGTTGATGGCAGTTTTATATTGGCTCTTATCAATAAAAGTGTGATAAAAAACTTGTGCCAAAAGTCTAAATTCTCCCTTGTCATCCTTATACGCATGAAGAATACCGTCTTTGCTATACTTGAATGTCAAGTCCTTTGCATCACAGATGGTTTTAAGCTCGTCTTTGGTTAAACCTTCCCATCTACGATTGTCTGTATCATAATTTATAGTCTTATTATCTGCAACAATGATAAATCTCCCACAGCCGTATGAATTGGGGAAATCAACTATGATGAAAGAATCCGTGAAGTCAATGTGGTATCTAAGTGTTACCGTAGCCCCATTTGATATATGAGCGTATTCTTTCTTGTAATATACAACTATCTCACTATCCTCATTTATGACCCCGTTGTCAACATAATCGTATTCTATTCCAAGAACTCGCTTGTCAATGCCGGACTCATCAAAGGACATAAGCGCATTTGGCACGTTATCATCGTCTCTATCGCGATTGTCATTGTTGTTATCACTTGTATATGAGCCACCACAATAAGGACAAACGCCACCATTTTCAGACAAATCATATTCTTCACCACAGTATTCACATTTGACTATCATATTCTTAAACTTTATGTGATACGGTATTCGTGATAACAAGGATTATGGCCTCAACTGCCAATAACCCGATAACTAATATCATCCACCAATTATCTTCCAACTGGTTAGGGGAGAATAAAGAAAGCACAAACTCAATACATCCAAGTACGCTGAAAAGCACTGTCAACGATACCTTGTATGCGTCCTTCAGCTTTATTGTGTCTATCGCGCACAATAATCCACCCGTAGCGATTATTACGAAACTACTAACGGCTACGGCATAACCGCCATAGCAAGAAAGAATTGCTGCGAATAGCAAATTCATTACAAGCAATATTGCACTGGATAATATAATGACTCGTCTCATACGCTTGTGGTTTTATTCTTGTGGAATAGGTGGAGGACATTCTGCGCTAAAAAGATTTCTGAAATCTGTCAATTCTGACAATTTACGCCATGCGCTCATTCCCTTCTTCCACGCAAGGGTATTCTCAGACAATTCCCCGTTAGTAATTTTCTGTGAAATGTTTTTTGTATCAAATGGACCTTGACTTTTCCCGTCTACAGTTATATAGTATGCGACTGGTAACATGGTTGTCGGCACGTCAGGATTCTGTTGCTGAGAATTGATGTTTTGTGCCGCCATAGCTCCTACCACACCACCTATTCCGACACCTGCGCCAATGCCTACCGCTGCACCAACAGTTCCGTTCTCGTTCTCAGCAGCCTTCTCCAACACATCGAAGGAACGGGTGAGTTTATAATCGTCTCGCCCGATAATCTTAATCTTTGCAGCCGCATCCTTTGCTGCTTTGAGACGCAAGAAACTTGGGTCATTCTCTTGTACCGAAATGGAAATGATATTGAACAATACCAATTCGATACCGTACTTGAGGAACATCTCTGATAGTTTTTCTTGTGCGTAACTGGATAATTCCTCAACGTTGGCATTGATATTCAACACAGACATACCGCTTTGCCTCATCTTGTCATAAATGATGGCTGTAAGTTTGGATAGGATAACACCACGATAATATTCTACTATCTTCTGAGTTGAGAATGTTGACATATTGCCGACCAACTTCTCCAAGAATGTCCGTGGCTCAGTAATCTTAAAGCCATATTGACCGAAAGCACGTACTGGTACTATCACCTCATATTTCGGGTCCTCCATCTGCAAGGGTGTGGCAGTTCCCCACTTGCAATCAAGCAATGATATTTGATTGACAAACCAAACATCGGCCTTGAACGGTGTTTCCTTGTTGAAGGGTATGTTGATGATTTTCCCTAACAGAGGAATGTTTTCCGACTTGATGGTATATGTGCCACTGGTAAACTCGTCAAGGATTTGACCACCCTTCACAAAGAAGGCAGTCTGGGTAGGATAGACTATCAGTTGTGAGCCTAACCGTATTTCGTCAGTTGGGAACTTATGAACAAGCTCCCTATCTGAGACTTCCCATTTTATAACATCTACGGCATTCATCGTATTGCAGTTTAGCGTTATTGAAGTGGAAATTCTACAGAATGTGAAAAAGGGTAATGCCGAACAGTTTAAAAGGCTCTTTCCCGTACACAGTGCCTTTCTCGATCTTGTCTATCCTTGATAGTGTGCAATGCTTAACAAATTCCACTTTCTTTGCATTGTATATTCCAATAAGTCCGTTTTCAACTACTTTAAGAAACGTTTGGGATGGGTCATTAGCAAGAGGTTGAATAGAATCATACTTAACGGCTTCTACAATGGAATTAGAAGAATCAGAAATGCCAAGTTTACCTTTATCATCTTTGATAACGGTAGCATTCCCAATTTTGAACAACTCTTGATACGGAGGCATATTCCACAATCTATTTGCACCTTCAGCCCAAACAGTGCGGTTTCTATATTGATTTATCTAAGCCATAAAAGAAAAGTGGAGCCTATATTCCTCCTCATCCTTACGAGTGACGGCTTGGACTCCGTTGTATAATAGGATAAGGAGAATAAGCCCCACTTGGATGGTATTTCGTGCTTATGTACGAATACACACCAAGAGGAAGCATTATTCTCACAATACTCCTAATTATACTTTGCGTGAAAGTGTCCAAGTTTCACCCGTATAGAAGTATAGCGAAATATCACTTCTCTAATATGTCTTGCAGAAGCCTTTAACAGCTAATGCAGTGCCAAAGTTAAATAAAGTTTTTGGAAATGCCAAACAAATCTCCCGAAAAGTTTGGTTTATCGAAAAATTATTATATAAGGTATTCCTGAAAAGGCTTAGTTCGTATCAGATTAACTTTTTAGATTTGATTGATACAAAAGAAATCCGTATCAAATCCTCACTCAAAGATTAAAATAATACAGAACTGGTATTGATACATTTCATGCAAGTAGGTTACGAACTTCAGCTATAACATCTCTTGATGAGGCTTCATTGAATTTTTCTCTCTTCAGAGCCTCAATTTTGTCCATGCGTTTCTTACAACCACTCCTTGAGTCGTACAATCCTTTCAGTTTTTGCTCTATACGTTTCAAGTCACCATTATAGGCTGCAAGGATGGCTTGCATAGCAAAGGTATCGTAGTCTTTACAAGCATGGATGCTTTCTCTCGGTTTGTCCGGCTCAAATACTTTGTCGAATTGTCTCTGCAACGGGTTGGCTGTCGAATTAAGAATTTCACTAATATATGTATTTCCCACGTTGAAGTATTCCTTTATCTTCCTCTGTGTGTTCAGAGACATCTCTACCCTTGTCTTGTCAGCGAAATAATCTTCCAATGCGGATTGTTGTTCATATGTAATAGACTTCACGAAATCCCGATTGGCAAAACTTTTTATCTCTTTGCCTTTTCTATAGAACTTTATGCACTCCTTGCAATCGCGCGATTTTACATCCCTTACGAACTCAATACCCTCGTTTTCATAATGCTTCCATTTGAAACGTCTGTACCCATCGACTTGTTCATTTAAGCAGTCCAACACTTCATCAGACAAGTCAAAGGGAACATCTGTAGTAACGTCCATCGAAGTTATACACCCTGTTTCTAAAATCCCGTCCACGTCAACAGTACATATCCCTAACTGATTGAGATTCTCAAGGCATTCCCGTATCGTTTTCCTACTGATAAGTAGCGGATAACGCTCTTTGAGTATTTTACTTGAGAACTCCAACGTCAAAGTTTGTTTCGGTTGGCTTACTGCTACATATAAGTTGAATGGTATCTTCGCATCGTCCTTTGAAGAATAGTATTCTCCCATGAGTTTCCCCGTCCGTTGGAGATACTGCTCATTGAACTTCACCTTTTTTCCCAACAGATATTTATTGTTGGCTTTAATCTTTACCGTGTCTAAGGTTATTAGCTTCACAGCACATAATTGGTAATCTTTTATTAAAAGCTTGTAGAGAATGTACTCTACAGGCTACATTTCCCCCCTATGATTATACATAGGTACTCTTTTCTTGGCTATCGCCACTTATTTCGACAACTGGTATTGTTGCCCAATATCGTGTCAATGCTGCCGATAATGCTTTACGATGGCTCTCGGTTTTTGTTTTTCCTTTTAACGCTTCTGAGATTTTTCTCCGCGTCTCTTCTGATAATCTTCTACTTGTTCGTTTCATTTCTGTTTGATATTACACCTTATTATATATATAAGTATAGGCAAGCATGGTAAAAATAACAAGAATAATAACCTAAAATTTATTCTCTCCCCAAAATTTTAGGACTCACACGGCATTCCGAATGCCTATATCCCCTCGCTCCCTATAGGCAGGACTCAAAGGGAGGATACCTGAGTAAGCCCTACCCATGCCACTCCCTATCAATGACTTACACAGCCATTGACCTCAAAAATGCTACTGAAAGTCTTTTACCTTGTAGCATGGTTTACTGAAACAATACTTTTTTATTATTCCCCCGTTCCTTCCTTCTTCATGTTTGGTGGAAACAACGGTTGTGTAGGGTCAGGAATCCATTCCCGTAACTCCCAAATCTTATCTAAGTCAGCTAAAAATTGGTTCGAAAACAGTACCGTTAGGGGTACTGAATTGGACGATTAATCCCTTGCAAATCTATGATTTGCAAGGGATTTCTCTTTCTTGTGATGTTAATAAGGTATTAATGTTGGGCAACCTACTCCACCACGAAACGGTCGTCGACTGCCTTGACCGTGCAAACGCCCATGCCAGTGAGCAGGCTGGCGGCCTGCTGGGGCGAGTCGCTGCCGCGCATGAAGAAATGTATGCGCCGCTCCATGCCCTCCTGATTGTCGCAATCGACTGTCATGCCATACCAGCGGGCAAGCCTTTGCAACACGTCCTGCAACGGCTCGTTGTCGGCGTAAAGTATGCCGCGCAGCGCGTAGGTGTAAACGTCCATGTTCTCGACGGCCCTCACAAGCCCGTTTTTATGCAAGGTCACGCCCTCGCCCGGCTTCAGGCGACATACCTCACCGCTACCTGCCACTTCGGCAACGCCCGTGATAAGGGCCACGTGCAACGGCTCGCCGTGGCAAGCCCTCACGTCAAGCTCGGTGCCGAGGACACGCGTCTCGGCGTTGGCTGTACGGATGATGAACGGATGGGCTGCATCGTGCTTGACCTTGAAATATGCCTCACCCTCAAGCGCAACCTCACGCTTGTCGCCTACGAAGACTGATGGATATGTGAGCTTGCTCGACGCATAGAGGTAAGCCTCGGTGCCGTCAGGCAGCATCACCTTGCCAAGCTCGCCAGGGCGCACGGGCTGTGAGGTGCGCTGCACGTGCTCGTCCACGGCATATCCCTGATCTTGCAACTCCATGATTAGCTGGTTCGCGCTAGACGGCTTGTCGCCGGCATCCTGCGTCTGATCCTCAATGGCTGATGTGTCCGCCGGCACTGCCGCTTGCGGCTTGCTTACGACATGCGTCTGAATCTTTGCCACCTGTCCACCCATAGGCTCCGTAGGCGATGGCTTGACGAGCAACACGGCGAGAACCACCGCTGCGGCAACCGCTGCGACAGAAATGAATGCTATGCGCAGCCGACGCTTGTCTTTCCTCCTGCCATTTATTCGCGCCGACATCCTCGTCCACGCCTCATCGGTATCGGCGGCATCAGCCTCGGAAAGCGGAGACACACGGCACACCGCCTCAGCAACGTCAGCAAGCAACAGCCCGTCGGCCTGGGCACTATTGTCCAGAAGCTGCCACTCCCTGTCGTCAAGGTCGCCATTCGCAGCGTCACTGATGATGGCATCCAGCTCGTCGTTTATGTCTGTCTTCTTATTTGGCATTTCTATTCTTATCTATGTTCTTATCGTTTTGGCCGTTTCGCAAGACACCCCGTACCTATTCTTTTTTGTTTTCTTTAACCATCTGATTCCTAAAGAACTTCAGAGCCTGCATGACGTGCTTTTTCACGGCACTTTCCGACACACCCA
Source organism: uncultured Prevotella sp. (assembly GCA_964616945.1). Taxonomy (GTDB): domain Bacteria; phylum Bacteroidota; class Bacteroidia; order Bacteroidales; family Bacteroidaceae; genus Prevotella. The sequence continues at coordinate 20,413 of CAZTUD010000007.1, read as the reverse complement.
ACAGGTTGGCGGTCTCAGCATAACTGTGGTGGTTGAAATAGCGTTCGGTGAGTATTTGCCTCGTGCGTGGCGTGAGCTTTTCCATAAGACCTGCGATGAGCTTGATACGCTCCTCGTGGGGGTCGGAGGCGTGTGGGTCGAACTCCTCGGTGTGCTCGTGGAGGTAACGTTGCACGAAGAGCGAAGCCGTCTTAGAGTGACGAATTCTGTCTGCACACTTGCAGCGCACCAGACGAAATACGAAAGCCACACGGCTGCCCGGCTCCACGTCGCCGAATCGCTTCCAGAGAATTTCGAACGAATCCTCCACTATGTCACGACACACCTCATCATCGCCTGGCATGACCTGTCGGGCGAAGTGCAAGGCGTGCTGATAGTGAGCCTTGAAAAACGTCTCAAACTCTTTCTCTTTCTCCAAAAGTCCAAATCTTCTCTTTCAGTTTACAAAATTACTAAAAAGCTCAGAAAAAGGAACGTTTTGCAAGAGATATTTTGAAAAGAGCGACCGCCGTTCACACGGCAACCGCTCTTGATTTTTCAAATGTTTGGAGAGAATGGGCAAACAACCCGCTTGCCCAACTATTAATAAGAGAGATTTATTGTTTTCTAAGCAGCGGGTAAGGAATGGGGGCAGCTGGCGATGGTTTGAACGAAGACTTGTTCAGCTCCATGTCATCAAAGATTATGGAACGAGGATAAATGACGGAATACGTATAAGGATTTACAACATTCTTAACCACACTTTCAGCAGAAATAGCATCAAGCTTCTGCATCTGGTTTTCTGTAGGCAATGCTACCTGATTTGTCTTCATAAGCTTACGCTCACCCGTCCTCACATCTATCTGATATACGCGCAGACAACTGCTGTTTTGTGGTGCGGAAACAATGTAAGCATAATCAAGCTTTTGCTTCTTTGCCTTCTTTATCAACTGTTTCTCCATATCCTTTTGGGCAGTGGTTCCTGTTGCAGAAATCTGCAAAGTACCAACTCCAACCATAGGCAAGCTTTGCGTGGGCAAATTGTCAAGCCTTGCAGAGGCTGTACTTTTCTCTGCATACTGGGCAGGAGTGGCTCTATTAAGCATAACCTTGAACACTCCATTGGCAACTAACGTTATATCGGCGGACGGCTTGAAGCCATCTGCATCCATAGCATAATGACCCAAGAGAGGTTTACCTTCAAAAGATGTCTCCGAGGTGAGGTTCTTTATAGTTATGCGCTCATCCATAATCTTCTTGCCAAGCTTCACTCCCAATCCCTTTGACGCTACCTGCATGGCAGGCTTGGCGTAGAAATAATTTGAACGCATATAAACATCAGTAAAGACATGAGCGACAGCTTCATCTTCAAACATTACAGGTCCCTTATAATATTGCTCTACAGCTGGTGCCTCACGCAGAGCCTCACAATTATCAGCAAAGATTTTCACTTGAGCCTCCAAAACTTCCAATGGGGGAATCGCTTTTGGATTATCGTATGTCAAAGTCATGTCATCAGACAATACGATATTGTTGGAGTCACGGAACGAGGCCGATGCCTTTATTGTCAGACGGTTGTGGGGTAAAGTGAGATTGACATTTTCGGTCGTCATGCGATAACTCTTAACCTCGTCTGCATGAATACGCACATCAGCGTTTAACAAATGCATGTATTTGTTGAAAATGGCAGAAAGTTTTGTCGCTGTACTTGCCAACTCGTCAACATTAATTGCAAAAGCCTCCGACGGACCTTCATAAGTTACTGGAACACATCTCTGCATATCTGGTATGTCTGCCAACACCGATGGCATCGGGTTTTGCCTAAGATAAGCCTCTTTCTTTGCAAACATGTTTAAAGAATTCTTGTATGACACATCTGTCAACTGCCAGAAAGCACGTCGGAGCTGTGCATAATTCACTTGCTCAGGTGCAGTTTTCCCTATTATAACAGGCTGCCCCTTGATGTCGCTGCCATAGCGGAAGTTGCCCAACTTCACATGGGTCATAATCTGGGTCCTCCACGGCTCCGCCGACAGTCTTAATATGCCACCATACTCACTCGTTATGTCAAAAGACTTATAACGATTAGTCATATATCCTATCCAAAACGTTCTTGGGGCGTTGGCAATATGCAAGCTATCCATTGACCGCTGCATCTCATCGCGCATGGCATTCCGAATGCTTTCATCCTGCGAAAGCTCAACATGCTGACTACCATCATCATGCGGAGCAATAAGCAAAGGCGGGGTTGTCTTGGACTTGGCAGTACGTTGGGTCTCTATCTGAGTTACAAATATGGCTGGTGAGGAAGCCGTTACCGGCACCCAACCACTCTCTGCGCCGCACACGCCTGTAAATGTGCTTGGCGTGTCGCCACCAAACTTGATGTGCGAGAACATTGACAATGGTGTACCTATAAGGCTCACGCCCCGCACAAGCTCGTCGGGTCTCCCATCAACATAAACACGATACACTTCAAGAGGGGTAACATCAAATGAATTGATGCTGCCATTCTCACCCGTCATAGTGTAGCCAGACGTTACTGTCTTGAAATAATAACCATACTCTTTACCTTGTTTCCTGCATTCAGAACGGAGTGCGCTCCGCAACTCCATATCTGGCAACGGCTTGTCTGTCTTAACTATAAGGTTTGACTGCCTCGACACTGGGTCATTGGAACCTGTAGCCCTACCATGACCATTGCTCTGGGGGAAGCTGTCGAGCGGTACCCTACTCATAAGAAACTCACAAAGCACCCCGTTGACCACATTGTCCACACGACGCGCTTTCACGCCCTCGCTGTCGTAAAGATAATATCCATTCAAATCCTGACCATAATACTTTTTCAACGTGGGGTCGGACAATACTTGAAACGATGTTGGCAATACTTCTTTTCCAACCATATTCTTAAAGGTCTCACCTCCTTGCTTCAGCCGATGCCCTTCAAGCCTATGACCAAAAATTTCATGGAAGAACACACCACTCGCCGCCCCCGAAAGTATCGCCGGACCTGTATATGGATTAGCGACAGGGGCATTCCTCAAAGCATCCATTCGCTTTGACAAATCCTTTGCAACTATAATCAATGAGTCAACCGATGGCAGAGAGTCCAAGTGATACGAGAAAAAGTCTTGGTGCAAGGACAACTTCATCCCGTCAGCCGCCACAGCCTTAACCTCAAGCATCAGGCGTGCAGCAATGCGGTTTTGTACTATTGACGTGCCTTCCGTATTGACAAACCACATGCGAATAGCCTCAAAATTCAGAGTGGCGGTACCGTTCTCCAACGAAGGATTATTGTTGAAAACAACTGTTACCTTGTTTAACTTGCGTTTCCATCCTGCCGTGTCGATGCTTATCTCTTGTTCGGTGGGAGCTGCTTCATAATATTGCTCAACAGGAGCCGCAGAAAAACAGGCGGCCTTGTCTTCATTGCCCGTACTGGTTGCAGCCTTACTCAAAGCTTGTTCGTATGCAGCCTCAGCATACCGATAACGTTGTGTTGTTGCCGTCCAAATCTTGACCTTTATCGCGTCGGAGGCTTCGTCCTCATAGGGAATTGTAACCGTTGGCGATTGCCTGTCTTTCTGGGGCGCACCTTGCGTAGAGAACTTGAAGTTGTCCAAGGACATGTCCCCAACCCGAATCTGTGGCGTAATCGTTCGCTGGTGAACAAACTGATTGGCCTGAATCACACCAAACGAAGACGTAATCCTGCTTGAACGTGAGTCTTGTACACGGTAACTCATAAAGTATGGCTTCAATGACAGCTTCTTCAACTCACCGAAATTGTAAGCCAACTCTTTTTTCAGTGTTTCCAAGAGCTTGTCCGTTTGTTGAGCACTCACAGAAGCAGTCATGGCAAATACCATCGCAACGGTGACCATGAGAGTGCGTTTCATGCTTGACTGTACCATAATTAGACCTTGTGATTATTATATAATAATAGAGTGTATGACTTACTTTTTATAAAGCCCCAATCCAGCAAATGTCACACCAAACAGCCCGTGGAAAGGATTGCTGTTCAATACGACTCTTACATAACGAACCTTTTTCGTAGATGAAAATGGTATGACATTGGTCTCACCAGCACTAACGCCTAAATTGCAGTCGGAAACAAAAGTAGCCTGCTCAAAAGCACCTCTATTGTCAGCCGTATAGACATGTACAAGCGAAGGAGCAAGGTCAAAGTCAGTAGCTTTCTTTTCGAAATGCTTCTGTACAAGCGTCATGCCGTCAGCATCAACCTCTTGCCCCAAATCAATCATTATGTAGTAGGTCACCATAGAGGTTTGCTGTAGCGGTTGCCAATTAGTTGCAGGGTCGTCGTCAATAAGATTCTCAACGTATGAGTCATATCCTTCAGCATCTTCTGGTGTGAGAGTGATTTTAGCGTCTTTCAAGTCATAGAACTGGTAATTAGGCAATGTTGTCTTTCCCATCTCTTTCAAGTACGCAAGCTTGGTGATATTGCTATAGTGCTTGTTGTAGCGTTCTATCGTCAAGCCATTGAGTTGATTCAATGCGTCAAGTGCGAAAAACGACGGATTAGTCTCGCTCACGGTGTAACGCCCACGCTTTGTGTCTGCTATGCCATCTGTTGTAAGATAACGATGTGCACCAAGCACCACCTTTTTCAAATTAGGCAAATTGAGCAAATCATCAAAATTGGTGAGATTGCAATCTAAGTCAAGTTCGGTCACATTGTCCGCCCACGAATCCCTTATAGCATTGTTTTCATCAATCACATCACTGTTTGAGCCATATTTGCTTCTTAGAAATTCCTTGAAGTCAGAGCTATAGACACGTCCATTGGTCATCTCGTAGTCAGGGAACGTAATAAGGTCTTCACACCCAGACACATAGCCTGTCCTGTGCAAGACTATCGGTTTTGACGGATCAACCTCTTGCGGCAACATGTAGTAGGCACAAGTTTTTTTTGTACGCTTATAGAAATCACTTGTCCTGCCTGTTGTCATTTGCTTGTCAATCACCAAAGTGTCTGGAGTTCCATCAAGATTGGTGAAAGATATGAATGCCTCATTAATGTTGTTGTCCCAAGTCAAGAATTTCAATATAAACCTGTTGCCAATGAAGAAATGGCTCGACACTATGCGAGTGAACATCTGCACAGCCTCATGTGTCTCTGTATAAGGACGCTCATACGCGGTCTCGGCAAGGCTCTCCTTGCCACCGCCGCTTACTTCATACACACTCACGGCATAAGACCTGTCCTGAAGGTTGTTTATATCGTAACTGGAAGTTCCACCAGCAAGCAACACAGAGTCGCTCTCGCCGTCAGCCGTCCACTTGACCTTGACATTCTTTATGATAGGGTCAGAACTGTTTTTCCAATCCACGATGAGACGCTTCCAGCCAGGTTTTACGGAAAGTTCTGTAGCCGCTCCCGTGTACCTTATTTCCCCATCGCCATTGTATTTGTCAAGAGTGTCCATGATGTCGCCACATCCCGCGAGAAGCAATGCGCCAAGACACACCACGAAAGCACTTTTTATAAACGATAATGTTTTCATTGCAAACTTCATTTTTTTGTATAAACCTCAAGTTCCTGCATAGTAACATAATGAGCTACATTGGGGCCGTTTAAGTCTTCCTTTGTGACAAAGGTATCGTTTACTACGACTTTCAGATACCTATATCCGTCACCTTGCCCATCGGCGGGAAACGTTACCCCCATATAAATAGGATCGGCAGCATCCATATCTTCTTTTGAACTATAGACCCCACGTGATTGGCTGGAATAGTCGTAAAAACAACCCTTACACCAACGCAACGTGCTTTCTATACCTGAGTCCTGACGATATGAGCCTAACCTCACCCACTGTTTAGAATCCCAATTCCCAGCCGTGCCTCCGTCGTCCTTGGCACCATAAACATCAACATCACAAGGAAGTTTGGTAACATAATTCCAGTCCCAAATATTGCTGTACGGGGTATAGTAACCCAAAGAATAATGGTCATCAGGAAATCTTCCCTCTCCCTGAAGTGTCGCATACAGTCTTACCTGCGCCGTAAGACGGTCATGCCCCATGTCAATGTACATTGGATTGCCTACACCCTCTGGACCTGCCAATGCAAAATAATACTCATTGGAATTTCTGTTGGTGAGCCATGTGCTGCCTTTCGTGTCACCATCGAACAAGTATTTTGCGCCAAGATAATAAAGCGTATCTTCTATGCAAGTGCTCCACGAGAATGTAAACTCCGACGGTGGCAAAATCTCCGTATTATATGATGCAATATCGGGGTATACTTCCTGCTTGACCATATATCCACGGTAATCTTCAGTGCGAATAACAATAGTGTTGACTTCATTCCCCGCCTTTGGCTCAAAGGTCAAGGTGTCCTTGCCAGGCCTGATGGCAAAGCTCTCAAGCAGAATTGTGTCTGGCTGATTGGTATAAGGATTGGTGCCAAGATAAAACACATGCGCCATGCCAGTGGAACCCTCCGGGTTGTCTGTCGATACAGAGAAACCGTTCCAACCCGACGCTACCTTAACGCCTTTGAAAAAAGACACAGGGCCAGAATCGGCAGTGGAGAACGTAACATTAATTGGCGACGATTCATCACCGTTACGCTTAACCAACCTTACTTGCCCGCTTATATTGTCACGCGCCTCATTGAAACCGACCAATGTCAGCGAGTCGCAAACAGCACTGCCACTCACTATACACTCCTTACCAGCATAATCCTTGTATCTTATATTGAGGCCAGCAACATCCTCATTGTCAGGCAGCGAATAATGCATTATAGCACCTCCCGCTATAGGACGGAAAGAAAACGCCTCAGTGCTAATGCCTGGAGAGAATGTATCAGTATCATCCTTGCAAGAGAACAGCGCAAGCAGCAACACTGCGCAAACGCTCTCTATAAATATGGTTCTTTTCATTTCTTCTACTCTACTTTAAAGTAATTGCCATAGTATAATCTTAATTGTTGGAACCCCATCCAGGATTCTGTACAACCCCAGACACCAAAACTTCCTCTGAACGTATAGGCCAGAAATAGTCTCGCGGTGCAACAAACTTGCGTTTCGACCATACAACCACAGGCCCTTCATAGTTGTTGTAGAAAGTCTGGTTGTTGGTGCCGAGCACATTCCATCCATATTGTGGAGAGTTAAGCTCTTCAGGTGCTGTCATCCATCTACGCAAATTCCAAAATCTTCTCCCCTCAAAAGCGAACTCAACATTCCATTCCTGCCGGATGATATTGCGCATGCCTTCCCTGGTGCTCACATTCTCAGGATGCTTTGCGTAGGTTTCCCATGATGTCCTCACATCAGGAATTCCCGCACGAGTCCTTACCGCATCTATCATGTCATAGACATGTTCGTTTGGTTGGTCAAGGTATTCATTCCATGCTTCTGCGGCCATGAGGTAAACCTCGGCAAGCCTGAATACCACCATCTCCTCGTTAGTACCAGCAGATGACGTGTAATTCTGCAATGCGATGGAAGGAATAATTCCCTTCTTCACCCAAATGCCAGAAATGTTTTGTGCGTAGGTGCTGTTTATCTGGTTTATCTTGACACCCAAGTTTCCGTTTCGTTTTGAGTTTACGAGCAAAGCCACGTCGGTAAGAGCACCGTTCACTCTCCGGGGCTGAACCCAGTACAAGCCGTCAGGCGCAAGGTCGGCATAATAGCGTGGCTCACGCCTTCTATTGATGGTAAGCACATCTGTGTTAAGAGGCACTACATCACGATAACGGGAGTCAACTTCCTTGCTGAGCCGATAGGGATCCGAAAGCCACAACTTGTCCTCATCCATTGGCAAACCATTCTCAGTATAGAACATGTTCACCATCTTGATGCTTGCACCAAAGCAGCCTTTTACAGTCCTGTCATAATATGCTCCACTCTGATACGATTGGGCGAATGCGGGTACACGGTAAACCGAGCCATTTCCTCCACCATGCTTCTCAAAAGCAAGTATTGCCTCATCGTTTTGGTAAAGCCAGTCAAGCGACGACTCTCTTATGTCAAGAATCGTGTTAAGCAGCGACGTGGACCGCGTATTGCTTCCAGAATAAAGCTTCTTGCCAGCCACAAGGCAATACTGCAAAGCCTCGTCGGCAGCCACTGCCGCGCGATGCCATTTCTCCTTGTCGTAGTCTGGGAAAAGTCTCACGCCATCCCTGTTTGTAAAGCTTGCCATCTGCTCATTACCGTTGAAAAGAGGAGAAGCTGCATACAGAAGCGTGTAGGCTTTCAGCGTGGCTGCCGCCTCACGGTTGAAATATGCGTAATGTGAAGTTTCCTGCTGCTGCATTGACGGCAAGTCTGCTATTGCCTCATCACACAGGCTGACAATAGCATTGACACAACTGTCAATAGGCGACCTCGCCTGCAACATCTCTTTATAGGAATTGCTGACATCAATATTCTTCGGCACAAGCACAATAGGCCCATAGCGCCGCATAAGCTCAAAATAGAGGTGTGCTTTCAAAGCCTTAACCTCAGCTATCCATATCTTCTTTTCAGAGTCACTTATTGTTTGGCAGTTAGGACAGTTCTCTATGAATATGTTGCAATACCTTATGGCGGCATAAAATCTGTCCTTCGCCCAAAGATTCATATATGGATTTGAGGCAAGTTGCACGCCATCAGCCAGAAACACCGACTTTCCATAATCAGGATTTGTACTGCTTGATGACGAAGCCACATCACGGAAATACTGCCCACACACATATTCATCGGCACCCAAGTAGCCAGGAGCCTCGGCAAAGCCTGCTACTTCTTTTTCATACATAGAGTAGCATGTCATTAGCCACTTATAGGCATCGTCACGTTGCTCAAACATGGTTTCTACAGTTTGCACATTGTTCTTGGGAACAACATCAAGGTAGTCGTTACATGCTGTCAGCGCAACAGAAGCCAAGACGATTGCTGATAATATATACTTTCTCATAGTGTCATCTTATTAAAAACTTACGTTCAAGCCCAGTGTATAGGTCCTCTGTATTGGATAGTTGAAGCCATCCTCGCCAAGCTCAACGTCCCAGTCGTGGAAGTTTGTTATAATGAACGGATTGTTGACACGCACGTAGAATTTAAGGTTTTTCAGCCCTATTTTCTTGTTCATGCTCATAGGCAAGTTATAAGCAAGCTCCATCTGCGTGCAGCGCAGGAAATGACAGTCGCGCATAAACCACGAGCTCTTTCGTGTCTCGTTGTTGTTTGAGTTGTACCAGTCTTCCTGTGGATTGTGCTGCACGATGCTGTAGGTTGAGAGTCTCGGCCAGAAAGCATGTGTATTTTGGTTGTCCTCACTCCAATGATCCTCCCAAATGTGCTTCAGCAAAGCATGGTCGTTATAGAACGGCGTAATCGACGTTGGATCCATGAAGAAAGAACGCTGACCCGACCCTTGGAAATAGAAACTGAACTCCCATCTCTTATAGTTGATGAACCCATTGAAACCATATATTAAGCGAGGTGTCTCAGGATAGCCGATATAAACCGCGTCGTTGACATCAATAACGCCATCGCCGTTGATGTCCCGATATTTTATGTCGCCCGGCATAACGTCGCCATCCTGACGCGGCGAGTTGTCAATCTCTGCCTGGTCGCGGAACAAACCCTCGGCAATATATCCTATAGGCTGCGAGATTTCCTTGCCTTTCTTCCTCTGCCACTCTGGTTTATTGTCAGATTCTTCTATTTCTTTATATGACACTTTGTTGTAAGTAAGTGTTCCGTTGAGGATTATCCAAAAGTCATTCGAGAACATCTTCTGGATTTTTGCCGAAAGGTCAACGCCTCGTGAATAGGTCTTGCCTATATTGGCAAGCTGGTTGACTTCTATGCCCAAAGCAGCTGGCACAGTAGTACGTGTTGAGAGAATGTTGTGGCGGTATTCTTTGTAAATGTCAGCCTGCATTTCAAACACGCCCTTGAACATCTTTAAGTCAATACCCAGATTATACTGCTCTGCCACTTCCCACTGAATGTTCGGGTTTGCATAATAAGTTATCCTGTAACGGTTGAAACCACTGATACCCGAAAAAGCTTGTGGACTGCCACCCCCATTTACGACACCTATCTGAGGCAGGTAAACAAAGCGCGGGCTTGCGATGATGCCATCGTTACCAACTTTTCCGTAAGAAGCCCTTATCTTCAGATAACTGACAACATCGTTTATCTTTTTCATCCAAGGTTCACTCGATGCTATCCATGCCACACCGCCAGCAGGGAAAAAGCCAAAACGGTGCTTCTTGGCAAATCGTTCTGACCCGTTATAACCAAAGCTAAACTCCCCAAAGTAACGGTCAAGGAAACCATAGCTGCCACGTGCAGAAAACGTCAGGTTACGCCTTGGCTGCCCGTTGAGCACATCGTTAATAGGAGTAAATGTGGTGTTCTGCATCTCTGCCACACCTGTCAGCGATGTCTGGTGCATATTTTTGTCTGCGCCACCCCATGCGGCAGTATGCAATATCATGCCCGTGAAGGTGGTGCGAGTTGTTGTCTGGTGTGTGCCCTCGGAGGCCCTAAGGTTCTTGCTCGGCTGCCCATCCATATAGACACTTGTCAACTGGTGCTTGCCAGTCTCCTGGTCATAGCCTGTAAGAGCATAATAGTATGGACTCGTACTAAAACGATTGGTATAATAGCCAGTCTGTACTATAGAAGCACGCGCACGCACCTCAAGTCCCCTCAATAAGGAGGACAACTTCTGCATATACCATGCTTGATTGGTAGTTGAATACCTTGTGCGGTCTAAATACCCGGCATGCATTACGGCATAAGGATTACTCTTCATCGACTCTGTCGTGCCAAAAAGGATGTGTGGCCAGTTGTTGTCATCGTCGGCAGGATATGTCGGAGCAAAATCTACAGGTGAGGCATAGAAAACATAATTGTAAGCCGCCTGTTGGCTTGCCAACGGCCCGTGATACTTGTCGAGAGTTGTAACCGAGTTTATGACAAGTTGTATGCCCGCCGCCAAATCTATGTTGAGATTAGTGCGAAATTGCAACTGGTTGTTGGTTATATTGCATGAGAAGTCGTTCAGCCTGTCTGTCTTTATCATGCCTTCATCGCGGTTATAGTTGATGGCTGCATAATACTGCACTTTCTTTGAGCCGCCGCGGATGTTGAGACCCGCGTGATGATTCCACGTCATGCTTTTGAACAGCTGCTTATACCAGTCAACTGAAGGGTATAACCAAGAAGGGTATTTGCCATTTTGGGCATCTATTGTGCGATTTATGCGCTCTACCGAATACTGTGGCGTGGCGTCTGGATTGCGGGTGAGCAGAGCCTGGTTGTAAGCTCGCATATAGGTAATCGGGTCAACGACATCAATCTGTTGCGTGGGCTGCGACAGCACACTTTCATAGCGGAAAGTGGTATATACCGAGCCTTCGTTCCCCTTTTTAGTCTCAACCAAAATCACGCCATTCGCACCGCGTGCGCCATACATAGCCGTGGCGGAGGCATCCTTGAGGACGGAGAAGCTCTCAATATCCTCCGGGGCTATGCGCGAAAGGTCAGACTTGCTCGACTCCACATTGTCTATAAGTATAAGCGGGTCGGTGTTGGCTCCGCTCTGGAACGAGGTGATGCCCCGGATGTAGAACTTGGTCTGCATCTCACTGTCAGTCAACGCACCAGGCAGTCCGCCCGTCTGCCATGCTATCATGCCAGGCACGCGGCCTGCGAAGTTGGTGGTGAGGTCGCTGGAGGATGTCTTGAGGTCGCCAGGCCTCACAGTGGTGATGGCGGAGACCACACTTTCCTTTTTCTGCGTGCCGAACGCCACCACCTGCACCTCGTCGAGGTTTTTGGAATCTGGCTCGATGGTAACTTTCATCACCTTGCGGTTGTGCACAGGCTTCACTTCCTCGATAGTTTCCTTGTAGCCAATGTACGTGAACTTCAGCCGCTGGCCTGCTTTCACCCTGAGCGAGAAACGTCCGTCAACATCGGTGGCGGTGCCTTGGTCAGTGCCCACAATCATAACGGTCACGCCCGGCACTTCAAGCCCGCTCTCGTCATAAACCTTTCCATTCATGACGAAAGTTGCCAACGCATTCTTGGCTCCACGCTTGGTTATGGTAACGTACTTTTGGTCGATGGCGAAATCAAGCGGCTTGTCCTTGAGCAGCTGCGTCATGGTTGCGTTGATGTCCTTGAACGCAAGACTGCCCGAAAAAGTGTAACCCTTGATGTCGTCGTTGACGTAGAGGAAACGGTAGTCGGTCTTCTGCTCCAGCTGCCGCAAAACATTGGGCAACGCCTCGTCTTTCACCTTCAGAACCTCGCCATTGTCCTGCGCCGACACACTCGTCGCGCACAGAGCCAATAGACAGGTCAGAAGAAAAGTCAATCTTAACAATCTACTCATATACTAAAACTTAACTGAATTTGGTCTCTTATGACCTCAAATCGTTAAGTTTATAAAAAAGGGTACCCCGAAAAGCAAAAAAACATTTGATTTGTTAGAAAAAGCTATCTTTATGCGGCTTTTTCAAAAAAACATTGCCAAATGTTTGCTCATTAAAAAAATTAGCCGTAACTTTGCAGACGCAAATCAGAAATGATGCGCATTTTTTGGTAATATCGCGGAGTGGAGCAGTTGGTAGCTCGCCAGGCTCATAACCTGGAGGTCGCACGTTCGAGTCCTGCCTCCGCAACTAAGCAAGCTCCCAAAAGTCAGATACGATTGACTTTTGGGAGCTTGTTTTTTGCTTGAATATTTGAATCTTTATATCAGCTTGCCGGAGAACAGCACCTTGCGGATGTCTTCCTCGTGATCGTAGATGAAACGGGCGACAATGCTCGAAAGTATCGCCGAGGTGGAGAGCTTCTCCGGACCTGCATACTTCATGCGGTCGAGCACATTCTTGAGCGTAGAATCTATATAAATGGTGGCAAGCTTGCCTCCACCTGTCTTATACTGCTTTGCCATGTCGAGAAACAATTCCCACGAATCTTTCGAATCGTCTTTCACGATGTGGTATTCTTTCAGGGTCTCTCCCCCACCCTCTTGCTGAGCCGTAGCATCTGGTGTCTGCCCACCATCCGTTTTTTCGGGCACGGGTGCGCCATTGCTCGCCTGCACGTCATTTCCCGCAGAGGTTGACGGTTGCTGTGAAACTGCGTCATCGGCAGTCTTATTTTGTTGGTTACCAATTGTCTGATCCCTCTGCGGACTATTTTCCGCCGCTTTGTCTTTCTCTTCTAAAACCACAGGAGCATACCTCGATTCGCCATTCTGCAAATCATGAACCAAGCTCTGTATTCCTCCCGGAAGGAGGACGCGCGTCCTTTTCTTTGCCATATATGTTTAGTTGTTTAGTTTTTTATATATTTATATAAACGTACGTTTATGTGTTTTATTATTTATTCAAACAAACTTTTACTCTTTCATCCGACGTATCATGAAGTCGAATGCACCCTTCACAGCTTCCCGCTGCTGGGCAGTAATTTCCATCGTGTTGATGCGCTTCAACGATGCCCTCGACGTGATGCGCGGGGTGACGGAGCCAAGCTGTTTGAAGATGGCGTCGGTCTGCTTCCACATGCGCAGCTCGTCGGCAGTGCCTATGCGCACGTCGATGCGGTTGGGCACGAAGAACATCTTGGCGGTCATCTCCGGCGTGGCCTGCCGCAGTGCGTTTATCACCTGCACAAAGGTACCTGTCGAGTCGAGCGTCTTCTCCTCATACTCATACGGGCAGACTATGAAGTCGGCATTGGTGAAAATTGGCACGAGCCCGTCCTCAGAGACATTGCCTGGCGAGTCGAACAGCACAAAGCCGTCAGTCTGCGATGCCGAGTCCATGAGCTGCTGCATCAGCTCTGGGTCCTGCACGTCAAAGTCCTGCACCTCATATGGCTCCTCCATGTCAGGATAAAGTTCTACGTCTTTCTTCCGTTGCATCTTTATGGTTTTCTGCAAGTCAGTGTCAATCACACACACGTCCTGCTTCTTCCACGCCAGATAGTTTGCAAAAAGTATGCAGAGCGTAGACTTCCCCACTCCACCTTTCTGATTAGCGAATACTACTTTCCTGTTTTTCATCATCTTCTATATTATCATACAAAGACATTTATATATTTCCGCATATTTAGACATACGCTCACATATACTTTTATTCTTTTAGTGCTTTGTACATTTAGACATAAATCTTTTTACGTGTGCAAATATACGAACATTTATTGAAACAAACAAATGAATAGACTATTATTTACAAGAAAAGGTAAAAATACAAAAAGATAAAGATACAGATATAGATATAAATAAAAAATTATAAGAGTAAAAAGATAATTATGTATTAAGATAAATACACACATAACCAAACCAATGAAAACATTTATATACAAATGTGTAATAACAACATACAAGACGCGAATACGCAACATTTAAACATTCCTCACAGACTCAGCAATTTACGTATAAACATATAAATAAATAAGTAAACAAACAGATATATAATAGATAAAAACGTATTCATACAAATACACAAATAAAGGAACAAGCAAAAATATATGAAAACAAAAATATAAAGATAGAAATCGATACAAATATAAATAGATAGATATATACAGAGATAAATGAATATAGGTATAAACAAGCAAAAATTAAATATAGATAAGCATAAATATAAGTATATAAACAAGCAAGAGTACAGATAGATAAATAAACTAATAAGTAAATATAACTAAATATAATTATATTTATAACGATATGTATAAAAGTATAATGAAATAAGTTTACAACACCCCTTTTGTGAGCAGCGTATTTGCAAAGAGGCAATGGTTTGTCCGCAAATACGCGATTCTCAGCGAAGCTTGAAAACATCTGAATATCAAGATGTTGCAAAAATACGTAAAAAGTAGCGAAATACCCCACCCTACCTTACGGCGTAAGGTCTCATGCTTGGCGGCGTAGAGATGCTTTCTTTACGCCGCCAAGAAGGCATCTCCGCGCCGTAAAGGACACGACCTCGCGGCGCGAAGGTGACAGAATCACGAAAAAAAACTTCAAGTGAGCAAACCAAAACCATGAAAAAATGAGCAAACGACATTTTTTAGACCTGTTTTGCATGACACGTTTTTATGTCAGTTTTTCAAACAAAAAACGACAAACCATTGCATTATCAAAAAAAAGAAATATATAAAAGAAATATATCAGGAAGGTTGATAGTCTTTAATAAGAATCATTAGTATCAATGATTAATAGAGCCTCGTAACTCATTGATTTACAACTTATAAATTTGACTGCTGGCGACACTTTGGGAGGCAGGTGCGACAAATAGGTAGTATTTGTGCGACAAATAGGGAGCATTTGTGCGACAAATAGGGAACATATTTACAACATCTTCGACAAATAGGGAGCATTTGTGCGACAAATAGGGAACATGTTGGCTTTTCTATGACTAATATTTTACTAAATAAGCCGTTATCTTGTAATGTTGTCCATTTGGTGGGGGTGGGGTAGGGGAGAAGTGCGACAAATAGGGAGCATTTGTAATCATTTGTTTTTCAACTATCTATATGTTTCAGCGACAAAAAGGGAGTATCTTCGCTCAAACGACAGAACCAAAGTGCGACAAAAAGGGAGTTTCATGTGTTTATTTTACAAGATTATACAGTCAAGAAATCATGACTTTAAATGTGATGAAAAAAAAGTTATTTTTTCAGGGTAACCATTTCCTCTTTTATACGTAAGCCTTTATAAATGACAAAAAAGGAAAACTATTCTAAACGCAAGCTTATGAAACAGAAACTCTTTCTGCTGACGTTTTTTGCCATCCTGCTGCTGGCTTTCAGTCCGCAGCCCCTGCAGGCTCAGCCCCCCACGGCATCCACCGTCACCCTCACGGCCAAGAACGAACCCATGCGCGATGTGTTCAAGAAAATAGAGAAAAAGACGCGCTACAAGTTTCTCTTCGCCCTTGAGGACATCACCCAGTATCGCGTGTCGTGCCGTCTGAAGAACGTCACTATCCATGAGGCCATGCGCCAGATTGTGGGCCTCAATCCCCTGCGCTGGAAAGTGGAGGGCAACTTCGTTACTGTGAGCGCACGGAAGCAGGCCGAGACGAAGGCCAGCGGGCGTGAGCGCACCATAAAGGGGTACGTGCGCGACGAGAATGGCGAAGAACTTGTAGGCGTGCCGGTGTGCATAGGCGAGAGCCGCGTGTGTACCGTGACCGACGCCGACGGCTTCTACACGTTCAAGATACCTGTCGAGCCCACGGTGCTGAAGTTCTCCTATGTCGGCCTCGCCACCCAGTACGTGCAAATAGCCCAAGGCGGCACCGACGTGGTGCGCGACGTGGTGCTTCGCTCTGACAATAAAGTGGACGAGGTTGTGGTCACGGGCATCTTCCGCAAGGCCAAGGAGAGCTATACGGGAGCCGTGTCCACCATCGACCGCGAAGACCTTGACCTCTATCGCGGCTCTAACCTGCTACAGACGCTCAAGAACGTTGACGCATCGCTCAGCTTCCCCATCAACAACGCCGTGGGCAGCGATCCCAACACGCTGCCCAACCTCAACATCCGCGGATCCTCGACACTGCCCATGAACGTTGAGGAGTTCAACGCCAATGCCGGGCAAACGGTGAACACGCCGCTCGTTATACTCGACGGCTTCGAGATTTCGCTCACCAAGCTCATGGACTACAATGACGACCAGATAGAGAGCATCAACATCCTCAAGGATGCCGCCGCCACCGCCATCTATGGCTCGCGTGGCGCCAATGGCGTTATAGTGGTCATAACCAAGCAGCCCAAGGAAGGCAAGATACGTGTCTCGGCAAAGGCTGGCGTGAGCCTCGAGGTGCCCGACTTGTCGAGCTACGACGTGCTCAACGCCCGCCAGATACTTGAACTGCAAAAGCGCATTGGCCTTTACGACGGCGGTGCGCCCACCATGCAGCTCGCCCACAACCGCTATTACAACGAGCGACTGCAAGAGGTGCTCAACGGCAC
Organism: uncultured Prevotella sp.; assembly: GCA_964616945.1. Taxonomy (GTDB): domain Bacteria; phylum Bacteroidota; class Bacteroidia; order Bacteroidales; family Bacteroidaceae; genus Prevotella. Next base: position 3,459 of record CAZTUD010000007.1, on the reverse strand, counting down.
TGATGTTGACTGGCTTCACAAGCCCGTGCACACGGGCGTGGGCCAGGTCTATAACGCGCGGCTCGACGGCGGGGCGCAGGCCTTTCGCTGGGCGGCGTCGCTGGGCTACAACGACGTGTCGGGAGCAATGAAAGGCAGCAGCCGCAAGAACCTCAATGCCGACATAACGCTGATGTACTCCACCCACAACTTCATCTTCCGCAACTACACCACCGTCACGAGCAACCATGCCCGCCAGAGCAAGTACGGCTCGTTTTCCGACTATGTTGACATGCTGCCCTACAACAACCCTTACGATGCCAACGGCAACATTGTGCAGACCTTTCCCGACTTCGACCACAACGACCAGTCGCCCGTTGGCAACCCGTTGTGGGATGCGTCGCTCAACACGGTGAACAAGAGCGAGTATTTCACGTTTATAAACAACTTCTCGCTTGAGTGGCTCATCATCGACGGCTTGCGACTTCGCGCCAAGCTCGGCGTGACCACCACGCGCAGCTCCTCTGACTATTTCTTGCCCAAGGAGCATTCCTATTTCACCACCGCCACCTACCAGACGGCGAGCGGGCAGTTGCGCAAGGGGCTCTACCGCTACGGCTCAGGCACCGACAACGCCCTCAACGGCAACGTCACAATGAGCTATTCCAAGACTTTTGCCGACAAGCACCAGGTGTACGTTGGGCTTGACTATTCTGTGTCCAACGAGAAGCTCTACAACTATCTCTTCACCGCCGAGGGCTTCTCCAACTCGAGTCTCAACTTCATCGGCAACGCCTCCCAGTACGCCCTCGACAGCACCCCGTCGGCCTCGCGCTCCAAGACGCGCATGGTGGGCTTCACGGGCAATGCCAGCTATACTTTCGACAATCGCTATTATGCCGACCTCTCTTACCGCGTGGACGGCAGCTCAAAGTTTGGCAGCGACAAGCGTTTCGCCCCGTTCTGGAGCGTGGGCGTGGGCTGGAACATCCACAACGAAAAATTCATGCAGCGTCAGCACGTGTTCAGCAACTTGCGCCTCAAGGCCTCGTATGGTGTCACTGGCACGCAAGACTTCACCACCGAGAGTGCCTATACCACGTTCAAGTACACTCCTGGCCAGCGTTATCTCAGCTGGACCTCAGCCACCATTATGGGACTTGGCAACTCCGACCTGACGTGGCAGAAGACCAAGGAGTGGAACGTGGGCTTCGAAGCCGGACTGCTAAAGCAACGCGTCGTGGCAGAGTTCAACTGGTATGACAAGCGCACGTCCAACCTCCTGTCCTACATGGACCTGCCCCTAAGCTCCGGCTTCGCGTCCTATACCTCCAACGTCGGCTCAATGAAGAACACGGGTTTCGACGCATCGCTCAACGTCTATGTTATACGCGACTACAAGAAGCGGCTCAACCTTTTGCTTGGCGGCCAGTTCGTTTACAACAAGAACGAGATTACGAGCCTTTCCGATGCCATCAAGGAGCAGAACGAGCAGTACCTTGCCCAGAATGTCGATGTCAGCAACCTTTTCTATGAGGGGCGGCCTCTCAACGCCATCTACGCCGTGCGCTCGGCGGGCATAGACCCCAGCACGGGCCGTGAGGTGTTCATCGACCGCGACGGCAACAAGTCGAACACGTGGAACCCCGCCGACAAGGTTTACCTTGGCACGAGCGACCAGCCTTGGCGCGGCAACTTCAGGGCCATGCTCATGTACGCCAACTTCACGTTCAACGTGTCCTTTGGCTACCACTGGGGCGGCAAGCTCTACAACAGCACCCTGCGCGACCGCGTGGAGATCAGTCGCAGCACTATTGGCGAAAAGAATGTTGACGCTCGCGTGCTGTCAAGCCGCTGGATGCAGGCTGGCGACAACACGTTCTTCCGCAACTTCGACGACGTCGAGACCCATGCCACCTCGCGCTACGTCTTCGACGACCGCGTGCTTGAGCTTCAGAGCCTGAGCCTTCAATATCGCTGGAACAGCCAGTGGCTGCGCAACCTCACGGGGCTTGAGTCGATAGTGTTCGCCGTCAACGCCTCCGACCTCTTCTATTGGTCAACCGTCAAATATGAGCGCGGCACTTCCTACCCATACGCCCGCAACATACAAGGCACCGTAACACTCACATTCTAAGCAAAGGGAGAAACAAGCAATGAAACCAATACATATTATGAACAAGCCATCGCGTATTATGAACAAGCCATCGCGCGGCAAGGCTTTCACCAGCCTCCTTTCTTGCCTTCTTGCCATGCTGCCACTTGCCTCGTGCAGCGACTGGCTCGACGTGAAGCCCGACGACGAGGTGCGCGAGGAGGACATGTTCTCAACCTACGACAACATCAAGGATGCCCTCGCGGGCTGCTACACCATCATGGCGGGCACCGACCTCTATGGCGAGCGGCTCACTATGGCCGACATCGAGAACCTGGCCTGCCTGTGGAATCAGCCCAACCTTCAGGCCATGCCCTTGCAGCATTACCTCTGGCTCCACCAGTACGACAACGACTACTGCCGCGATGCCTTCAAGGCCATTTACCAAGGGCTTTATAAAGTTGCCGCCCAAGCCAATGAGGTGATAGCCAACGTCTCTGCCGACGGCAACGTCATCCGCGACGCCGACGCCCGCAACGTCGTCCTCGGCGAGGCTTACGCCCTGCGTGCTTTCGCCCATTTCGACGTGCTGCGCCTCTTCGGGCAGATGCCGGGCGGCACTAACAGCATCTCGCTGCCCTATTCGCTCAAGAACGACATCCACACCCCGGCTTCCTACCTTGCCTACGATGCTTTCGTGTCGCAGCTTGAGAGCGACCTCAACGCTGCCGAGCAGCTGCTCGACGGCTCCGACCCCATACAGCAGTACAGCGTGGCCGACCTCAACCAGGAAAGCGGCTCGACGACGGGGATTGACGACGACTTCATGCTTTACCGCCAGTTCCGTCTCAACTATTTTGCCGTCCGTGCCATCAAGGCCCGCCTCTACCTCTACACGGGGCAGGCACAGAAGGCTCACGACGAGGCCACGGCAGTAATCAACGCCCAGGTAGACGGCGAGCCGTTCATGCCGCTGTCGGGCGTGAGCGACATGGCCAACGGTTATTATTCGTTGCCCAGCGAGTGCATATTCGCCCTCAGCAACCGCTCCATCGCCAACTACGCTTTCAGTCTGCTGGGCGGGGGCGCGTCGGTTGACAACAACATGCTCTACATAACCTCCGCCATGCTCGACCGCCAGCTATACGTCGGGCGCAACACGTCGAGCGACAACCGCTACCTCAACGTGTGGAACCGCCAGAGCAAGGACCTCTATGGCCGCGTCAGTCCGACGCTTGTCAAGTATCTATACGACCCTGCCGATTACAGCGGGGCTGACATGCTGGCCGTGCTGCTCACCAAGAAGCAGGTCATGCCCCTCGTGCGCATGTCGGAGATGTACCTCATAGCGATGGAGACCACTACCAATCTGGCCGAGGCCAACA
>CAZTUD010000006.1:0-32183 GCA_964616945.1 uncultured Prevotella sp. | reverse complement strand
AACTCCGACCACGTATCAGCCTCCAAGGTGACCGTAGACGACACCCACATGCTCTCCAAGAAGGGCGCGTACCTGCAGATAGGCGACGAGAGGCTCGTGTTCCTCGCCGACTTCGACTTCCTCAAGGGCACTGCCTCGATGGAGAACCTCTTCGACGGCGTACAGGTGCGCATTGAGAAGGCCAACGTCAGCGGCGCGAGCAGCGTCAAGGCAGCCGTCTATCTGCCCGCAGGCTCCACGCTCGGCGTGAGCAGCAGCGCGGCAACGGCTGTTGAGGACGTGAAGGTCACGATGGCCGCCCCCGATGGCAAGGCCACCGATGCCGATGCCGTGACGAGCTTCTTCACGAACCTGGCAAGTAGCTCGAAGCCTACGGCCAAGGCCGCCATCGCCGCATTGATTGACTACTTCGACGAGATTGTCGGAATGGTTGACAAGGCCGACGGCGCAGCGTTCACCGTAGAATTCACCGAGGCCAAGCCCGTCAAGTTCCATGCCGACGTTACAGGCTATGAGTCCGACGGCACAGGCGCAGCCACCGACACCGAGATAAAGGTTGCCGCCGACGTTTACGACGACTACTCGTTCGAGGTCAGCCTGCCCGACGCTGCCAACGACAACCTCAGCGCAAGCAAGGCCACCGTCAACATCTCGATGACCGGCGTACAGACTCTCGGCCTGAAGGACGGCGAAACCCGCTCCTACTCGAAGACCGTGGAGACTGGCGTTGACAACGTTACAGCCTCGTTGCACGGAGCCCTCACCGGCACTTACGGCTTCGCAGGGGCCAAGGTTCCTGTCACCGTGAAGGACGCTACTCAGACCGAGCAGTTCGACTACGACATCGCGGCCATCAACGAGGACTACAAGATAGTCGGCACGCCGTCCGACGTTGAGAAGGCTCGTGCCGCCTGGCACCTGCTTACAAGCAAGGTCAGTGCCACGCAGGATCTCTCGACCAACGACACCCACTTCCTGTTCAAGAAAGGCTCGTACCTGCAGATTGGCGACGAAAAGCTCGTCTTCCTGAAAGACTTCGACTTCCTCAAGGGCACGGCCACAGCCGACAAGCTCTTCGACGAGGCCAAGGGCTTTGTGCAGATTAAGCACGTTGACGGCGACGACGCCAAGAACCAGGCCTCGGTCTATCTGCCCGCTGGCTCCACGCTCGGCGTAAGCTCAAGCGCGGCCTCGCTGACTGAGGATGTCACCGTCACGATGAAGGGCACCAAGTCTGACAACGTTGACGTGTTCTCGTCAGGCGTGTTCACCGCTCTCAAGACCCAGATGAAGGATGCCGACAGCAAGCTCGCCATTGGAGGGCTCGTCAAGGCATTCGACAAGATTGTCACGGCAGTGAGCGAGAACAAGGCCGCAGAGTTTGTGGTTGAGTTCACGAAGAACGAGGCTACCACGCCCAAGTTCCACGTTGACGTGACGGGTTACGATGCCGACAACACCGACGTCGCGATACCTGTGACCGCCGATGTCTTTGGCGACTACCACTTCGACGTAGCCCTGCCCGACAAGTACAACGACAACTTGTCAACAAGCAAGGCGACCCTCAACGTCACCATGACCGGCGTTCAGACGCTCGGACTGGCCGAGGGCGAGACCCGCTCTTACAGCAAGACCGTGGAGACGGGTGTCGATGGCAGTGCGAAGCTCTCAGCATTCTTGCCCAACACGTATGCGTTCCAGGGCGTTGATGCTCCGGTTGACGTTATCGCCGACGGCGAGACCACAAGCTTCACTTACAAAATCGCCGGCATCACCGACGACCTCCACATTGTCGGAACTCCCGACAACGAGGACAACGCCCGCGCGGCTTGGCATGTCATCACCGGCAAGGTGAACGCCGAGAAGGGCGTAACGCCGGAGGACACCCACTTCCTCTTCAAGAAGGGCGCGTTCCTGCAGATTGGCGACGAGAAGCTCGTCTTCCTCGACGACTTCGACTTCCTCAAGGGCGCGGCTTCGTTGGAGACTCTCTTCGACGACGCACAAGTGCGCATTGAGAAGGTCAACTACGCCGATGCCGACGACGCACGCACGCTGAAGGCCATCGCCTACCTGCCCGCAGGCTCCACGCTCGGCATCAGCTCAAGCGCGGCAACGGTCAGCGAGGACGTCTATGTGTCAATGGACGCACAGGCTGCCAACGGCAAGACCATTGCCACTAAGAATGGCGACCAAACCGTGAAGCCTATTTACGGATTCTTCACCGGCATACGCGACGGCGGAAGCCTCGACGCCAAGGCTGCCATCGCTGCCCTCGTGCTCTACTTCGACGATGTGGTTGGTGCTGCCGATGCAGCCGACGAGGTTAAGTTCACCGTGGAATTTACCAATCCCGAGACTCCTAAGTTCCATGTGGATGTGACTGGTTACGAGGCTGACTCAGAAGGCAATGCCACCGACACTGAGATTAAGGTCAATGCCGATGTCTATGGCGACTACCACTTCGTGGTGGCTCTGCCCGACACCTACAACGACAACCTCAGCACAAGCAAGGCAACCCTGAATGTCAGCATGACCAACGTGGCATCGCTTGGCGTGAGCGGTACGCGCTCCTACACCAAGACTGTGGAGACGGGCTTGAACAACGGAAAAGCGAAGCTCTCCTCATTCTTGACCAGCACTTACGGGTTTGGTGGTGTCACCGCTCCTGTCACAATCAAGGATGGCGACGAGGAGAAGACCTTCACCTACAACATCGCAGGCATCGACTCTGCTTACCAGATTATTGGCACACCGAGCGACGAGTCGGCTGCTCGCGAGGCTTGGCAGTTCATGGTGAACGACGACCATCTTACGGCCCAGGGTGGCGTAACGCCGGAGGATACCCACTTCCTCTTCAAGAAGGGTGCTTACATCCAGGTTGGCACCGAGAAGCTCGTGTTCAAGTCCGACTTCGACTTCCTCAAGGGCGGCGTGAGCAATGGAGCTACCGTAGCCGATTTGTTCAAGGACGCAGATGTTGAGCAAACCTCTGGCACTGGTTCCAACACCGTGGCTGAAGTCTATCTCCCTGTCGGTTCCACTCTCGGCATGAGCAGCAGTGCCGCTACCGTGAAGAAGAACGTCAAGATTACGATGGACGGCGCCAACATAGGTGAAAACGATAAGGTGAAAGAGTTGTTCTCATCGCTGCAAAACAGTGGCAACTTGACTGCAAAAGCAGCTATCGGCGCGCTCGTCTATGCTTTCGACGGCATTGTTGGTGCCGTGGATGCTGCCGACGAGGTTAAGTTCACCGTAGAGTTCATAAAGCCGGAAGTCAAGGTCAACGATAACACTGAGAATGTGACGCTTGACACGTTCAGCCTGGCCGAAGGTGAGACTTCTACCGAGAAGGACAATGCGTTCACCGTTTCGGGCAAGAACCTGAACGATGACATCACCCTCACGGTGCTTCATGGCGACGAGACGGGCTTCAGCGTTGAGCCGGCCAGCGTCGCGCCTACTGACGGCACGGTGAGCAGCACGGCTGTCAAGGTGACCTTCAGCCCCGAGACGGCGGGCACGTACAAGGACACCGTTATGGTGACCAGCACGAATGCCGACACGCTCTACGTATATCTCTCGGCTACGAAGGCGGGTCCTGTGCAGTACAAGAACACTGCCAGTGACGAATGGCAGACGATGCTCCCCGATGCCTCCAACACCTACAACATCGACGGCGACGACCTCTACGCCTTCCGCGTACTGGGCCAGCAGGAGAATGTCAACATCAAGTTCACCCGCACGTTCAGGGAGAACATTTGGTTAGGTTGGAATGTTCCGTTCGACTTGAAACTCACATCTGATCTGGTCAGTCAGTATGACTTCGGTTACCTTGAGGGTGTGTCAAACGATGGAGATGATATTGACAAGAACGACTTGCGCACTGTTACCATCGGCACCAAGCTGCTCAAGGCCGGCGACGTGGTGAAGGCCAACATGCCTTATCTCGTCCGTGCAAAGTCGGCTGGACTGAAGACGTTCACTGTGGAGAACACAACGTTGAAGGTTACGAATCCTATTCCGACGAGGATTACTGGCAACGCTTACTATTACACCAGCACTGGCATTTACACTACCAAGACAGCTTCGTCAGAGGATAACGGATGGTACTCCCTTACGCATTCAACGGGAGAGTTCTCACTGCGTTCAGGCAGGACGACCATTAAGCTGGAGCCGTTCAACTTCTACCTGACTGTTACCGACCGTGATGACAACCCGTACAAGAACTCCGCGAAGCCTATGAACATCAGGATTGTGGAGATTGACGACATGACGACTGGCATCAACGGCATCAACAACGATGCCGACGGTGAGCAGAAGATTTACGACTTGCAAGGCCGTCGTGTCCACAAGCCTACCATGAAGGGCGTGTACATTGTCAACGGGCGCAAGGTGGTGCTTGGCAAATAAAGGCTACGAGTATGAAGAAAGAATATAAAAGACCAATCACTGAAGTCATGGACATCGGCGAAGGACTGATGGCGGGCGTTGGCTTTACAAGCCCTGACCTGGATGCGAAGCAATTCAAGCCTGGCGTGCATCACGAGAAGCGGAAGAAGCCCAAGGCAACCACGACTTTCGAAGACGACCTCTGGGACGATGATTTTGATTTCGACGATTCTTGGGTCACCCTGCCCCGCTATAATCCTTGGGAGGATTGATGCCGGCATTGGCCAAGAACGAAGACTACCAAGGTCTGGCGGTTTAGGTAAACGTTTTGCCGTCAGGCTTTGGGTACTGTAAATAGATTAGGGTGCGCCTTGTTCGGGCGCACCTTTTTTAATATAAATGTCCGCCACGTAAAACAAATCCCCATCTCTCACGCTTGAAAGATGGGGATTTGTGCAAACCTAAAAAACTAACTCTTAAAACCTAAAAACTAAAAACCTATATGAAACAATCTACTAACTTTCTCCAATCATGTTTGTGTCTTTCGAAATCCCTGCCGTGTGGCAGGCCTTACTTCCTTTTGACGATGCAAAGTTAAGAAGAAAGTGGGATTGCCGCAACAGTTTTGTGTCGGTTTTGCGTTTTTTCGGCTTCTTTATTGACGTAAATCAAACCGTTGTGTGCGCACACAACGTTCTAATTCTCCAAAGTGAAGTCCAGCTGCCGCTTTTCGAGGTTTGCCTTAACGACCTTTATGCGCACTGGGTCGCCGAGCTGGTACTTGTGGTGATGGCGGCGGCCGCGCAAGCAGAAGTTCTTCTCGTCGAACTCGTAGTAGTCGTTGCCGAGGTCGCGCATCGACACCATTCCCTCGCAGTGATTGTCGTCAATCTCGCAGTAGATGCCGTAGGAGGTAACGCCGCTGATGTGCGCGTCATAGACTTCGCCAATCTTGTCGCCCATGAACTCCACCATCTTGTACTTTATAGAGTCGCGCTCGGCGTTTTGCGCTATCTGCTCCATGTCGGAGCAGTGCTCGCAGAGATCCTCGTAGTGCTTCTGGTTGGCGGAGCGTCCGCCTTGCTGGTATCTCGTGAGCAGGCGGTGGACCATCGTGTCAGGGTAGCGGCGTATGGGCGAGGTGAAGTGGGTGTAGTAGTCGAAGCCAAGTCCGAAGTGGCCAATGTTGTGTGTGGTGTACTTGGCTTTCATCATGGCCCTTAACGCTACGGTCTGCACGAGCTTGCCCTCGCGTGTGCCCTCCACGTCGTCCATGAGCTTGTTTATGCTCTTTATCATTGCCTTGCGCGTGCCGTCGGTCTTCACTTTCAGGCCGAATGGTACGATGAACTTGCGCAGCGTCTCCATCTTCTCCGGGTCGGGGTTGTCGTGTACCCGGTAGGGCAGCACTTTCGCCTTCTTGCCCCGCGGCACCTTGCCCACACTCTCGGCGACAGTGCGGTTGGCAAGGAGCATGAACTCCTCGATGAGCTTGTTGGCGTCTTTTGAGCGTTTGTAGTAGCAGCGAATGGGATGCCCTTTCTCGTCGATGTCGAAGTGCAACTCCTCGGTGTCGAACTTCACGCTTCCGTCCTTGAACCTCTTCTCGCGCAGCTTCTTGGCGAGGCGGTCGAGGGTGCATATCTCCCAACCATACTCGTCCTTAGCCTCTCCCTTCCCCTCCGATAGGAAGGGGGCAGGCATACCCTTGCCGTCTATTACGCCATTATCTTCTAAGATTTTTTGAGCCTCCTCATAGGCATATCTCCTGTTGGAGCGGATTATGGTGTGGACGATGCGCGATGCCTTGATATTGGCTTCGTCGTCGAGGTCGAAGATGACGCTGTAGGTGAGCTTGTCCTCGTCGGGGCGAAGCGAGCAAACGAAGTTGCAGAGCCGTTCGGGCAGCATGGGTATGGTGCGGTCAACGAGATACACCGATGTGGCTCGTTTCTGCGCCTCCTTGTCTATTATCGAGCCTTCGGTAACGTAGTGGCTCACGTCGGCGATGTGCACGCCCACCTGGTAGAGACCCTTGTCGAGCTGTTTTATGGAGAGCGCGTCGTCGAAGTCTTTCGCGTCTTTCGGATCGATGGTGCATGTCCACGTGTCGCGGAAGTCCTCACGCTCCTTCACGTCTTGCTCCGTTATCTCGCCCGTAATCTGGTCGGCGGCCTTTTCCACGGCTTTCGGATATTTGTAGGGCAACCCGTACTGCGCGAGGATGGTGTTCATCTCCACGTCGTTGTCGCCGCTCTCGCCGAGCACGTCCACCACCTCACCGATGATGCTCTTGTGCTCGTCGTCAGGCCACTGTATGACTTTCACCACCGCTTTCTCGTCGGTCTTGCCGCCCTTGAGTTTGCGCTTGGGTATGAGTATGTTCTGCGCGAACGTGTTTTCGGGTGTCACGAGGTAGGCAATGTCCTTGCCGACCTTCAGGCGGCCCACAAACTGGTCTTTGGCGCGGTGAAGTATCTCTATGACCTGGGCCTCCTTGATGTGGTTGCGGCGGCGTGCCATGAACGACACGCGTACGCGGTCGCCAGTCAGTGCCGACATTGAGTTGCGCTCGGCGACGAAGATGGGCTTGCCGCCGTCGTCGGGTATGAATGAGTTCTTGCCGTTCGACTTGCGCTGGAACGTGCCTTCCTGCACCTGCCCCTTGGTGTTGAGGCGGAATGTGTAGTCGCCAGTCTTTGTTATGAAGTCGTCCCACTGCATCTCTTCCATGATGTCCATCGCGAGCATCCTCAGCGGGTGGGTGTCGAGGTGCAGGTTGCGGTACATGTCCTTCAACCTCAAATCCTTGCCAGGCTGCGTGGCGAAATATTTTTCTATTGCCGCGCCAAGCTCCCTCTTTGTCATGCGCTTGCCGCTTTTTTTCTCCTTCTTTCCCATAGTATAGTGAGTTTTATGGTTGTCCAGTTTATAGTTGTCCAGTTTACAGTTTTATATTTTGCAAATTAACGAAAAAGATTTATTACACGCAAGTTAAAGTGATTAATTAAAATTAAAAGTTATGCGAACAGGTCTTTCAGCATGACATTGCATTGCACTATGTCGCTGTAAGTGTTGTGTTTGACACCAAAAGACGTTATCATGGTCAACAGTATGGTTTTCCTTGTACCAGTGCTTTGTCGGAATATGTCTATCTTGCGTTGAAGCTTTTCTGCATAGTCTTTAGTTATGGCATACTCATCATTGGCATATTTTATCTCGCACAGGTTCACGGTGTCGTCTTTCCTGTCTATCAGCAAGTCTATCTGTGCGTTTCTGCCTTCGTCTGTGTTATTTCTCCATGAGCATACACGTGTCTGCACGCCGGAAATGCCAAGCGACTGTTTTATTTTGTCAACATGGGTGAGGCATAGCAGTTCGAACGACAACCCCGCCCACGTATCATGCAGTTGGCTGTTGTAAGATTCTGACCAGAAAAAAGAATTTTGGTATTTATTAGCCTTTATGAATTTAAAGTAAAACAAGGTATAGAAATCTATAAGCTGATAGACTGTTCGGCTTGTCTGTCTGACGGTCATTGCCGTGCCTTCAAACGGCATGTACTGGCGTATGAAGCCACACTGTTCGAGTCCCTCGAGCACCGTTGTCAGGGCACCGTTGTTGGTAAGCCCTGTCGTTTTGATAAGCTGTTGTCTTGTCATGCCAATGGCTTTTGTCGCAAGGGCCGTGACAATGGCTATATAAGGCATGGGCTTGTTGAACAGGGCGCGATAAAGGTCGTTGAACTCATCGACGAGCCCCGCATTCTCGCTGAAAAAAAGGCTGTCTATGTTTTGGGCTACGCTTTTTCCTGCATCAAGCATTGAAAGATAATACGGTATTCCGCCCATTACCATATAGCATTCGGCAATTTGTTTCTGTGCATATGCAAAATGGTGGGCGGCAAGATACGCCTCACTTTCCTTGAGTGTAAAGGGCTTAATCACCAGATGGTGCGTGAGACGGTTGTGCAAGCCTCCCCTGCTTCTTATAAGATTGTTAATCATCCATGATGTCGCCGAGCCACATACTATTAACTTTACGTCGTTGCGAAGAGAAGCCCAACTGTTCCAGAAGTTTTCCAAGGCTGGAATAAAGCCACCGTGTGGCGTATCCATCCATGGAAGTTCATCAATGAATATTATCTTCGTTGCATCCCCAAGGCTTTCCAAAAACATGGCAAGTGCATGAAAGGCAAGAATCCAGTTCTTGTATATGGAGACGCTTTCTGCCTTGCTGTACTTTTGCAGGGCTATGCTGAAATTGAGCAGCTGGTCAGACTTTGACGCATCGTGGACACCCGTCATGAAAAAAGAGAACTTGTCGTTTGTAACATGCCTGACGAGAAATGTCTTTCCCACACGTCTGCGACCATAAACGGCGATGAATTCCGAACGGTCAGAATGCAAGTATTCGGAAAACAACCGTTGCTCATCCTTTCTTCCTATTATTGGCTCTGTTATCATAATCTCTATAACAAAAGTAGTAATCAATCTTGCGCAAAAGTAGTAAAAAAATATGGTTTGCGCAAGTTTGCAAGTGGAAAATTTGCGCAAAGTGGATTAAAAAGTATGGTTTGCGCAGGTTTTCCCATTGTGCTTGGAACGTTGGCCACATCCCAAGATACGTTGCTATTTTTTTCAGCCACTATCCTGAACTTGTAGGAGAAGTCTTGCACTTTATCCTCAAACGGCAAAGGAGATTGGCCAATTTTCTGGCTTTCAACGCCCCAATATGTCTACCCAACTACTGTCAAAATGGATGGTGTCGAGGATGGCTTCTTTGGAAATCACTGGCGGATGTTTGATTTTAAACTTGACGGCATTTGCCGGGACCTTGGAGTGAATAGTAAACTGTGAGCCGTGTGGCTGCCACGTAAAGCACGTGTCGCCATTCTCAATGCTCTTGCCTATAAGGTTGCCGTTGTTGTTTACTTCCCAAACGTATTCGTTGGTGGGGTATCTATGGTTTTCCTCCTCGAATATACAATATGAAAGCAAGTCATTGGAGCGGACGAGAACTGATGTCCGTAATGGATTGTAGTTGTCCTGCGCAATGTTTATGCGCTCATTCCAAATGCCCAATACGGCAGTGCCTGTTTTCTGAATGTCCCTGTGTGGGTCAGTGATGCCGTATGAATAGTCGGGCGAGCATCGCCCGCTTATCAGCCTGACCGTCCTTGCCGTGAAAGGACTACTGTTTTTCACAGTTTTCATGGACCATGCCATCTTGCCAAGCACCACGTCGGCAATACCTACGGGAGAGTCAAGATGTGCACCACCAATGGCATCGGCAAAGGCATCTCCCCAGTCTGCCCCGCTGATATCCTTGCGCCCGATGTAGAGCAGGTGGACAAAATAGCCACCAATCTTCACTATGAGGTCGTCGGGCAGTTGGTTTATGGGGTATGGCTCATTGGTTTGCAGCCGCTTTCCATCTCTTAGTCTCGGATGTCTCATTTTTATGGTTTTTTATTATCCTTGCTATTTTTTCAGCTACCATCCTAATCATTGGAATGGCAACCGAGTTGCCCGTCTGCCGGCGTATGTCTTGGTGGGAGACTACTATCCTGAACTTGTCTGGAAAACCTTGCAGCCTTAACAGCTCACGCGAGGAAGGACGGCGGATGCCGTTTACCAACAGGTAATTGTAAGAAGCCCCCGTGCGGAGTGCGCACGAATAGTCGAGAATGGAAATGTTGCCCGACTTGTTTTCATGCCAAATGGAGGGGTAGAAAACAGTCTTTCCCAAAGTCCTTTCTTTTCTTTTTTTTATAATATGGTCAGAGGCAAAAAGGCTATTGTCCACTTGGCTGTCATCCTCAAGGATGTCTGCAAGGTTGTATGGCTTGGGCGTGAAGTTGAAATTGAAAGCCTCGTAATCGTCTTTGTCGAGGAATCCAACTATTATTACCCTTTCCCGCTTTTGTGGCAAACCGAAATCAAGGGCATTGAGGACTTTCCACTTAACATGATACCCCAACTGCTGAAGGTGATCAAGGATAACCTTGAATGTGCGCCCCTTATCGTGCCCGATTAGCTGTTTTACGTTCTCCAGCATTATGTATGGGGTGTGGTGGTGCTTCAATATGCGCTCAATTTCGAAGAACATGGTGCCTCGCGTGTCAGCGAAACCAAGCATTTTGCCCATGATTGAGAATGCCTGACAAGGGAAGCCGGCAAGCAGCAGGTCGTGGGAAGGAATGGCTTCGGCGGGAATCTTTGTGATGTCGCCGTATGGCACAACACCAAAGTTGGCGAAGTAGGTCTCGCAAGCCTTTGTGTCCCATTCTGATGAAAACACGCAGTCGCCGCCAAGTTCGTCGTATGGTATTCTTATGCCGCCAATGCCCGCAAACAAGTCCACAAACGAGAATTGTGGATGCAACGGGGCTGGAAAAGGCACTGAGGCATAATTTGTGAACATGTCCATTTGAATGCCGTCTTCACATGCAAGGTCGCCCTCTTGACTCATGTCCACGACATGATAAAGCCCAGCCTTGGCAAGGGCATCGGCAACCCTTGCCTGTATGTCCTCACGCAGCAACCTGTCTTGCGGGCTACTATATATGCGCGTATGGCTGCGGAGCCAATGCGTCAAGCGTGGCAAATCATTATCTTGGATGGTATAAGTCATATTGCAGTTGCAAATATACTGCTTTATCCTCAAACGGCAAAGGGTTTGGGACTTTTTTCGGACAGGAGTCAAGAAAGAAGATGCAAAAAGCGACATTGAAAAATGGGGCAAGGAGATGTTAAAAGTTTAACATTTGAGGAAAATGGGTGCAAGGAAAAGAGTCGCGCGGCGGGCGAGGATCACCTTTGCGGCGCGAAGGCTGATGCTTTACGGCGTAGAGGTGGATGCTTTACGGCGTAGAGAAGGGTGCTTGGCGGCGCGAAGAAGACACCTTCGCGGCGTAAGGAAGGCGGGATTTTGGGGCGGGGGAAAGGTGAAAAAGGCAACTCGCTGATTGACAGTTTGTTGCAAGCTTCGCTGAGAATCGCGTATTTGCGGCCAAACCACTGCCTCGTGGCAAATACGCCAGCCACAGAGGGGGTGTTGTAAACATTATTCATAATAAAAAATCGAATACTCTTTGCCCGCGCTGTTCGGCGCTGGCCTTGAAAGATTGCGCTTTTCCTGTCCTAAAATTCATGGGAAAAGGAAAAAATGGGCAAGGGAAACGATTTTCTCCAATTAATGTATTAACTTTGTAACCTTAAACAGATTATGAAGATATTGATTACCGGCGCCAGTGGTTTCATTGGCAGTTTCATCGTGGAGGAAGCCCTGCGCAGGGGCTTCGAGGCGTGGGCGGGCGTGCGCAAGACAAGCTCGCGCCGCTATCTGCAAGACAGCCGCATCCACTTCCTCGAACTCGACTTCTCGTCGGAGGAGAGGCTTGCGGAGCAGCTGAAAGGCCACGACTTCGACTATATTGTCCATACGGCGGGCGTTACGAAGTGCCTCCACAAGGACGACTTCATGCGCGTCAACTTCGAGGGCACCAAGAACTTCGTGAATGCCATACTCAAGACGGGGATGTCGCTGAAGCGGTTCGTCTACATGAGCAGCCTGAGCATCTTCGGTGCGATAAAGGAGCAGCAGCCTTATCAGGAGATTACGGAGAGCGACACGCCGCGCCCCAACACAGCCTACGGGCGGAGCAAGCTCGCGGCAGAGCAGTTTCTGGACTCCATTGGCAACGACTTCAACTACATCGTGCTGCGCCCCACGGGCGTATATGGACCGCGCGAGAAGGACTACTACGTCATGGCGAAGAGCATTGCGCAGCATGTTGACTTCTCCGTGGGCTACAAGCGGCAGGACATAACGTTTGTTTATGTCAAGGACGTGGTGCAAGCGGTGTTTCTTGCCCTCGACCACGGCATGTCGGGCCGGAAGTATTTCCTCTCCGACGGCGATGTCTATCAGAGCGAAACGTTCAGCGAATACATCCACGAGGAGCTGGGCGGCAGGTGGTGGATAAGGATAAAGGCCCCGGTGTGGGTGCTGCGCCTGGTAACGCTCTGCGGCGAATACATTGGCCGCATGACGGGCAAGATGATTGTCTTGAACAACGACAAGTTCAACATCCTCAAGCAGCGCAACTGGCGGTGCGACATCGAGCCGGCGTGCGACGAGCTTGGCTTCCACCCTCACTACAAGCTGCGCGAGGGGGTCAAGGAGACGATAAAATGGTATAAGGAGAACAAGTGGCTGTGAAAGAATACTTTACACGTGAGAAGACCCCCAAGAAAGGGCTGATGGCGTTTGAGTGGGTCATCGTGGCCTACATGGCGCTGACGCTGCTCATCGTGCTGTTCTGCAACACCAAGCTGCAGAACCCCGACTCAATGGTGTGGGGGCGCGTGCGCATGGTTGCCGTTACCCTCGGCCTGTGGGTGGCTTACCGCTGCGTGCCGTGCAAGGCTGTGAAGTTCGTGCGCGTCACGATAGAGATGCTGCTGTTGGGATGGTGGTACACCGACACCTACAACATAAACATCCTTTTCCCCAACCTCGACCATGTCATAGCCTCGTGGGACCAGTATCTTTTCGGCTGCCAGCCCGCGCTGCTCTTTGCCGAGCGGTTCACGAGCCCGCTGCTGAGCGAGTTTTTGGAGATTTCCTACGCCGCCTACTATCCCATCATCATCGCCGTGTGCGTGTACTACTTCTTCCGCCGCTACAAGGAGTTTGAGCGTTGCTGCTTCATCATCATGGCGTCATTCTTCACGTTCTACCTCTTCTTCGACCTCGTGCCTGTGGCAGGGCCGATGTACTATTATCCCGCCATAGGTTTGGGCAGCGTGGCGAAGGGTGTCTTCCCCGCCATTGGCGACTATTTCAGCAACCATTTCGACATGATGAAGCCGCCTGGGTGGACCGACGGTCTGGGCTACCAGCTCATAACCGACATTCACGGCAGCGAGCGGCCCACGGGGGCATTCCCAAGCTCGCACATAGGCATTGCCGTGGTGAGCGCCATACTCGCCGCGAGGACACGCTGCAAGACTCTGTTTCTCAGCATCCTGCCGTTCTGCGTTGGTATATGCTTCGCCACGGTTTACATCCGTGCCCACTACGCCACCGACGCCATCGTGGGCTTGCTTGTCGGCTTTGCCCTCTACGCCTTTTGGGCATGGATTGGTGACAAGTTAGGAATTAGGAGTTAGGAATGCGTGAGCCTAATTTTGCATTTTGAATTGGACAAATGAAGAAACTATATATAGAGACATACGGCTGCCAAATGAACGTTGCCGACTCGGAGGTTGTCGCCGCCATAATGAAGATGGCAGGCTATGAGCTTACCGACAACGAGGCGGAGGCTGACGCCATATTCCTCAACACCTGCTCGGTGCGCGAGAATGCCGAGAACAAGATTTACCATCGGCTCGACCAGCTGCATGCGATGAGGGGAAAAGAGGAAAGAGGAAAGAGAAAAGAGGAAAGAGATTTGCAGTATGACACCCAAGACTGTAATCATAAACCTCAAACCTCAAACCTCAAACCTCAAATATTAGGTGTCCTCGGCTGCATGGCTGAGCGCGTGAAGGACGACCTCATACAGAACCACCACGCCAACCTCGTGTGCGGCCCCGATGCCTACTTGAACTTGCCGGAGATGGTAGCCGCAGCCGAATTGGGCCAACCTGCCATAGATGTTAAATTGTCGAAGACAGAGACTTACCGTGATGTGCTGCCAACCCGCATCGGCGGCAACCGCGTGAGCGGCTTCGTGAGCATAATGCGCGGCTGCAACAACTTCTGCCACTACTGCATAGTGCCTTATACGCGTGGCCGCGAACGCTCGCGCGACGTGAAGAGCATTCTCGCCGAGGTGCGCGACCTGCACGACCGCGGCTTCAGGGAGGTTACGCTGCTTGGGCAGAACGTTAATTCGTATGGGCTCAGCCCCACCCCTACCCCTCCCCCAAGTGGGGAGGGGAGAGATTACGCCCAAGCCGCACCTTTGGATGACTGTTCGTCCGCAAGCCATACCAATCCCCTCCCCATTTGGGGGAGAGGTCGGGGTGGGGCTTCTTTCGCCCAGCTCTTGCGCACCGTCGCCGAGGCCGTGCCCGACATGCGCGTGCGCTTCACCACGAGCAACCCGGAGGACATGACGGAGGACATACTCCATGCCATTGCCGACGAACCCAACCTCTGCAACCATATCCACTTCCCCGTACAGAGCGGAAGTTCGAAAGTGCTGCACGACATGAACCGCAAATACACGCGCGAGCAGTATCTCGAAAAGGTGGAGGCTATACGCCGCATCATTCCCGACTGCGGGCTTACGACCGACGTGTTCGTGGGCTACCACGACGAGACGGAAGACGACTTCCAGCAAACGCTCTCGCTGATGCGCGAGGTGAGGTTCGACTCCGCCTTCATGTTCAAATATTCCGAGCGCCCTGGCACCTACGCCGCCAAGCACTTGCCTGACAACGTGTCGGAGGAGGAGAAGATACGCCGCCTCAACGAACTCATCCACCTGCAGACACAAATATCCGCCGAACGCAACAAGGAGGACGAGGGCAAGGAGTTTGAAATACTCATAGAGCGGTTCTCGAAGCGCAGCCGCGACCAGCTCATGGGGCGCACGCCGCAGAACAAGGCTGTGATAATACCACGTGGCGGCCACCACATCGGCGACACGGTGAGGGTGAAGATAACGGGCAGCACGTCGGCCACACTGATAGGGGAGGAGTTGCCATGAAAGAATTTCTGCAAGTCCTGCGGCGTTTCATACCGCCATACAAGAAATATTTGGCCATGTCGGTGATGTTCAACATCCTTTCGGCGTTGTTGAACATCTTCTCTTTTGCCGCGCTCATCCCCATCCTGCAGATACTCTTCCAGGTTGACGGCGGAATCCGTGCCAACGACCTCATGGCGTGGGACTGGAACAACGCCAAGGAGGTGCTGCAAAACAACATGTCGTACTATGTGCAGGAAATGGTGATAGAGACGAGTGCCACCACGACGCTGCTCATCATAGGCCTCTTCCTTGCTTTCATGACATTCCTCAAGACTACGGCCTACTTCCTCTCGTCGGCTTCGGTGATGCCCATACGCACGGGTGTGGTGCGCGACATCCGCAACCAGCTCTACCACAAGATAACGTCCCTGTCGCTCTCCTTCTTCAGCGAGGAGCGCAAGGGTGACATCATAGCCCGCATGAGCGGCGACGTGCAGGAGATAGAAAACAGCATAATGTCGTCTTTGGACATGCTGTTCAAGAATCCTATCCTCATTTTCGCCTACTTCGTAACGTTGCTCGTCATAAGCTGGCAGCTCACCATCTTCACCATCATCTTTGTGCCTGTGTTCGGGTGGTTCATGGGCTTTGTGGGCAGGAAGCTGAAGTCGAAGAGCATCCTCGCCCAGCAGCTGTGGAGCGACACCATGAGCCAGGTGGAGGAGACGCTCGGCGGTCTGCGCATAATAAAGGCGTTCAACGCCGAGCGGAAGATGAACGACCGCTTCGACCGCACCAACACCGCCTACCGCAACCAGCTGCTGCGCGTAACCATCCGCCAGCAGATGGCTCATCCCATGTCGGAGTTCCTCGGCACGGTGATGATAATCGTGGTGCTGTGGTTTGGCGGCATACTCGTGCTCAACAAGGCCATGCTTGACGGCCCGACGTTCATCTACTATCTCGTGATACTTTACAGCATCATCAATCCTCTAAAAGACTTTTCCAAGGCGGGCTACAACATTCCCAAGGGCCTCGCCTCGATGGAGCGCGTGGACAAGATTTTGAAGGCGGAGATAGAGATTAAGGAGAAGCCCAACCCAATCCGCATAAAGAGTTTCGAGCACCAGATAGAGTTCCGCCACGTCTCGTTCGCATACACCGACCACACGACAGATGCGCTCCACTATGTGCTGAATGACATCAACCTCGTCATACCCAAGGGCAAGACAGTGGCTCTTGTGGGGCAGAGCGGTAGCGGCAAGTCAACACTCGTAGATTTAATCCCGCGCTATTACGACGTGCAGGAGGGAGAGGTGCTGATAGACGGCATCAACGTGAAGGATCTCGGCATACACGACCTGCGCTCGCTCATCGGCAACGTCAACCAGGAGGCGATACTCTTCAACGACACCATAAAGAACAACATAAAGTTTGGCAAGGACGATGCCACCGATGAGGAGGTGGTGCGCGCAGCCAAGATAGCCAACGCTTACGACTTCATAATGCAGACCGAGCACGGTTTCGACACCAACATAGGCGACCGTGGCGGCAGGCTCTCAGGCGGGCAGAGGCAGCGCATAAGCATTGCGCGCGCCATACTGAAGAACCCGCCGATACTAATCCTCGACGAGGCGACATCGGCGTTGGACACCGAGAGCGAGCGGCTCGTGCAGGATGCCCTCTACCGCCTTATGAAGACGCGCACTACCGTTGCCGTTGCCCACCGCTTGTCCACGATAAAGAACTCCGACGAGATTTGTGTGCTCCATGAGGGCAGGATTGTGGAGCGTGGCACCCACGACGAGCTGATGGAGCGCAACGGCTACTACCGCAAGCTCCACGACATGCAACAATAAAAAGTAAAAGGGTAAAAATGTAAAACACACAAAAGAGGATTATGACGAAGCTGGTTTACAATGTCTTCTATGCTATAAGCTTGTTGCCGTTGGGTGTGCTATATGCCATGTCCGATGTGCTGGCTTTCTTGCTTTACCATGTTGTAAGGTACAGGAGGGGCATTGTAAGGAAAAACCTTGCCACGTCGTTCCCTGAAAAGTCGCACAGGGAGATAAAGGTGATAGAAATGAGGTTCTACCGCTGGTTCTGCGACTACTTTGTCGAGGCGATAAAGCTGTTGGGCATCAGCGACGAAGAGCTCAACCGCCGCCTGATAGTCAAGAACCCGGAAGTGCATGAGCCGTATTTCCGCAAGGGGCGCAGCACAGCTGCTATTCTTGGCCACTATTGTAACTGGGAATGGCTTTCGCGCGTGGGCAAGGACATGGACCAGAGCCGCCGCATGTGCCTCATCTACGACCCGCTGCACAACAAAGCGTTCGACAGCCTCTTCCTGCGTCTGCGCTCATACCCGCCCACGGGCGTGCCGACGCCAAAGCGCGACATACTGCGCCAGCTGCTCACATGGAAGCGCGAAGGCGTGATGACACTTGCGGGCTACATTGCCGACCAGTCGCCGAAATGGGAAAACATACACCTTTGGCTGCCATTCCTCAACCATCCGCAGACACCAGTATTCACAGGGGCGGAACGCATCATCAGGAAGATGGACAACCCCGTCTTCTACGTGAAAGTGGAAAGGCCTCGCAGGGGGCAATACACCGTGGAGTTCGTGCCCATAACCGACGAGCCGAAAACCCTGCCCGAGGGCGAGATTACGCGCCGCTTCTTCCAGATGCTGGAACAAAGCATTCGCGAGAAGCCACAGTTCTACCTGTGGTCGCACGACAGGTGGAAGCGCACGAAAGAAGAGTTCGATCGACGCTTCGACGTTGTCAATGGCAAAGTGATAAAGAAGAACATTTCTGGAGGATAGGAAAAATCAAGGGAAAAAGGCTGTCAGGCACAGTGTTTGCCTACAGCAAAGCATAAACATTCTCAAACTAATAATTAAAGCATCATGAAAAGGATTGTATTGATTCGCCACGGCGAAAGCCAGTGGAACATGGAGAACCGCTTTACGGGGTGGACGAACGTTGACCTCACCGAGAAAGGCAAGAAAGAGGCCTACGACGCAGGTGTGCTGCTGAAGAAGAACGGCTTCCACTTCGACCAGGCCTATACTTCCTACCTGAAGCGTGCCGTGAAGACCCTCAACAACGTGCTCGACGCAATGGACGAGGACTGGATTCCAGTGGAGAAGACTTGGCGCCTCAATGAGAAGCACTACGGAATGCTGCAAGGTCTGAACAAGGCTGAGACTGCCGAGAAGTATGGTGACGAGCAGGTGCACATCTGGCGTCGCAGCTTCGACGTTGCCCCTCACGATTTGCCTGCTGACGGTACGGGCAGTGCACTCGCCGACCCACGCTACGCAAAGGTGCCCGAGCAGTTCCTCCCGAAGACAGAGAGCCTGAAAGACTGCATCGCGCGTGTGATGCCTTATTGGGACTGCGTCATCTTCCCCAAGCTCAAGGAGGTTGACAGCATCGTAGTGGCTGCCCACGGCAACAGTCTGCGCGGCATTGTGAAGCACCTGAAGAACATCAGCGATGCCGACATCCCCGCATTGAACATCCCCACGGCTACACCGTATGTCTTCGAGTTCGACGACGACCTCAACCTCGTGAAGGACTACTATCTCGGCGATGCCGAGGAGATAGCCAAGAAGGCTGCCGCAGTGGCCGCACAGGGCAAGGCAAAGAAGTGATGCCTTGCGTTGAGCGCAAGCAATAGAAAACGGCGCAAGGGATTGGCGGAAACATATTCGCACCAATTCCTTGCGCCGTTTTCTATTGTCTGTTTTAATCCTGTTGCACAGTTTTCCTGTCGCTGTTTATCAGGCGCAGCAGATGCTCTACTGCGTCTTTTTCGGGGATGTTGTGCTCCACGCATTCCTTGCCCTTGTACAAGGAAATCTTTCCAGGCCCTGCGCCAACGTAGCCATAGTCGGCATCCGCCATTTCGCCTGGCCCGTTGACTATGCAGCCCATGATGCCAATCTTCAGGCCTTTCATGTCTTGCGTGGCTTCCCTGATGCGTCTTATGGTGTCTTGCAGGTTGTAGAGCGTGCGGCCGCATCCAGGACAACTTATGTACTCAGTCTTCGACGTGCGCAATCGGCCTGCCTGCAAAATGCTGAAAGCTGTGTCTTCAACGTCTTGCTGCGTGATGTTGCCGTCGTTCATAAGCCAGATACCGTCGGTGAGCCCATCCATCATCAGCGCACCCATGTCGGCGGCGGCCTCAAGCTGAAATTCCTCCTTGTCATGGAGTTTGTACATTTCTGCGAAGACGACTGGGTTTCTTACTCCCGCAATCATCATCTCATGCACGAGTGCGCGCTGGCTGCCAAGTCGATTCTGGTGGTTGCTCATGCATACCACAACAACCTCCGGGTGTGCTTTCAGACAAGCGAGGTACTCTTCGGAGGGAGTGCCGAATTGCAGCACCAGAAATTTCAGCGGAGCCTTCACCATGCCTATGAAAGGCATGGCGGTTACGGGAAAGATGGGGAAAAGCAGCCTCTCTCCTTGTCCTTCCCCTACAGGGAGGGGAGTTTCGTCACCTTTTTGCTGTAGTTTGGCGTATAGCTGGAAATCGACGATGTATTTCTGTCCAGAGATGATATTCTCTGGTAGTTTCGAGCCTACATATATATAATCTGCCTTTGATTTTGCATCTCCCCTCTCTGTAGGAGAGGGGTTGGGGGTGAGGCTTATCACCACCGGTACATTGCCGCTGCCAATGTTGCCCACCGCATTGGTTGGCCTGCGCTCGGGACGCAGCCAGTCGAAGCCGCCGTATGCCTCGCCAGGTATAAATACATGGCCAGCCTTTCGCCCAATGTAATCCACGAGATGACGTGCGACGGGTATCTCAGCCTCCGGCTCCTCCGACAGCGACACGCGTATGGTGTCGCCGATGCCGTCGGCAAGCAACGCACCGATGCCGACGGTGCTCTTTATGCGTCCGTCCTCGCCCTCGCCTGCCTCGGTAACGCCAAGGTGCAGTGGATAGTGCATGTCCTCCTTGTCCATTGTGTTGACGAGCAGCCTCACTGACCTGACCATGACCACCGTGTTGCTTGCCTTGATGGAAATCACGACATCAGTAAAGGCTTGCTTCTTGCATATCCGCAGAAATTCCATGCAGCTCTCCACAATGCCTTCCGGAGTGTCGCCATAGCGATTGCGTATGCGGTCGGAGAGCGAGCCGTGGTTCACACCTATACGTATGGCACGGTGATGTTGCTTGCAGACGTTGAGAAATGGCACGAAGCGCTCCTCTATTTTCCGCAACTCCTCTTGGTACTCCTCGTCGGTGTATTCATGCTTTATGAAGCGTCGGGCAGGATCCACGTAGTTGCCGGGGTTTATTCGTACGCCCTCGCAGTAGAGCGCGGCAACATCGGCGACGTTTGGGTTGAAGTGCACGTCGGCCACGAGAGGTGTGGAGAAGCCATCCTTGCGTAATTCCGCACTGATGTTTTTCATGTTTTCCGCTTCCTTTATGCCCTGCGTGGTGAGGCGCACAAGTTCGCCGCCCGCTCTTATGATGCGCTCAGCCTGAGCAACGCTGCCCTCGGTGTCGTCGGTGCTTGTCGTCGTCATTGACTGTATGCGTACAGGGTTGTCGCCGCCCATGTCGATAGCGCCGACATGCACCACACTTGCTTCCCTCCTTTTATAATTGAATAAATCCATAATAGTTTTTGTAACACCCAACACCTATCACCTAACACTTGTACTTGTAGTCTCTTATCTCTGCCAACTCCTTGTTGGCCTTTTCAATCTTCTTGCCCAGTCCTGCCTTCCAGGCGTCAATCTTTGCCGCAACGCTCTCGTCACCAAGGGCAATAATCTCTGCTGCGAGTATGGCTGCGTTTTGTGCGGCATTCACGCCTACTGTCGCCACGGGAATGCCTGGCGGCATCTGTATGATGGACAGCATGGCATCGAGGCCGTCGAGCATACCTTTTATGGGCACGCCTATGACGGGCAGGGGTGTGGATGCGGCAATGACACCTGGTAGGGCAGCCGCCATGCCAGCACCGGCTATGATGACTTTCACGCCACGCTCCTTTGCGCCTTTTGCGAACCGCTCCACGGCATCGGGCGTGCGGTGGGCGGAAAGTGCGTTCATCTCGAAAGGTATTTCCTGCTCGTCGAGCCACTTGCAAGCTTTCTCCATGACAGGAAGGTCGCTTGTGGAACCCATGATTATGCTTACTAAAGGTTTCATATCAATTCAAAAATTCAAATTCAAAATTATGCTAACGCACTTCTAATTCCAAACTATATAATCGCCCAAAATCCTATCACCATGCCGACGATGAACCCAGAGACGACTTGCGCGAGTGAGTGTTGGCGCAAAATCATGCGACTGGTGCCCACCATGCCAGCGATGATGAGTATCAGGCAGAACCACCACAAAGGGTTGAACGAAAAGAGTATGGAAAATGCAACGAGCGCACCCTCGAAGCCGCCAATGGCAGCCGTGTGGGTAGATATTTTCCACCACACATTGATAATGGCGCATACCACTTGTATGACGAGAGCAGCCACGAGGATGTTTGCCATGAATTGGGGTATGCGCATCCAGCTCATGATGTAATAGCATAGGAAATAGCACAATATGGCAATGATGTATGGCACCAGCCGCCGCTCCTTCCTGCCGAGTTGCCACCG
The DNA here is from genome assembly GCA_964616945.1 of uncultured Prevotella sp. Taxonomy (GTDB): domain Bacteria; phylum Bacteroidota; class Bacteroidia; order Bacteroidales; family Bacteroidaceae; genus Prevotella. Next base: position 10,430 of record CAZTUD010000006.1, on the reverse strand, counting down.
AGACCATCCTTGATAGTTGCGGTAGGCGTGTATGAGCAGCGTGGGCAGAAGGATGGTGAACAAGTACACCATCAGCAGCACTGTCAGCTTGTATGCCAACGGCATGAGGCTCATGTAGCTGAACAGGAACAACGCCAGCAAGCCTGCCAAGGGCAAGTAGAAAGGCGTGAATACCATGCTCATGACGCGTGCGGCGATAATTATTTTCTTTTCCATCAAAACACTCCCAACTTCTAACTCCTAACTTTTCTAACTCTTCCTCAGCCTTGCCACTGGCAGCCCGAGCTGCTCACGGTATTTAGCCACCGTGCGCCTGGCTATCGGAAAGCCTTTCTTCTCCATCTCCTTGGACAGCGTGTCGTCAGACAGCGGGTGGTGCTTGTCCTCCCCGTCTATGAGGTCTTTCAGGGCAAGCTTTATCTTCCTTGTTGACATCTCCTCGCCGTCCTTGGTAACGTAGCCGTCGGTGAAGAAGAAGCGCAGCGGGAACGTGCCCCAACGCGTTTGGGCATATTTCATGTTGCTCACGCGCGACACCGTTGATATGTCAAGCCCCGTCTTTTCGGCTATATCTTTCAAAATCATGGGCTTGAGGTCGGCTTCGTCGCCTGTCTGGAAATATTTCTTCTGCCAGTTTATTATTGCTTTCATGGTGACGTAGAGCGTGTGCCGGCGTTGCTTCACCGCCTCTATGTAGCCTTGCGCTTTCTCTACTTTCTCCTTGGCGTAGAGCAGGGCCTCCTTCTCTTGGCGGTTCATGTTCTGGCGGTTGTTGCGATAGGTGTCAACCATGTCGGTGAATGACGGCGAAATCTTCAGGTCGGGAATGCGTCCGCTGTTTATGGTGAACGTAACGTTGCCCTCGTCGTCGGTGTCTATGATGAAGTCAGGCGTTATCTGCTGAATGCTGCGTCCCTCGGTCTCGCCGAGCGACGATCCTGGTTTGGGGTTCAGCTTCGTTATCTCGTCGCGCAATATGCCTGCCTGCTCGCTAGTGAGCTGCATAGCCTGCGCTATCTTGTCCCAATGCTTTTTCGTGAAGTCCTCGAAATGGTTGCGTACCACTTCCGCCATGAGGTCTTTGAGCCTGCCCTCTGGTCTGCGCCTGATTTGCAGCAACAGGCATTCCTGTAGCGAGCGCGCACCGATGCCAGCAGGTTCGAAAGTCTGCAAAATCCTTAGCACATGCTCTATCTCTTTCACTGGCACGTCGATACCGTGGTATATGGCAAGCTCGTCGGCAATGGTGTCAAGGCCCTTGCGCAGCAGTCCGTCGCTGTCCAACGAGCCTATGAGATATTCCATTATGTCCTGTTGCTGCTGCGTCAGCTCGGTCTCTCCCATCTGCTCTTTAAGGCTGTCGTAAAATGACGTGGTGTCACCCCACACAATCTCCTCTTTCTCGGCGTCGCCCTGTGGCGTGCCGTGAGGTGTGGCCTCGGGCATGTCGTCGTCGCCAAGGCTTTCAAGTGCGCTGTCGAGAGCCTCTTCCCGCTCCTCTCGTTCTGTCTTGTCACCGTAGTCGTCCTCGCCAATCTCTTCGCCCTCGCCCTCATTGTTGATGTTGTCGGGGCCGTCGAGGTCGTCGCGACGCTCCTCAAGGGCGGGATTGTCGTCAAGCTCGGCGTTCACGTTTTGCTCAAGCTCGGCGAGGGGCATCTCCAACAGCTTCACCTGCAGCATCTGCTGTTGCGACAGCCTTTGCTGCTGCACCTGCTGCTGGGTCTGCGTCTGTATCAGTTTTTGTGCCATACTCAGTGTTTGCTCTTAATATTTCACTTTTCACTTAATAGCCTGTTGCGCTACAAAGATATATAAAATATAGGAGACGCAAATATTTTTGGCATATTTTTTGTTTTCGGCGACAAAAAAGATACATATCCCTGCATGGTAATGTCAGGGAAAATGCTTAACTTTTCATGCAGGCATTTGGTTGTTGATATTCCTTGTACTTGGATTGGTTCACTGTGGCGTGGTGAGCAGCTTTATGGTTCTGTCCTTGTCAACAAGCTGCTCCTGCATGTTGCGGGCACGCACAGCCTGAGCGTCTATCATAAGCTCTTTCGCCTTGACCTCTTTCTTGAGACTTCTTATCATCGTGTATTCCCATACGCACACGGCGGCGAGCACCATGACGACGATGCCAAGAATGTATTCTCCTGCGTGCTTCATTTTTCCGTGCGCTCTGCGTCAATCATGCTCTTCAGACCGTCGCTGTAATCGGTAACGACCTTGCGGCAGAACATCTTGTCCTCATTCTTTATGGAGTTGAAATCTACCTCCGTCAGTACTTTAGGCTCGGTACCGCCATCGATGTATGTGAGCGGACTTAGCGCGTCGGCACCCTTGTACCTGCCCCTGACGACAGTGCAGCTGCTGGCAAACTCAGAGTTTAGTGCCACCGTTGGCATGAAGGTCTCCACAGGGCGAAAGCTGGTGCTGAAATATTCCTTCAGCTGCTTGTTGTCGTCCCATTCGCTCACGACCTGGTAGGCAAGCTCTGGCGTTATTGCCCACGACGAAGTACCCTTGTAGAGCGTGTATGTTTTCATCGGGCAGTGTATGCGCAGCGTCTTGTGGATGCTTGATAGGCTGAGAGCCTTGCGCAATGCCACGCGCGCCTTCGCTTTCAGCGAGCCACCACGCCATGAGTGATTGGCAAGTGGCCTGAAGTCGCAATAGGGATAGGCGGCCTTACCTTGTCCCAGCATGGCTATGCCGCTTACAATTTGTCTGCCGCTGGCATTGGCGAAGAAGCTGTTTATGCGGCTGTTGCTCCATAGCGGGTAGTCGAAGCCACAGATGTGGATAAGGTAGTCGTAGTTGCCTGCGTCGAGTGCCTTGCGCAGCAGCTCCACTTGCACCTCCACCTCACTCAGGCTTCCCGCCACCACGCTCACGCGGTTGCGCAGGAAGGTGACATTCTGCCGCCTCACCATGTTCTCGAAGTGCAGCAGGTCGCGCTTCGCGTCAACATGTATGTAATAGTCGGCGTCGGTGGGAAGGCTGTCGATGAGGTCGCGCAGGTGTCGTGCGTCTCTATTGGTTGATATAAGGAATGCGATTTTCATAAGTCTGCCATGTTTTCTCACATGCAAAGATACACATTATTATATATAATGAGCAAAAAAATGTGGGGAAAAGACGAATTGCCATGCAAATATTGACTTTGGTCATGTTTGCGTCCTTTGGGAGTTAAATAATTATAAATTTTCGCTGACGGCGCGTTGTGGGTGGCTTTTCCGCATTTAAATGTTGTAACTTTGCAGTCTGAATTGTGGAGGTGCATCTTAGAGCCTCCGCAGCCGTTGCGTGTTAATAGTGTATGCCTATGGCCTTGGCTGCACGGTTAGTGAATCGTAATCTGGCGTTTAGGGTTAAAGCTGTGGATGGTCTCTTTTAGACTGGAGGCACCGCGAGGCCCCTATCCATTCAACAAAAACTTATAATTAATAACATTACAATTAAATGGACACTTTAAGTTACAAGACCATTTCCGTCAACAAGGAACATGCGAAAAAGGAGTGGGTCGTCGTTGACGCCACCGACCAGATTGTGGGCCGTTTGTGCTCGAAGGTCGCCAAGCTTCTGCGTGGCAAGTACAAGCCAACGTTTACCCCTCATGCCGACACTGGCGACAACGTTATCATTATTAACGCTGAGAAGGTGAAGTTCTCCGGCAAGAAAGAGACTGACAAGGTTTATACCCGTTATACTGGTTATCCTGGCGGCCAGCGTTTCAACACTCCCGCCGAGCTGCGCACGCGCAAGGATGGTGTAGAGAGGATTTTGCGTCACGCCATCAAGGGCATGCTGCCAAAGGGTCCTCTTGGCCGTTCGCTCATGGACAACGTGTACATCTACGAGGGTTCTGAGCACAAGCACGAGGCCCAGAAGCCAAGAACAATCGACATTAACCAGTATAAATAATCAGCAAAGATGGAAATTATCAATGCTATAGGCCGCCGCAAGAGCGCTGTGGCCCGCGTTTACCTCACTGAGGGCACCGGTAAGATAACTATCAACAAAAGAGACATAGACACGTATTTCCCGTCAGCAATACTGCGTTACGTTGTTCGCCAGCCGCTACAGCTGCTCGACGTCGTGGAGAAATACGACATCAAGGCAAACCTCGATGGTGGCGGCTACACTGGCCAGAGTCAGGCTCTTCGCCTCGCCATTGCCCGCGCCTTGGTGAAAATCAACGCTGAGGACAAGAAAAACCTCAAGGATCACGGCTTCCTGACACGTGACAGCCGTGCCGTTGAGCGCAAGAAGCCAGGTCAGCCGAAGGCTCGCCGCCGCTTCCAGTTCTCGAAGCGTTAATCTTTTTGAGTTTAGCATCCAAACCCGTGGGACCTTTCTTCGTAGAGCTACCTGCGGGCTGGTTCTAAGCAACGACCATATGGGTTGTGTAAGCCGTTGTTTGCGACGGCACAAAGAATTAAAAAGGAAAGTAAACATTTAAAACAAAACAACAGACAATGTCAAGAACAACATTTGACCAGCTGCTTCAGGCAGGTTGCCACTTTGGCCACCTGAAGCGCAAATGGAATCCCGCAATGGCTCCTTACATCTTCATGGAGCGCAACGGCATTCATATCATCGACCTCAACAAGACCGTAGCCAAGATAGACGAGGCTGCCGATGCCTTGAAGGCTATTGCCAAGAGCGGCCGAAAAATTCTCTTTGTCGCCACCAAGAAGCAGGCTAAGGACATCGTTGCCGAAAAGGCTGCCAGCGTAAACATGCCCTACGTCATAGAGCGTTGGCCTGGCGGCATGCTCACCAATTTCCCCACTATTCGCAAGGCAGTGAAGAAGATGGCCAACATCGACAAGATGATGAACGACGGCACATTTGCCAACCTGTCGAAGCGTGAGCTCCTGCAAATCAATCGCCAACGTGCCAAGCTCGAGAAGAACCTCGGTTCCATCGCCGACCTCACCCGTCTGCCGAGCGCACTGTTCGTGGTTGACGTGATGAAGGAGCACATTGCTGTCAAGGAGGCCAACCGTTTGGGCATCCCCGTGTTCGCCATTGTTGACACCAATAGCGATCCACGTCCAATCGACTATGTCATTCCTGCCAACGACGATGCCAAGGACAGCATAGAGGTCATCCTGAACGCTTGCTGCGCCGCCATCGCCGAGGGCTTGGAGGAGCACAAGGCCGAGAAGGCTGACGAGAAAGCTGCCGCCGAGCAGCAGGACGAGGTCGCAGAGAGCCGTCGTCATGGCCGTCGCGCACGCCGCGAGGAAGCTCCTGCTGAGGCTGCCGCACCTGCTGAGGAAGCACCCGCTGCTGAGACTTCTGCTGAGGAGGCCGCACCTGCAACTGAGGAAGAGGCTCCCGCTGCTGAGTAACCATAAATCTCAAATCTCAAATTTCAAAAAGAAATACAATGGCTGTTACAATAGAAGACATCAAGAAGCTTCGCGCCATGACTGGCGCAGGCATGAAGGACTGCAAGAAAGCCCTTGCCGAAGCCAATGGTGACATAAACAAGGCTGTGGAGCTTGTCCGTGAGCGTGGTCTTGCCATCGCCGCCAAGCGCAGCGACCGCACGACAAGCAACGGATGCGTGCTCGTGAAGAACGATAATGGCTTTGCCGCCATGATTGCCTTGAAGTGCGAAACTGACTTCGTCGCCAACGGTGCCGACTACATCGCCCTTACGCAGGAGATACTCGACGCCGCCATCGCCGCAAAGGCACACACTCTCGACGAAGTGAAAGAGCTTACCGTGAAATACGACGGTGAAGACTTGAAGGTTGCCGATGCCGTAACGCGCCGTTCTGGTGTCGTGGGCGAGAAGATGGAGCTTGACGGCTACAATGTGCTTGAGGGCGAGAACATATCTGTCTATGACCACATGCGCAAGCACACGCTCGCCACGATGGTGCAGCTCTCCGACAACAACGACGAGGCTGGCTACAAGGTTGCCATGCAGGTGGCTGCCATGAAGCCTGTCGCCCTCGACGAGGCAAGCGTCCCGCAGACTGTGAAGGATGAGGAGCTGCGCATCGCCGTAGAGAAGACTAAGGAAGAGCAGGTGGAGCGTCAGGTTAATGTTGCCTTGAAGAAAGCGGGCATCAACCCGAATCTCGTTGACAGCGACGACCACATCGCCTCAAATGTCACCAAGGGATGGCTCACACAGGAGGAAGCCGACAAGGCTAAGGAGATACGCAAGGAAGTCTCCGCCACCGCTGCCGCCAACCTCAAGGAGCAGATGATACAGAACATCGCAAAGGGTCGTATGGCAAAGTTCTACAAGGACAATTGCCTCGTTGACCAGGAGTTCCAGTTCGGCGACGAGGGAGCAAAAGAGAGTGTTGCACAGTGGCTCAACAAGCAGCAGAAAGGCTTGAAGGTCGTTGCTTTCAAGCGTTTCAGCCTTGCCGCCGACTAACACTTTCTTGTTAATTAGTCTAATTAATATAATTAGTTAATCTAAGAAGTCTAATTAGTCTATAAAAGACTAAAATACCATGTTGAGCCGTGGAATTTTTTCCACGGCTCTTTTGCTTAAAAACCAACCGATTATGAAGGACCTGAAAGTTTCCGTCGTCGCCCATATCGCATATCCCGACGACATCATTCCCACCTTTGAACAAAATGGTATTGCCTGGCACGCCATCGACCAGGTGTGCTGGCCAGAGGAATATCCCTATAAGCCTACCGCCGAATTTGCCATAGCCCACGACGACAAAGCCATCTACATTGCCTATCGGGTAAAAGAGAATTGCATTCGGGCTATTGCTTTGGACGGCGGAGAGGTGTGGAAAGACAGTTGCTGCGAGCTGTTTATCGCTCCCGACAGCACAGGGTATTACAACATAGAATGCAACTGCGCCGGACACCCGCTTGTGGCTTTCGGCCCTGACCGTAACCACCGCACGGCGGCATCACCCACGACCGTTGCCCTCATCGGCCGCTGGTCGTCGCTTGGCAATGAGCCTTTCGGCTTGCGAAACGGCGACTTTTCCTGGCAGATGGCGTTGCGCATACCAAAGGACGTATTCTTCCGCCATGCGCACATTCAACTCAGCGGCACCATGCGTGCCAATGTCTATAAGTGCGGCGACGAGACAATACCGCATTTCCTTGCGTGGAATAAGGTCGGCACGCCAACACCCGATTTCCACCAACCAACCTACTTCGGTATCTTCCACCTATAAACTAAACAACCATGAAAAAACAATTTATATTGCTGTTGCTGTTTGCCATCAATTTTGTTAATGCCAAATCGCAGAATGCCTTCAACTGGCCTTACAAGATTGAGGGCGGCGTGATAAAAACCGAGATACCCGCCCGTGCTGTCGGCCAGCAAGATGCGCTGGCTCTGCGTGCGCCCAAGCTCAAGGTGGTGCGTGTCGGCTTTGTGGGACTTGGGATGCGCGGTATTGAAGCCGTGCGCCGATGGATTTACCAGGAGGGAGTCCAAATAGTAGGTCTTTGCGACCATGAGACGGAACGAGTGAGAGCATCCAACAAGCAGCTGCGCAACGTTGGGCTGCCACCTGCGGTAGAATATGCGGGTGAGGACGGCTACAAGGCTCTTTGCGAACGACAGGATGTTGACCTTGTTTATATAGCTACCGATTGGTTGCACCACGTGCCGGTGGCAAAATATGCTATGGAGCACGGCAAGCACGTGGCGATAGAGGTGCCGTCGGCAATGTCGCTGCACGACTGCTGGGACCTCATCAACTTGTCGGAGAAAACACGGCTTCATTGTTTCATGCTTGAGAACTGTTGCTACGACTTCTTCGAGCTGAACACCATGTACATGGCACAGCAAGGATTGTTCGGTGAAGTGATGTATGGAGCTGGTGCCTACCGTCACTGCCTTGACCCCTATTGGGACGAATACTGGAAGAATGGTCCTGACGACAAGCTCGGCTGGAGGCTCGACTACAACATGCGTTACCGTGGCGACATCTATGCCACTCACGGCCTTGGCCCTGTGGCGCAGCTGATGAATATACATCGTGGCGACCGTTTCCTTACGCTCTCGGCGATGGACACGAAAAGTGTGCGGGGCAAGGTTATTGCGGAAAAGAGGCTTGGGCACGCCGTTGACAGCTTCCGCCAGGGCGACGTTACCAACACGATGATACGTACCGCCAACGGCAAGATGATACAGGTGATGCACATCACCACATTGCCACAACCTTATAACCGCATGTTTCAAATAGTGGGAACAGAGGGACAGGCAAACAAATACCCAGTTGAGGGTTATTCGCTCACCCATGAGAGCATGGTGAAGGCTGGCATACAAAAGCATGGCGATTATTGGGAAGGCGAGGAATATCTGCCCAAGGAGGATTTTGACCAGCTTGTGGGCAAATACACGTCGCCGATGGTGGCCAAATACGAGAAAAAAGCAAAGGAGGTTGGTGGCCACGGCGGCATGGATTTCATTGAGGACTCACGTCTGGTGTATTGTCTGCAACATGGGTTGCCGATGGACATCGACGTGTACGACCTTGCCGAATGGTGCTCGCTCGCCGAGCTTGGCAGCCTGTCAATGGACCACGGCTGCATGCCTGTTGAGGTGCCCGACTTCACGCGCGGCAAGTGGAATGTGCAGAAAGGCTACAAGCATTATTACGCCACAGAGGCAGAGGAAGCTCTGCAAGACAGCTTGAACCATGAGTTTGCCGCAAGCTTGAAGGCAACTGCCGCCAGACTGTGGAAAAAGTACGACAAGCAGAACAGCAAGAAGGCGAAATGACAGTTTGCAACCAAGTTGCAATACTTTCTGCGTAACTTTGCGGCAGATTAAAAAAGGAGCAAGAAATGAACAAGAAACTGCTGCTAAGGATTATTCTTACCGCCGTGCTGCTGTTTGTGGCATGGCTGGTTACAAGGTCGTGGACAAACCAGTGGGCACAGCTCGCTGTTTATCTCATACCCTACGCCTTAATATCATACGACGTTTTCGGGGAGGCGATAGAGGAGGGCATAGAGGAGCGCAACCCGTTCAACGAGGACTTCCTGATGTGCGTTGCCACCATTGGCGCGTTGCTCATAGGCTTCTTGCCAGGTTCGGAGACGCAGTTCCCCGAGGCTGTGTTCGTGATGTTGTTCTTCCAGGTAGGCGAGCTTTTCGAGGACTACGCCGAGGGGCAGAGCAAGCGGAGCATAAAATCGCTGATGGACATACGCCCCGACACCGCCAACGTGGAGCGCAACGGTAAGATTGAGGTTGCAAATCCAAAAGACGTAAAGGTCGGCGAGGTTGTCGTGGTGCGTCCTGGCGAGAAGATACCTATGGACGGCAAGGTCGTAGAGGGACAATCGAGTCTCAACACAGTTGCCTTGACTGGCGAGAGCGTGCCGCGCGAGGTTGGTGTTGGCGACGACGCTTTGAGTGGATGCGTCAACGTCTCTGGGCTGTTGAGGATAAAGACCACCAAGAGCTTTGGCGACTCCACGGCCTCAAAAATCATAAAGCTTGTAGAGGAGTCATCAGAAAACAAGTCGAAGAGCGAGACATTCATCCGCCGTTTTGCCCGCGTCTATACGCCTATCGTGGTGTTCCTCGCCATCGCGTTCGCTTTCATTCCGCCTTTCTTCTACGACAGCTATGAGGCTGGACTTGTTAAGTGGGCCTACCGCGCCTTGAGCTTCCTTGTCGTCAGCTGCCCGTGTGCGCTCGTCATATCAGTGCCCCTGAGCTTCTTCGGCGGCATTGGAGGAGCGTCGCGTAAAGGCATCCTCGTCAAGGGCGGCAACTACATGGACACGCTCGCCAAGCTGTCAACCGTGGTGTTCGACAAGACAGGCACGCTGACCAAAGGCGTGTTCGCCGTCAACGCCGTGCATCCCGACATGCTCACGGAGAAAGAATTGCTGCATCTCTCAGCCCACGTGGAAGGCTTTTCCACGCACCCCATTGCCGCTGCTCTAAGGGCTGCGTATTCGGATGCGTTGGCAAATCATAAATCTCAAACCGCAACCCTCAAACCTCAAAGTTTGCTCGACGACGGCTGCACGGTTGATAACGTAAAGGAGATTGCCGGGCAGGGCGTGCGTGCCATCGTCAATGGCAAGACCGTGTGTGTGGGCAACGAGAAGCTGATGAACGCTGTCGGCGCAAAGGTACACGAGTGCGCCCAGTGCAAGAACCTTGTCGGCACCATCATCCATGTCGCTGTCAACGGCAAATATGCTGGGCATGTTGTAATCTCCGACCAGGTGAAGGACGACAGCAAGGAGGCAATAAGCCAGTTGAAGAAGCTCGGTGTGGAGAAAACCGTGATGCTTACTGGCGACCATGAGGCTGTGGGCAAGGCCGTTGCCGAACAACTTGGCCTTGACGAATACCACGCTGGGCTGATGCCTGCTGACAAAGTGGCGCATGTGGAGCGACTGTTGAGGGAGAAACCCGCAGGAACGACGCTTGCGTTTGTCGGTGA
>CAZTUD010000005.1:0-34724 GCA_964616945.1 uncultured Prevotella sp. | reverse complement strand
GGAACTTGTTCCAGAAGCGCGAGTATATGAGGTGGCCGGTGGCGTGCTCGGTGCCGCCCACGTAGAGGTCAACGTGCCGCCAGTATTCGTCGGCTTTCTTGCTTACAAGCTCATGGTCGTTGTGCGGGTCCATGTAGCGCAGGTAGTAGGCGCTTGAGCCGGCGAAGCCCGGCATGGTGTAGAGGTCGATGGGGAAGACAGTCTTGTTGTCGATAAGCGCATTCTCCACAACCTTGTTGCCTGTAGTGTCCCATGCCCATTTCTTGGCGCGGCCCAATGGCGGTTCGCCTTCCTCCGTGGGCTTGTACTCGGTTATTTCGGGCAACTCAAGCGGCAGGCATTCCTCTGGTATCATGTGTGGGATGCCTGTATCTTCTCCCTCCCCTTGTGGGAGGGCTGTGGAGGGACTATAATATACGGGGAACGGCTCGCCCCAATAGCGTTGGCGCGAGAATATGGCATCGCGCAAACGGTAGTTGACTTTTACGCGGCCAATACCTTTTTCCGTAACATATTCCTTAGTCTTTGCAATGGCCTCTTTCACGGTAAGGCCGTTGAGCGAGAAGCTGTCGGCGTTGCCGTGGCCTGGGCGTGGCGAGTTCATCACGATGCCCTCCTTTGCGTCGAAGCTTTCTTCCGACACGTCGGCACCCTCGATGAGCGGGATTATGGGCAGGTTGAAGTGCTTGGCGAAGGCGTAGTCGCGCGAGTCGTGGGCTGGCACAGCCATAATCGCGCCCGTACCGTAGCCGGCAAGCACGTATTCAGAAATCCATATTGGAATCTTGTCGCCCGTGAACGGGTTGACAGCGTAGGAGCCGGAAAACACGCCCGTTACCTTGTGGTTGGACATGCGGTCAAGCTCGGTGCGGCTCTTCACGTAGTCGAGATATTTCTCCACCTCTGCTTTCTGCTCGTCGGAAGTAAGCTCTGGCACGAGGTCGCTCTCGGGGGCAAGAACCATAAAAGTAACTCCGAACATGGTATCGGCGCGGGTAGTGAAGATGGTAAACTGCCCTTTACGTTCTTTCCCATCTTCTTTTGGGGTGAGACTTGTGAACTCCACCTCGGTGCCCTCTGAGCGACCTATCCAGTTTTTCTGCGTCTCGGTGATGCTGTCGCTCCACTGTATGGTGTCGAGTCCGTCTAAAAGCCGCTGTGCGTAGGCCGACACGCGCAGGCACCACTGGCTCATCTTCTTCTGCACCACTGGGAAGCCGCCGCGCACCGACAGGCCTTCCACCACCTCGTCGTTGGCAAGCACGGTGCCCAGTCCGGCGCACCAGTTCACCATTGTCTCGCCCTTGTAGGCTATGCGGTAGTTCATCAGCGTGTCACTCCGCTGCTTTTCGTCCATAGCTTTCCACTCGTCGGCGGTGAAGCTGAGCGTGTCGTCAGTTTGAGCCACGTTCAACCCCTCTGTACCTTTTTCCTCAAAATGGGCAATGAGTTTCTCAATGGGTTGCGCTTTCTGGAGGTCGTTGTCGTAGTAGGAGTTGAACATTTTCTCGAATGCCCACTGCGTCCAATGATAATATTTCGAATCGCATGTGCGCACTTCGCGATCCCAGTCGAACGAGAAGCCTATCTTGTCGAGCTGCTCGCGGTAGTGGTTTATGTTCTCCTCGGTGGTAATTGCCGGGTGCTGCCCTGTCTTTATGGCGTACTGCTCGGCAGGCAGGCCGTAGGCGTCATAGCCCATGGGGTTCAACACGTTGAAGCCATTCAGCCGCTTATAGCGGGCGTAGATGTCGCTGGCTATGTAGCCGAGCGGGTGTCCCACATGCAGTCCTGCGCCGCTGGGGTAGGGAAACATATTGAGCACATAGTATTTTGGTTTCGACGGGTCTTCGGTCACCTTGTAGGTCTTGTCCTCAACCCACCGTTTCTGCCATTTCTTCTCAATCTCGTTGAAATTGTAGTCCATTATAGTCCTTGCTTATTAAAATATAGGTGCAAAGATACGAAATAATTCATAATTCATAATTCATAATTCAAAATTTTAATGGACTTAATGAGCATAATAAGCGTAATGAGAGAGATGTGCAAAGAGGTGGGGCTATATCTGCCCCGCCTCCACCTGCCTCACTACTCTTTCTGTGAGGCGGTCGACGTGTTCGGGATCGTAGTCTTTCTTGAGCGATGCGCCGAAGAGCCAGGCGAACGTTTGGTAGAAGCCGGCGCGTATGGGGCCGAGGAAAGCCTTTATGAGGTCGTAGGAGGAGTTGTTGCACTCGCGATAGACAAGCTTTATGAGCAGCTTGCCCTGCGAGTAGGTGAGCTTCTTCATGCGGGGCTTGTATTCTTTCATTATGTCAGCCTCCACTTTCTTCATGTGCTCGTCCTTGGCTTTCTTGTTGGGCAGCATGTCGAGATAGTCGCCCGTCTCTATTATTATGCGGTTCACCTCCTTGGCTATGGGCAGCACCTTTTTCACGTTATACACCAATCGGTTGTAGGCCTGCCGCTGGCGGGAGTTCTTGAACTCTGGCTGTGGATAAACCCAAATGTTGTTCAGCTCAACATATTGTATGGAGTCCTTGCCTTGCCTCACCTTGCCCACTTTCACCATAGGCACGAATGTGGGGTTGTCCATGTCAACCTCGCGGTCCTCGGGGTTCACGTGGCCTTTGTCATCTTGCGCCATTGCCAACAGGCACATTGGCGCAAGCAGCAGCATTATGATAATTCTTCTTGCCATTCTACGGGTGCAAAAATACAATGACTTCCGCTTTCCGCAAAAGAAATGGTATTAAAAAACGAAAAAACGAACTGCAAAGGTAATGCGTTAGCCTTTGTTTGTGCTGCAATATGATAATCAAACAGTTGTCAGCCAATGGTCAAACAGTTGTTCTACATTTGTCAAACAACTGTTAGCCAAATGTAGAACAACTGTTTGATATTCTTCATGACGACTGTAGGTCGATTTGACTATGTCGTGAAAACACAAAAAAGCCCCCTTGCGTGGCTGGCACTCGCGCCATTGGGCGTCGCCAGCCACGCAAGGGGGCATGTTTTCTTCCTGCGGAAACTTATGCGTTAAGCTGCTTCTCAAGCTCTGCGCCAGCCTTGAACTTGGCAACTTTCTTGGCGGCAATCTGTATCTTCTGGCCGTTGGCGGGGTTCACTCCCTCGCGTGCGGGGCGCTCGTTGACGCTGAACGTGCCAAAGCCTATGAGCTGAACCTTTTCGCCAGCCACGAGGGCTGCCTTCACTGCCTCTACGCCACCCTCAAGGGCTTTCTTCGCAACTTCGTTGGTAACACCTGCGGCCTCCGCAATCTTCTTAACTAATTCTGTTTTGGTCATAATTGTATGTATTAAATGAATAAAAAATCGCTTACCTGCTATAAGTCAGCGACAAAAATAGGGTTTTTGTTTCAATCTACAAACAAAAAAGGCGGAAATTTGCTATAAACAGTGAAAAAAAGTGGTAAAAGGCACGTAAAAAGGCTGAAAAAGACAGTTTTTTAGTAATTTTGCAGACGGTTTTACGGTTAAAAACAAGAAGTTATGTTCAGAATGCCTGCGGTAACACGCAATCTGCTTATAATAAATTTTTTGTGCTTCATCGCCATGCTTGTGCTGGCGCAGATGGGTGTCGCCAACCTCAACAGTCTGTGTGGCCTCCACTTCTTCATGGCAAGCGACTTCCACCTCTACCAGCTCATTACCTACATGTTCATGCACGGCGGGTGGGAGCACATCATCCTGAACATGTTCATGCTTTGGATGTTCGGTTCGGTGATGGAGCGCGTGTGGGGTCCGAAGCGGTACGTTTTCTATTATCTCTTCTGCGGTGTTGGCGCTGGGTTGATGCAGGAGATAGCGCAATTCGTGCAGTTCTACATCATCGCCTCCGACGCGGGCTTTGGCTTCTCCATGCTCTCGCATGTTGCCGCCGCCAACGACGCAGCCCTCAGCCAGTGGACAACGGTGGGCGCGTCAGGAGCCCTTTACGCCCTGCTGCTTGCTTTCGGCATGATGTTCCCCGACGAGAGGATGTTCATCATCCCCATCCCCATTCCCATCAAGGCGAAGTGGATGGTTATGGGATCCATCGTGGTGGAGCTGTTCTCCGCCCTTGCCTCCCCTGGCTCGCAGGTGGCTCACCTCGCCCACCTTGGCGGCATGATATTCGGCTTCTTCCTCATACGCTATTGGCAGAAGCACCCTTATGGCGGTGGACTGGAAAACGGGCTCCACTTTTTCAGCAACATGAAAAACCGATGGGAGCAAAATCAATCGAGGAAGCCAGACCAGTCGAATTGGTCTAACAAGCCTGGCAATTCATCTGGCAACCCCGACTGGGACTACAATGCCCGCAAGGAGGCCACGCAGGAGGAGATAGACCGCATTCTCGACAAGATACGCAAGAGTGGCTACGACAGCCTTTCGCGTGAAGAGAAGCAGACACTGTTCGACCAGAGCAAAAAATGAAGAAGCTTTCAAGGATTACTTTCCAACTGATAGGCGGGGCGAACGTGGCGAGCATACTCCTGATGCTGCTCATAGGCTACGCCGACCACATACCGCCTGAGACATTCCCCAAGCTGAGCAACTTGGGGCTGCTTTTCCCAGCCATGCTTGCCATAAACTTTTGCTTCATTGTGCTTTGGGTGATAGTGAAGCCGCGCTATGTGGTCATCCCGTTGCTCGGCTTCGTGGTGTGCTACGGCCCCGTACGCCGCTACATGCCGCTCAACATTCCCCACGACCCGCCCGAGGGTTGCATAAAGGTGATGTCGTACAACGTGTGGTATTATGCCGGGTGGGAGGACCGCGACAAGCCGAACGCCATACTGGAATATATAAAAGGGCAGAATGCCGACATAGTGTGCCTGCAGGAGTCGTTGGAGAATGAGGTGGGCTCAGTGCAAGTGGACTCTATCCTCGGGCCTGTATATCAGTACAAGGACACGCTGCGGCATTCCAGCGACTGCCTGACAGTGTTTAGCAAATACCCCATACTCTCGCACCTGCGCATACACTATGCGTCGAAAGGAAATCTGAGCGCAGCGTTCAAGCTGCGGGTGAGGGGGCGCGACGTGATTGTGGTGAACAACCACCTTGAGACCACTGGTCTGAGCGTGGAGGAAAAGGACAGCTTCAAGGCTCTCGTGAAGGGAAAGCTGGGCAAGAAAGCCGCCACGCGGACCTCAAAGTGGCTCGTCTCGCACCTCGGCAGGCAAACGAAGAAAAGGGCAGCCGAGGCCGACGCAGTGGCACGTTTCATAGCCTACCATAGCGGCACGCCAATGATAGTGTGTGGCGACTTCAACGACTCACCCATCTCATACGCCCACCGCACCATCGGCAAAGGGCTTACCGACTGCTACGTCGCCACCGGCAACGGCCCGGGCGTGAGCTACCATGTGTCGGGCATGTACGTGAGGATTGATAACATTTTTTGCTCCGACGACTTCACACCGTATGCCTGCAAAGTGGATGACAGCATAAAAAATTCCGACCACTATCCAATCATTTGCTGGTTGGAATTGAAAAAATGATGTTTTTTTTCCGTAAGATAATAAAAAAGCAGTAACTTTGCACATATTATACGCATTTGGGCTATAGAAACAAAAACAATAAATAAAATAACCAAAACAAAATGCAAAACAAAGGAATTGTTATCACGACAGCCGTCCTACTGACGCTCGTGAGCCTCTTCTATTTGTCGTTTCCTGTTGCCACAAGCTATTACGACAAACAGGCGGCAAAGCTGAAGGATCCCATTGCGCAGCAGGATTACAAGGATTCTGTGAAGTATCTGGGCATCTACAGCTATCAGAAGTGCTTGGAGACGCAGATTGGTCTGGGCCTGGACCTCAAGGGCGGTATGAATGTCATTCTTGAAATCTCAGTGCCCGATGTCGTAGAGAACCTTGCCGACCACAAGACCGATGTCGCTTTCACCAAGTCGATGGCTGAGGCTCGCCAGGAGCAGCAGGCTACGCAGGGCGACTTCATCTCGCTCTTCATTGACGCTTATCACAAGAACGCCCCTGGCCATAAGCTTGCCGAGGTGTTCGCCACGCAGCAGCTTCAGGGCAAGGTGTCGCCTACAAGCAGTGACGCAGAGGTGGAGAAGGCTTTGCGCTCGGCAGTGAGCGACGCCATCGATAACTCGTTCAACGTTGTCCGCACGCGTATCGACCAGTTTGGTGTGGTGCAACCCAACATCCAGAAAGTGCAGGGCGCGGAGGGACGCATCTCGGTTGAGATGCCCGGCATCCGTGAGCCTGAGCGTATGCGCAAGCTCTTGCAGGGAAGCGCCAACCTCGAGTTCTGGGAGACCTACAACGCCGACGAGGTGGCTCCCTATCTGCAGCAGCTCGACCAGCGTCTCGCCAACGAGGGCAACGACGCCAACACTTCGGCAAAGGACACTACAGCCGTCAAGGACAGTGCGGCTTCGGCAAAGGCTGAGGCCGAGAAGGCCGTGAAGGCTGCCAAGAACGCCAAGCCAAAGTTCCAGCTCAAGGGGCAGGACAAGAAGAAGGATATAAAGACCACTTCCGACGAGCAGCTCGCCGAGGCAAAGAAGCAGCACCCGCTGCTATCGATGCTGCAGCTCACGGGCCAGGGCCTGAGCGTTTGCGGCTACGCAAGCGTGCGCGACACTGCCGCCATCAACAAGATTATCTACAGCCAGTTGGCAAAGCAGGTGCTGCCGTCCGACCTCAAGCTCCTCTGGAGCGCGAAGCCCGCCGACGGCATACAGGCAAAGAACATATTCGAGCTGCACGCCTTGAAGGTTACCACGACCAATGGCCGTGCTCCGCTTGAGGGCGATGTGGTTACCGATGCCAAGGACGAGTTCAACCAGCTCAGCGGCCAGCCGGAGGTGAGCATGACCATGAACTCGGAGGGTGCGCGTCGCTGGGCAGAGCTCACCAAGGCAAACGTGGGCAAGGCCATCGCCATCGTGCTCGACGGCGTTGTTTATTCGGCTCCGCGCGTGAACGGCGAAATCAGCGGTGGACAAAGCTCCATCAGTGGCAACTTCACCATCCAGGACACCAAGGATCTGGCCAACACCCTGAAGTCTGGCCGTATGCCCGCCCCTGCACACATCGTGCAGGAGGAAGTGGTTGGTCCTACGCTCGGCGCACAGTCAATCCAGCAGGGTATCATCTCGTTCATCGTGGCGTTCATACTGCTGATAGTCTATATGCTCATCATCTACAACATCATACCCGGCTCCATTGCCATTGGCGCATTGCTCATCAACGTGTTCTTCACGCTCGGCATATTGACGTCATTCCAGGCGGCTCTGACTATGAGTGGTATCGCCGGTATGGTGCTCTCACTTGGTACCGCAGTTGATGCCAACGTGCTTATCTATGAGCGCATCAAGGAGGAACTGCGCATGGGCAAGGACATGAGGAAAGCCATACAAGAGGGCTACTCTAACGCTTTCTCGGCTATCTTCGACTCCAACCTCACATCGTTGATAACAGGCATCATCCTGCTTGTTGTCGGTACTGGCCCTATCCGCGGCTTCGCCACGACCTGGATTATAGGCATTGTCTGTTCGTTCTTCTCGGCTGTGTTCCTCACACGCCTGCTCTATGAGTACAAGCTCAACCACGGCCATTGGATGCACCTGAAGTTCGACACCAAGATTTCGAAAGGCATGATGCAGGGCACTCACTTCCGCTTCATGTCAATGTACAAGAAGAGCTTCACTATCTACGGCATCGCCATTGCTATCTGCATCGTGAGCTTCGCCGTACGCGGCCTGAGCCGAAGCATCGACTTCACAGGAGGTCGCAACTATGTGGTTACGCTCGACAAGTCGGTGCCTGTTGAGGACGTGCGTCAGGTGCTGAGCAATGCATTCGTCAACACTATTGGCCCGGATGCTGGCCGGCCAGCTACAACTACGGTCATCGCCATCGGTACCGATGGCAAGACCATCCGCGTGTCAACCAACTACAACATCGACAGCAACGACCCGACCGAGGACGACAAGGCCGAGACAGTGCTTTACAACGCCCTCAAGAAGGGTGGCTTCGTGAGCCAGGCAAGTGTGGACGCATTCAAGAACCCGGACATCCGCGAGGGCGGTTCAATCATCACTTCGTCGAAAGTAGGCCCGTCGGTGGCAAAGGACATCACGAGGAACGCATTCATAAGCGTGGGCTTGGCCCTGTTCTGCATCTTCCTCTACATCCTGCTGCGCTTCCGCAATGTGGGCTTCTCCGTTGGTTCGCTCGTGTCACTTGCCGTTAACACTGTCGTCGTGGTCGGCATATTCTCATTATGCTACGGTTGGATAGGCTTCTCGCTTGAGATTGACCAGACGTTCATAGGAGCCATTCTGACGGTAATCGGCTACGACATCAACGATACGGTGGTGGTGTTCGACCGTATTCGTGAGAACTTGCGCCTGCATCCGAAGGAGGACAAACAGAAGATTTTCAATGACTCCATCAACGAGACCTTGGCACGTACCATCAACACGTCGTTCTCGACATTGATTGTGCTTCTCGCCATCTTCATCCTTGGCGGAGCCTCCATACGCTCGTTCGCGTTTGCAATGATTATCGGTGTGGTGGTTGGTTCGCTCTGCACAATCTTCATTGCCTCGCCCGTGGCTTACCTCGTGCTTGGCCACAAGATTGACCACACCAAGGACGCTGCCGCTGCGCCTGCAAAGGCATAAGCATTCTCTTTAATCCTTTTCAAAAGGGATTGTAACCATAAAAGCCCCGCTTCTGCATTACGCAGAGGCGGGGCTTTATGGTGAATATATTTTCGATGTCTTGATGCGCCTGATAAGCTCCAGTGTGAACAGTCTGGAGCCTTCGGTGTTTAGGTGGTCAGCATCCTTGAACAGCGTGGGATGGATGAACTTCTTGTCGGTTGCCAGATTGAAGAATTCCACCTTGTGCTGTTTGCAATATCCTTGCAGGTAATCGTTGAACAGCGGGTTGAAATGGTAGGACGGCGACACGCACATTATGAGCCGTACCTTTCTCCTTTTGCACTTTGCCACGACATCATCCATGTATTCAATTTCCCTTTCATTTGGAGTGAACACTGTGTCCTTCATGATTTTGCCTTCCTTATAAAACCCTGTTATTGGAGTGTAACCCTTGTTTGGCAAATTCTTGCTTAGCACGTTGCTTGCCATTTGGCCATAGAAGCCGTTGAATCGATATAGTGCCGACTTCAACTTCATTCTCTCGCCCCACGACAGGTTCTCGTTGTAGAAAGAGTCCACGACAGCCGACAGCCCGTACAGAAATTTTCCACCTTGTATGCTTGGAGTGTTCATCAAGGAGAGCGGTGCCATGTCAATGATAACAATCTTCGGGTTGCAGCGTGAGAGGAAGCCGCTAAGCATCATGTTATAATACATCATGTCGCAACCGTCTTCGGCAGCGTTATAGCAATCCAGCCCCAGACTGTCTTCAAGCAAGAATGGGTTGTACCCATGCTTCGCCTTGGAGGCTCCAAGGATAACAATGTTCGCCTTCTTCTTCAAGAGAGAATAGGTGGTTTTCGATATGTAGGCACTGGTTTCTGGCATATCCCTAACCATTTTGCCGCCAACAAATCCAGCCAGCATGTCGATGCCGCCAATAAGCAACACTACAACAAGAAGTTTTTCCGCAAACTTTTTCATAGCTTAGAATTGGAAATAGATAAAGGTCTTGCCCTCAAGCGCGCCAAAGAGGACTATATAACAAGCCATGACGGCTATTGATACAATTCGGACATAAGTTTTGTTAGAATGCAGGAAATGCAGTTTGCTCTTGTATTCGTCAAGATAGTCTTTCCAAAGCATGATGGCTGATGAGATTAGTCCTGTTGTGAACACTTGTGGCGCAAGCAGAAACAAAGGTCCGAAGCCATTGCCTATTTGCGAAAGCGTAGTCCATACGTCTCCCAATGAATTGCTCCTGAAAATCATCTGTCCGAACGCCCAAAAGCAGAAGCACAGCAGGCGCCGGCTCCATTTATACCATTCTGACTTCTTCAATTTGTACTTCTTCTCCCATTGCTTGCGACTTTTCTCCATCATCATTATAAGGATTAGGAGAATGCCGTGGTAGGCTCCGAACAGCATGTATGTCCAGTTGGCACCGTGCCATGCGCCAATGAGGACGAGGTTGATTAGTGTGGCGAGGTAAAGCCCAGTCTTGCCCATGTTCCTGAACTTTATGTTCAAAGGCATGAACACGTAGTCGGTGAGCCATGTGGTGAGTGAAATGTGCCATCTTCGCCACAATTCTGCAAGATTTTGTGCGAAGAACGGTCGATTGAAGTTCTCGGCGATTTTTAGTCCCATTATTTGTGCCACACCAATCGCCATGTTAGAATATCCACTGAAGTCGGCGTACATCTGTAGGGTGTACAGTATGGTCGCAAAAATTATGGAAGTGGCGTTGTGCTGTGGAATATTGTCAAACACGGAGTCGGTGTATGCCGTAAGGATGTCGGCAACACACATTTTGGTGAACATTCCCCAAAGAATGCGCTTGAGCCCCTCGCTCACTTGCCCCCAAGCGGGATGTCGGCTTTTCGTCAGTTGAGGCAGAAACATGTTCGGGCGGTCGATAGGGCCAGACAAAATTGTAGGGAAGAAGGCTACGAACGTGGCAAAGGCTATGAGGTCTCTTGTCGGCTCAATGTTCTCGCGATGCACCTCAATGACATAGCTCATCAGTTTGAACGTAAAGAAGCTTATGCCAACAGGCATTATAATCTTGAACGAGCTGTGGTTAGTCTGAAGCCCGAAGCTTTCGAACAGCCGTTCGAACTCTTCTATGAAGAAGCCGAGGTACTTGAAATAGACAAGCACACCAATGCCAAGAACCACGCCGAAAGTCGTAAGCCATGAGGCTTTTTTCGGGTTCTGCTTGTTGTTGCTTGCAATGCAAAGCCCCAACGCATAGTAGATAGCCGTCACCACAGCCAACAGAGGCAGCATTTTCCAGTCGGCCCATCCATATAAGAAGTAGGAAGCGACAAGCAGCCAAATGTTTTGCCACCTTGCATTCTTTGTGAATATTGTGAAATAAGGCAGAAGGACAACTGCAAAGAAAATCCAGAAGACAAAAGAATTTACGAGCATCTATCTTGTTGTCTTTAATTGGTTTTTGCCATGATGGAATCCACCATCTCGCCTACTTTCTGCCAACCCATTATTTCCTTTGACGTGAACTTTATGCCGAACGCCTTTTCCACTGCTACCACAAGCTGTATGTGGCTGAGAGAATCCCACTCGTCGATGTCGTCGGCGCACGAGTCCTCATCCAAGTTTATCTCATCCTCCGGGTCAAGCACGTCGTTGAAAATTTCGTCAAGCTTCTCAAATACTTCTTTTCTTTTCATTGTTTATATTTCCTTTTTTGTCAATGTAACATTCACGAGGCTGGTAATTCTCCAAACTTAGTTCATAGAGTGTATTGCCATCTTTGTCCTCGCTTGTTTTCGTAAATCCAAGCGTGGCATAATGGTCTTTCACCATCTTGTTCTTGAGCGTAGGGCGGTATTCTCCAATAATCTTCTTATAGCCTTTGGCTCTTGCGGCATCAACCATTGTGTTGAGAGTGAAGTTCTCCATTCCGCGCTTCAGCACTCGGCAACTCATGAACCACGTGTCAACAAAGAGGGTTTCCTTGTCCTGCTCTTTCATAATCACGACGGCAATAAGCCCGTTGTCGCCGAACTTGTCTTCAAGTGTGAAGCTTAGTGCGATGGTGTTGTCGTCGTCGGCCATCGCCGTGATGTCTGCCTCTGTGTAGCGCACAGTTCTCAGGTTGAACTGGTTGCTGCGTTGTGAGAGTTGCGCCACGCGCGGCGTGTTGAACTTTGTGAACCCGCTGACAGTGGAAACCATGTTGAGCGACTTCAGGAAGTCGGCTTCGTTGTTGAAGGTCTTTTTCAAGGATACGCGTTTAGCCTCTGTCTGGTATTGCCTTGTGCGGTCCTTGTCGGCACTGCTGTAGTTGGCTGTCTCAAAGAGATTAAGTGAATACAGATATTCAAGATATTCGCCAGGGTCTTTCGGAAGCTCTGGCACGCAGATGCCTGGTATGTTTTCCCTGACCATATTCCTTTCGAAAGGATTGTCGTCGAGAAACACCATGGAGTCGAAGCTAATATTCAGAAAGCTTTGTATGGTGCGGATATTATCTACCTTTGTTTCCCAGTTTGCCTGAAAGACAGCAATGTCGTCAAGCTTGAGCACCATGTCGGGATGTTTCAAGAAAGGCTCCTTGGCTGTTTCCTCATTGTTCTTCGATGCAACACAGATAATAATGCCCCTTTGCCTTAGCTTCTTTATCCACATCTGAAATTCGGTGAATGCCTTGCCAATGCCAAGGCCGTGGCCGAGCTGTATGCCCTCAAGTCCATCGTCGCCTATGACACCACCCCACAGCGTGTTGTCAAGGTCAAGGACAAGACATTTCTTGAATTGTCCTTTCACGGCACAGACTATGTCCATGATGCGTGAGGCGACATACGGCAGCGCATCAACGCTGAGAACCATCTCGGTGGAAACATATATGTTTGGAGAGAACATGAAGTCGCGGCCAAACTTGTTTTGTAGGCTGGCAATGTCGCATACAAAGAAATTCGGGTAACGTCGTGCGAGGTTCATCAATTCGTAGTTCAGCTTGCGTACCTGATAGGAGAAAGACGACTGCACTTTGTTGGCATAGTTGCCAAATACCGTATCGTCAATTTCGGAATAGTTGAAGCATATGATTTTCTTTCCGTTCAACGTGGGATTTGCGGCAATCGATTCTATGAAAGTAAGGCGTTCGTCAGCAAGAACGGTTTGTCTTTCTGTGTCAAGGAAGCTGTGCCTTTCTCCAAGCTTGTGTGTCGATTGGAATACGATTATGAACTCAGCATCAAACTGATACAAGTCGCTCGACGGATCCATGAACTGTTGCTCTACTTGATTGTATTCAGCCTCAAAAAGGTTGATGTAGTAACCGCGCTCAACGCCCATGCCTTTAATTGCTGTGGCAAGCAGTTGTGTTGCAGTGTCGCCGACAAGGGCAAGCTTGATAGATGGCAAGCTCTCGGTGTTGCTTTTCAGCTTCTTTTTGATTTCTGTGAAAGTAAGCATGCTAAAATAAGTAATGACTGGTCAATATACGCAAAAAGCGTGAACTTTTGCTTCACCACAACATTGGGCTCTGGACTGCCTCTTACAAATGGTAACTGCAAAAGCCCACGCATTGAGGTATATCGAACCCTGTCAACAGGGCGCAATAATCCCATGCGTGAGCGGCCTTGCTTATTACCCTTGTAAGATTGAATTGTCCAGATTCAATGTTGGATAATGAGTCAAACGCTCTTTTTAAGTTATATGAGTCCTTATCGGCTATGCCGCATGCGGCTTCGCCCCGAACTCATTTGCAAAGTAAAGCAAAATATTTTAATCTGTCAAGCGTTTTACCGAAAAAGTGAAAAAAATATGTTTTTCTTTTGACTTGGAGCAGGTCAACTGCTTCTTCCCGTAACAATCTTCTTTATCTCGTTGAGCTTGTTGAGGGCATCTACGGGAGTGAGATTGTTGATGTCGAGGCCGAGTATCTCGTCGCGCACTTGCTTTAAAACTGGGTCGTCGAGCTGGAAGATGCTCAACTGTACGCCGTCGCGGTCCTTGCCGATGTTCTCCACCTTTGGCTTCCCCGCGCTGCCCACCTTGGCGTTGTCGGCCTCAAGCTGTTTCAGCACCTCATTGGCACGCCTGACAATGCTGCGCGGCATACCGGCTATTTCGGCAACATGGATGCCGAACGAATGCTCGCTTCCTCCGGGCATGAGCTTTCGCAGGAAGATGACCTTGTTGTCAACTTCCTTCACCGCCACGTTATAATTCTTTATTCGCGGGAAATGCTTCTCCATCTCGTTTAGCTCATGATAGTGGGTGGCGAAGAGGGTGCGTGCTTGCGCTCCCTTGTGTTCGTGCAGGTATTCCACTATGGCCCACGCGATGCTTATGCCGTCGTAGGTGCTGGTGCCGCGACCAAGCTCATCAAAGAGCACGAGCGAATGTGGCGACACATTGTTTAATATATCGGCCGCTTCGGTCATTTCCACCATGAACGTGCTTTCGCCGAGCGAAAGATTGTCGCTTGCGCCAACACGTGTGAAAATCTTGTCAACAAGCCCAATCCTTGCGCTTTCGGCAGGCACGAAGCAGCCAATCTGCGCAAGCAGCACAATGAGTGCCGTCTGCCTTAGCAATGCCGACTTACCTGCCATGTTGGGGCCGGTAATCATCATTATTTGCTGCTTCTCGGTGTCAAGGTAAACGTCGTTGGGCACATAACGTTCGCCAAGCGGCATCTGCGTCTCTATTACAGCGTGGCGGCCCTGGTGGATGTCTAAGACAGTGGTGTCGTCAACTGTCGGGCGGACATACAAGTTGTCCTCAGAGACTTTGGCAAACGACAACAGGCAGTCGATTTGCGCCAATACGTTGGCATTGATTTGTATCTGCGGTATGAACTCCTGCATGGCCACGATAAGCTCAGAGAAGAGCTGCGCCTCAAGCTCAAGTATTTTCTCGTCGGCACCAAGTATTTTCTCCTCATATTCTTTCAGCTCTGGCGTTATGTAGCGTTCGGCCTGTGCAAGTGTTTGCTTCCTTATCCAGTCTCCAGGCACTTTGTCCTTGAACGTGTTGCGCACCTCAAGGTAGTAGCCGAACACGTTGTTGTAGCCCACTTTCAACGACGAGATGCCTGTCTTCTCTGTCTCGCGCTGTTGCATCTCAAGTAGATACTCCTTTCCGCCACGAGATATTGAGCGCAGCTCGTCGAGCTCCTTGTTGTAGCCATCGGCAATCACACCGCCTTTCGAGACGAGCATTGGCGGGTCGGGCTGTATTTCCTTTTCTATGCGGTCGCGCAGGCTCTCGCAAAGGTTCATCTGCTCGCCGAGACGTTTCAAGCTATCGTTGCTTGCGTAGAGGCAAGCCGATTTTATAGGCTGCACGGCCATGAGCGCATTCTTCAGCTGCACAACCTCGCGCGGTGAGACGCGCCCTACGGCAACCTTGGAGATAATTCTTTCCAAATCCCCTACCCTGTGCAGTTGCTCGTCTATAATCTGCCTGAACTCTGGTGCCTTGAAGAAATACTCCACCACATCGAGACGGTCGTCAATCTGCTTCACGTCTTTCAGCGGGAAAACTATCCACCGCCTCAGCATACGCCCGCCCATCGGCGTTACGGTGCGGTCGATGATGTCTAAAAGCGACTTGCCGTCCTCCTGCATGGGCTGCAGAAGCTCAAGCGAGCGTATGGTGAACTTGTCGAGCCTCACGTATTTCTCTTCCTCCAAGCGTTTGAGCGATGTTATGTGGCCGATGCTGGTGTGCTGCGTAAGTTCGAGATATTGCATTATCGCCCCGGAGGCTATGATGCCGTCTTTCAGATGCTCCACGCCAAAGCCTTTCAGCGACTTGGTGCCGAAATGCCTTAGCAGCTTCTGTCGTGCGTTCTGCTCTGTGAACACCCAGTCGTCAAGCTCAAAGACCGTAAGCTTGGTGCCGAAATGCTGCTCAAACTCCTTTTTGCGTGTCTTGTCGTAGAGCACCTCCTTTGGCGAGAAGTTGCCTATGAGTTTTTCCACGTAGTCGAAGTTGCCCTGGCCAGTAAGAAATTCGCCCGTTGAAATGTCGAGGAAGCTGATGCCACAGGCTATTTTGCCGAAATGCACGGCGGCAAGGAAGTTGTTCTCCTTGTAGTTCAGCACGTTGTCGCTCATTGCCACGCCTGGCGTTACAAGCTCCGTTATGCCGCGCTTCACCATTTTGTCCATTTCCGAAAGCCCCTTCTTGCCTTTCATCATGGCGCGTTTCTTCTTGGGGTCTTCGAGCTGGTCGCAGATGGCGACACGCTTGCCCGCACGTATCAGCTTTGGCAGATACGTGTCGAGGGCATGGTGGGGAAAGCCCGCCATCTCAGCCCCCGCCGACGCGCCGTTGTTGCGCCGCGTGAGCGTTATGCCGAGTATCTTTGCCGCCTCAACCGCATCGTCGCAGTAGGTCTCGTAGAAGTCGCCGCAGCGGAAGAGCAGCAGTGCGTCAGGGTGCTTCGCCTTCATGGAGAAGAACTGCCGCATCATGGGAGTGAGAGCGTTATTTGAGGTTTGAGATTTGAGCATTGAGATTTATGATTACCTTATGTGAGTTCTTGTGACGCATCATTCTCCCTCTCCTTTGGAGAGGGTTGGGGTAAGGCCTCCTAACCCTGCCAGTAGTGCTCTCGCCAACGGATTGTTGGCGAAGTCGTCTTTCTTCTTGTCCTCTGGTTGCTCTTCGACGAAGTCGAGGCGGCGCGGGTCGCGTGGCACAATGCGGTAGCATGAGCGCCCGTGGATGCGGCTGCGCGTGAAGCCCGCCTCCTGAAGGGCGAAGCCCACGTCTTGGTTGACATGCTCGCCGGGTGTCCAGTAGGGATATTCCTGCATCATGCGGTCGATGATTGCGTCGAGGCTGATGGCTTTCGCTTTTTGCCCACGCGGCGGGTTGGCATACAGCATTCGCACCATCTTCACGAGATTGTCTGCTTCTTGGAAAGGCGAGTTCTGTATCGCCATGCTTTCGCGCTCCTCGTCGGTGAGCAGATAGGAAGCCCCTCCCCTATCCCCTTTCAAGGATGTGGAGGTTTTTAGCTCGTCGCGCAACTGTGCATAAAGCTGTGCGTATGGGATGGGTGTTTGTAAGTCTATTTTGTGACCCACCTCCACACACACCAAGTGTGCTGCTCCCGCCGCATCAGTCATTGGGTGCATGTTGCCGGTTGTGGCAATGAAGGCGGCGTATTTCCGACGTGGTTCCTCCGTGATGCCGTAGGGGCGGCGGAAGACGGGAGTTGAGCGGGAGAATAGATAGCGCACAAGGGACAGGCAATTGGAGTTATCCTGATAGAACTCGTCTATGTTGACAAGCAGGTTGGTGGTTATCAGCTCATATACTTCGGCTGAAGAGCTTAACTTTATTTTGTCGGTGTAGTATTGGCGCAGGGTGGGTGGCAGGATTAGGTTGCAGAACGATGTCTTGCCAAAGCCCCATTGCCCCACGAGCACAGGCACGATGACATCCCTTTGCGGCACGTCGTGTCCTGTCCATTGCGCCACCATCTGCAACATCCACTTGTGGAAGCGGCTGCCCCAGTCGGGGTTGCTCGTGACGATGCGCTGCGAAAGGTCGGCGACATGGTCGCTGCCGTCCCATTCGGGCAGTGAGTCGAGCCATTCCTGTGCCGGGTTCCATTTTTCAATGAGCGTGGAATGGGCAAAGCGGTCGAGCATCTCGTCGGTCAGGGCGATGCCGTTGTCTTGCGCCGTGAGCAGGATGGTGTTGCGCCCCTCTTTCGACAGAGGCAACCAGTCGATTTTAGAATTGGTGGTTGAGGCATTAGGGGCAGGTGCGTAGAGCAGCTCGCCGGTGAGCACGTTGCGGCGCAGGCGGCATGTCTGCGTCAGATATGATAGAGGTGATGATGGATTGGTCATTGTGTCCCAAATGGTTTAAGCTGAAATGTCGCGCTTCCTGGAGTTTTCGCTCGTCCTGAAAGTGGAGAGCATGCCCTTAATCTTGCACCTGAGCCTGTAGATTGGTTTTGCCGACTGCGGGTGAGTAAGGCGGCGCAGTAGCCGTATGGTGGTGCGGAGGGTTCGGTAGTAGTAAGTTCCCGCTACGCCTGTCGGCAGCCACAGCAATATCCACACCAAGGCCGCAAGCCACAGGTGCAGTGCGGCTCCGACGGCCATCGTCAGCAATGCGGCGATGGGATATAGGAAGACCACGGATATGACAAAGCGGTAGGAGGCGATGAACATTTTGTCCTCCTTGATGAGCAATGGTGGCAGGCTGTAGCACAGGGCGTGGGGCCACAGCGAAGCAATGCCAATGGGAAGGAAAAGCAGCAATAGGAGTATGCGCCACACCACTCCTGCGCCCTTGTGCGCAAAAGAGTCGTCGCTGATGCCGCACGCCTTTTCCTTGCCTATCAGGTGCTTGGTGTAGAGCATGATGTCCTCGAAGTTGTCGCTTGTGCGCAGTAGCTCCACAAATTGGCGGTCGGTGTCGAGGCGGTCGGGCAATGTCTTTCCTGCAGAAGTTGGATTGAAGTATTGCGACCGTCGCAAGAAGTCCACTTCTTCATAGTGGTCTTTGCCCTCGTCGAGCATCATCGCCTCGACCGAGGCGTGCAGACTGTCGCGCACAGCTCTCATCACCCTGAACGGATGCTCTTGATATTCGTCCTTGTAAGGAAGCAACGAGATGGGCTTGCCGATTATCCACAGGAACTCGGCACGCAACTTGGTGTAGCTGCTGTAGGCCACCGCCGTCGGCACAATCTTCACGTCGTGCCGCCAGCCGTCCTCTTCGAGGCAGTTGAAGCCCATCCTTACGATGCCAGTGGTGAAAGGCAATAGATAGTGCCCCTGCGAGTGGCCGGCACTGGGAAATACTATCACCGGCACGCCGCTGTTCACTTTCTGCGCGACCTCGTGAAAGGAGAACATGTTCTTGTCCAGCGTCTCTGCGCCGTCGAAGGCGAGGCGGTAGGCGGGTATTATGCCGAGCCATGTCAGGAAGCGGGTGGCAATGGGGTGCAGGCCGAACATGTTGCCGCGGGCCATAGAGCCTGGCACTATGTCGTCAGGCAGCTCGAAAATCATGTTCAGCGTGTCCATTGCGCCGTTCTCGTGATTGCTGGCAATGAGACAACGACCATCAGACGGAATGTTCTCCCGCCCAATGACGTACCGGCGACGCAGCAGCAAGGTGTTGTTGACCAACCGCACGTACCGCTTGAATATGGTGTACCCGATGTTTTGCTTCTTCATTTTGTGTGCAAAGTTACGCTTTTTTCTTCAAAATCGTAACTTTTTGCCGCTTTAATTACATTGCGTGACGGTCGTCATGGAATTGCGTGACGACCGTCGCGCAATTCCATGACGACCGTCACGCAATTCTGCGACGACCGTCACGTGATGTTCTTGCGGCGCGAAAATGCGTGGTTGATGTAAAAATGGTGAAGAAATCAGTAAATGGTGTAATGCGCTTGACGGGAATTATTCGTAACTTTGCAACCGACAAAAGTAAAGCTTTACCTTAAAAACAAGAGACTATGGAAGAGAACAACATCGTGAGGATTGACTCCGTCGACACCTACAACCGCCTGATGGGTTTCGAGACCAAGCACCCGCTGGTGGCTGTGGTGGACTTGTCGAAGACTGACCCTGCCAACGCACGCGCCCCGCACACGTTTGAGTATGGCGTGTATGCACTGTGGCTCAAGCAGACCTATTGCGGCGACATGACCTACGGCCGTATGCCCTACGATTATCAGGAGGGCACGGTTACGAGCTTCGCCCCAGGGCAGGTGGTGAGCTTCAATCCTGCACCCGACTACAAGCCGATGGCCTTGGGCCTTCTCTTCCATCCTGACCTCATACGCGGCACTTCGCTCGGAAAGGACATCAGGCAGTACAACTTTTTCAGCTATTCTTCGCGCGAGGCGTTGCACCTGAGCGACGACGAGAAGGAGATTTTCAAGGACTGCCTTGCGAAGATAGACCAGGAGATGTCGCACCCCACCGACAGCCACAGCCGCAAGATTATCTGCCGCAACATAGAGCTGCTACTCGACTACTGCATGCGCTTCTACGACCGCCAGTTTATAACGCGCAAGGTGGCTAACAAGGGTGTGCTGCAACGTTTCGAGGAACTGCTCGACAAATATTTCGAGGGCAGCAATGCCATGCTGAAGGGATTGCCGTCGGTGAAGTATTTCGCCGAAAATTGCTTCCTCTCGCCCAACTACTTTGGCGACATGGTAAAGAAGGAGACAGGCCTCACGCCGCAGGAGCACATACAGAACAAGATTTTGGACCTGGCAAAGGAGCAGCTTGCAGGCACAGAGAAAACTGTCAACGAGATTGCCTTCAACCTCGGTTTTCAATACAGCCAGCACTTCAACCGCTATTTCAAGCGCGGCACTGGCCTCACGCCGAGCGCATACCGCAAGCAGTTGGCAAGTGCGTAATTTATATGGAAAGCATAACACAATGCAATAAGTTGTTTGCCGAGAAGACGTTGCACCCGTTGGCGAGCGTCATCGACATGAGCGCGTCTTGCAGCCAAAGCCAGGTGCGCCCCGACAGCTATTGCATCGTGATAATGGAAAATGTAGATTGCCCAGCCAACACAAACAGAAGTGGCAACCTTGACTATGGCCTGCGTTCGTGCGACTTTACTGCCGCCACCATCCTTTTCAACACTCCCACAAAGGTTGTTGACATACGTCACGGCGAAACGGGTGCTTGCAAGGGTCATATTCTCCTCTTTCATCCAAGCCTGTTGGTGGGCACGCCACTTGGACGGCACATCGGCAGCTACACATTCTTCAAATACCGCAAGGACGAGGCCCTGCACGCCTCGGCCGCCGAGCTTAGGGAGATAAACCGCATCGTAGGCGACATTGCCCACGAGCTGAGGCGCGGCGTTGATGAATACAGCGCCACGATATTGTCCAACGGCATTGAGCTGCTGCTCAACCATTGCCTGCGCTTCTACCACCGCCAGTTCATCATGCGACACGATGCCGACCCCGGCGAGTTCGACCGCTTTGCCCACACGATAGACGACTACCTTACGGGTGGCCGTGTGCGCCGCGCGGGAATGCCCTGCGGGGCCTGCCGCTTTAACGCACAGATGGGCATGTCGGCGGCATATCTCAGCGACCTCGTGCGCAACGAGACGGGCAAGACAGTCGCCGACTATGCGCAGCTGCGCCGCGTGGAGCTGGCAAAGCAACTTATTATAGCCGACCACGACAGCGACACCAAAATAGCCCTCATGCTTGGTTATGCCAACGTGGACGAGTTTCGCTCCCTCTTCGAGAGGCTCACCGGCCTCACCACGGAGCAGTATCGCGAGGCTTGAGCCATGATGCGCCGAAAGGCCAGCGCGTCAAAAAACTTTATAAAAACGCTCTTCAACACAAGGTGTTCCAGAACGTGAAAACCATTTTTCCCGTCTGTTTCTTCGTCAGTACGCCTCTCCCGCGCCGCTTTCGCCTGGCCATTGCGTCGTAAACGCCGCCCCTTTACGCCGTAATTGTATTGCCTTTACGCCGCAATCGCAACCACAAACAAGCTGTCAAGCAACCCGTTTTTGCCCAGTCCCTATAACAAGTTTATTATCAATAAATTACAAACTTGCGTCACCATTTGCGTGTAGCACCCCAAAGTAGCAGTTCATGGAAGCCAACCCAACCACAAGCCGCGTTTTATAAAATATAATGTGCCAAAAAAGACAAAAATATACTTTTTCATTTGGCACAATCAAGAAAAAAAATTATTTTTGCAATAAAAAGGGAGATATGTCGAAAGAACTTAATTATAAAACAGAATACCTTTTGGCATGCATTGGCGCTTTTGCCGACAGGTTCAAGCTCACCAACAGGGTGGCCTATGGTTATTTGCGCCATTTCAAGGCTCTCGATTTCTTAATCCGCTTCTATGACATTGAGCATACACAATCTATTGATGATGCCGTCGAGGACATGATAACAATATCAAAAAGGAATGGAGGGCAACTGGTATGAAGCTCCTTTATCATGGTTCTAATGTGCCGATAGACAAAGTCAATCTTCAAAAAGGCCGTAGAGGCAAGGATTTCGGACAAGGTTTCTACCTAAGTGACGATTTGTCGCAGGCAGAACGAATGGCCAAGACCGTAACAGAAAGAGAGGGATTTGGACGACCAACTGTAACCGAATATGCTTTTGACAACTCCGCCTTAAACAAGGCCAACATCAATATTTTGCAATTCCATTCATATACAGAAGGATGGGCGCGCTTTATACTTCTTAACCGAAGCAACAAATCAAAGGCGCAAGCGCACAACTACGACCTTGTTTACGGCCCAATCGCAGATGACCGTGTTGGCGTTCAAATAAGGCTTTTTACCCAAGAACTTATAACCATAGAAACCTTGGTAAAAGAATTATCCTTTGTAAAGCCAACATTTCAGTATTTCTTTGGTACCGAAGAGGCTTTAACTCTTTTAGATAAGATGGGAGTAATTATATTATGACAGAAGAGCAAAAGCGAGCACGTGACAAACAGTTTCTCATTGAAGGCATTTCACATGATGTCATTGGGATGCTCATGGATGACAAACATTTAAGTCTTGAGGAGGCAATGGATTGCCTGTTCAATTCTTCCACATTCGAGAAACTGGAGAACGAAAAAACGGGCCTCTATTATCAAAGTCCAATTTATATAATGGATATGCTGTCTGAAGAAGTAGGCAAAGAGGCATACAACTAAACAAGGTCAAAGTTTTTTTGAAAAAATTGGCAAATTTGTTGTCCCTTTAAAAGAAATTGATTAGCTTTGCAAATGTTATCAATTTCATGCACCATGATGCGTGAATGAGACAACACTACATAATGGAAAAGCGTCACACGATGCTTTGTCGAATGGCTATCTGAAACTACCACATTCAGTTGCTTGCCAAAGACAACGCGGAATTGATGCCACGGGAATGCTGATTTATGTATGCCCCGCTGTGTGCGTGAAGGCTGTTAAGCCTTCGTCGCACACTTACGGGTGTAACAGCAATACGTTTTGCGTGGGTATCATTTTGTTCGTCAGCAAGCAAGGCTGTGGTAGGCCTCAGATAGCAGATGAACAGAATGTGGATACCCACACTTTTTGTTATGTGGCAAAACAAAGATTTAAAACTGCCTGAACTTGGGTGTCATATATGGCGAAAAACATCTTACTATGGAACATTCAGAAGATGGACATGTTTTTATTGATTACCCTGACTTTGAGGATTTGCTCAACCAAGGAGGATGGGCACTTAGTGTTGGAATGAAAGACAACTGGGACGTACAGAGACATTTGGATTACATCTCGGAGTTGATCCATACAAATGCCAAAGATTCAGTCCTTTTCACGATTGACAGTGAATCACTGAAACAGGCACGAAAGGTTGACGTTTCTATAACGTTGAAGCACCATGATGCTACGCCAAAGCATATTCAATTCATCAAGACAGAAGTTGCATAGACGATGAATAAAGGTTTCATTTCCAATCTTGTTTTCGCCATCTTTGCCGCATTGTGTATTTGCGCATGTGGGTCTGATGACGAGAATGGCAATAATGCCATTGTGGAAGTCGGTAATGATGGGAAAACTTCTAATGGCAGCATATTCTCTGTCATTGACGATGCGAACTTTTATCTCGACTACATCAAATATACTATCAAGGAAGGACACCTTGTTGTGTCTGGATATGACAAAGGGGGATTTAAAGGTAATGCCAATATCGTAAAAGCCATCAGGTATAAAGGGAGCACCTATGAAGTACGGAGAATATCCTATGGTGCTTTCCAAGATTGTACAGGGCTAACTTCCATAAACATACCTAACAGCGTAACAGAGATAGGAGGTGATGCGTTTGAAAACTGCACACGTCTGACTTCCGTCACCTTACCTAATAGTTTAACGTACCTAACTGGGTTCAGGGGATGTACAGGTCTGACTGCCATCAATATAGCTGATGGCTTAACGAAGATAGGTGACGAAGCATTCTATGGATGTACAGGCCTTACTTCCATCAATATACCTAATAGCGTAACGGAGATAGGATACAGCGTATTCGCAGGTTGTACGAGTCTGACTGCTATACATTGTAAAAGTAAACAACCTTACAAAACATATGTTTACGGAATAAACGGCGAATTATTCTATCCTACCTTTGACAACTCAATGTATAGTAAAGTGACCCTTTATATACCATCTGGCAGTCGTTCGGCTTATGCCTCTGCATATCCTTGGAAATATTTTGTTAATGTGGTAGAAGAATAGCGTTAAGGCTGTAGGAATAAGACAAAGTAACAGAAAAACATAAAGACAATGGAACGTACTTATGTTTATTCTGTTACTATGTCTTTTATGTCAAAAAACTTTTTTATGTGTTTTATTTTGTCTAATCACAACCTACGATGAACGCTGCGAAGTAAGATACCTCTTATAGACATATTCAACTTCGCTCAATCTGTATTCTTACTCCTCTTGTATTTCCCAATCGCTTATATTCCGCGTCGTGCTGTCAAAGTTGACGGCGACCTTTGTCACAGGCAGACCGCACTGTGAGAAACGGGCGGCATAATCTTTCAGGTTGATTTGCGCCATAGCAGCCTGTGCCGACTTGTCAAGCTTCACCTCTATTATATAGAGCTTTTTCAAGAACGTCATAACGATGTCCACGCGCCCACGTGGGGTGTGTACCTCCACATCGCCCCATGCCCCAAGCAACTTGAAGATTATGAGCAGCACTTGCTGGTAATGGCCCTCATAATTGGTGTTGTCGGTATAAGGAACGGTGGAAAGGAATGCCTGTAGTTGTTTCAGCAGCCCTTCTATGTCATCCTTGTAGAGCAATCGCGCCATGCTTACTGCGGTGTTGTTCACCCGCAATGTGTCTGGCATGACGTAGTATGGAATAAACGACTTCATCAGCCCGAGCTCTACTTCCCGATTGGGGATGTCAAGGGTGTAGATGCCAAAGACGGGGTCACTGTCTTTAATTGTCAGGTAACCGCTTTGATAAAGCAAAGGGGTTATTGTCGTCATCGTTTCCGTCGGCGCGTCAAAATCGGAGGCTTGCGCTTCCATTCGTCCAAATTGTGAGGGCAGGAAGTCGAACTTCCGCATCATTTCTATAAGATAGGTAGGCGTACCTGTGGAGAACCAATATGCCTCTATTCTTTTCTTGGAGAATGCGTTAAGCAGACTGAAAGGGTTGAATATGTCGGGTGAGGGCCATGCGAAGTGGTAGCCGTCGTAATAGTGTGTCAGGGCCTCTATTGTCTCTTCATTGCTTTTTGCTAAAGCCTTGGAGAGAACATCTACATCCTCAGCCATCTGCCCTTTCACTTCCTCTTTCGTTATACCGCAGATGCCAGCATAGGCAGGATCCATGCTTATGTTGATGATGTTGTTCAGCTCTGAGAATATGCTGAGCTGTGAGAGCTTCGTAATGCCAGTGAGGAACACGAAACGTAGGTTCGGCTCGTTGAGCTTCAATGGACTATAGAAGTTGCGCATGACATTCCTCAATACTTTCAAGTTGTCATCCTCATGCACAACGTCCAACAGCGGCGCATCATACTCGTCAATAAGCACTATTACCTTCTGACCATATTGTCTATGGGCAACTGTTATGAGATTCGACAAACGATTGTTGGCATCAGACGGAGGATTTGTTACACCATATTTTTCCTCTTGTCCTTTCAAGATGAAATCCAAGTAACGTTCCAATTGCTCTTTCTCCATGTGCTTTGCGCCGCTCATGTCGAAATGCAGCACGGGAAATTTTGTCCAGTCCTTCTCCAGCCTTTCGATGGCAAGACCCTTGAACAGTGCTTTCTCTCCAGCGAAATAGCTGTGAAGGGTGGATGTCAGCAACGACTTGCCAAAACGCCGCGGACGGCTGAGGAAAAAATACTTTCCGTCATCATGTGTAAGTTGATAGACGTAAGCAGTTTTGTCAATATACAAATAATTGTCATTGATAATTTCAGAGAATGTTTGTATGCCGATGGGGTATCTTCTTGCCATATTCAATTTATTTTATTGGCAAATTTAAGAATAAAAAGCCAAAGTCACAACGATCTTGACAGATTTATTTTGAGACAAAGCAGTAGGTTTGACAGAATAAACTGGATTTGTCTTTAGACATAGTAACACAGTAGCATAATATACATATTCCTGGGGATAATTATGTTTACTATGTTACTATGTCTTATTCACTTAATCATGTTACGGTCTTACTACCACCTTTTGGCGCTTGTTGCCCTTGACGCGGATGTAGATGCCTGGTTGCGTCACGCGTTCACCTATTAATACGCCATTGAGGTTGTAGTATGTCACACCCTCTCCGTTTGTACCGTTAATAACTGGGTTGTCAATGCCAGTGGCAGTGTCATCAAGGGTAAAGTAACCAAGATGCCAGTAGTAATAGCTTGGCGTTGTTGTTGAGACTGTTCCAAGCACCGTGGTGTCGAAGTCGTCGCTCACTCTCAGCAGACAAGGCTTGGTTCTCTCACCTACTCCAAAGAAAGGTTGAGTGGTTGTTGTCACGTTGCTAAAATCATTGCCACCGACATTTAGGTCAGACAGCGCGGAACAGTAGTAGAGCATGTAGCTAATGTCCGTAGTGTTCTTCGTATTGAAGTTGCTTATGTCAAGACTTGGCAATGAAGAACACTGGGCAAACATCCAGGACATGTTCGTGGCATTCTCCGTATTGAACCCACTCACGTTGAGACTTGTCAGCGAAGAACACATGTAAAACATACAATAAAAAGTTTTTGTGTTCGCTGTATTGAACTTGCTCAAGTCCAAGTTAGTCAAGGATGAGCACTTTGCGAACATCCAAGACATGCTCATGACTTTTTCTGTGTTGAAACTGCTCACGTTTAGGCTTTTCAGTGAGGAGCAGTTGTTGAACATATCCTGCATGCTTATTACATTTCGCGTGTCGAAGTTGCCCAAGTCAAGACTCGTCAAGGATGAGCATTTTGCGAACATCCAAGACATGTCTGTTACATTTCGTGTGTTGAAGCTGCCCATGTCAAGGCTCGTCAAAGAGCTGCAACCGTTGAACATACTTCCC
Source organism: uncultured Prevotella sp. (assembly GCA_964616945.1). GTDB lineage: Bacteria > Bacteroidota > Bacteroidia > Bacteroidales > Bacteroidaceae > Prevotella. The sequence goes on along the minus strand of CAZTUD010000005.1, from coordinate 8,027 downwards.
ATATCCGCGACATTTCGCGTGTCGAAGTTGCCCAAGGCAAGGCTTGTCAAAGAGGAGCATTCACTGAACATATTTTCCATATTCGTGACATTTCGCGTGTTGAAGTTGCCCAGGTCAAGGCTCGCCAAGGAGGAGCATCCACTGAACATGCTCCCCATACTCGTTACATTTCCTGTGTCGAAGTTGCCCAAGTCAAGGCTCGCCAAAGAGGAGCATCCATTGAACATATACCCCATACGCATAACATTCTCCGTGTTGAAGTTACTCACATCAAGGCTCGTCAGCGAGGAACATCCACTGAACATACTTCCCATATTCGTGACATTATGTGTGTCGAAGTGGCTCAGGTCAAGACTCTTCAAAGAAGAGCAACCGTAGAACATAGAACTCATATTCTTGACCATAGAGGTATTCAGGTTCTCCAAGCCGTCTATTGCTATCATATTTGAGAACCCTGAGAACCAGCGGTATGTAGAAGACAGCTTCACATCGGCGAATGACTTGTCAATCACCACCATAGTGATTCTATCCTTGTCTGCGTAATCATACCATTTTGCATCACTAAATTGGTTCACACGGTACGATGTCTTGCCCGCCAGGTCAGCCTTTTTAGCGTAGGTAAAGGTCATGGTGAAGCCATTGGCGATGCCGTTTTCGTCCACTACTGCGGCATAGACGCTGCTTATGGCATCCTCTGGCTCGGCATCGATAATCATTTCGTGATGGTAACTATAGTCTCCAGAGCCAGGGGTTAGGGCGGAAAGTAGGTACTTGCCGTCATAATGACCTCCCCAACCCCAGTTGATATAGTAGTAGCCACTGCCAGCATAGCCATTGACGACAAAGGCATGGCCTGAACTTGTATCTTCATTGTAGCCTGCATACAGCACTACACGGTTGTTGGCAAGCTCGTTGTAGAGCATGTCGTCCCATACGCTGTCTGAAAAAATGCTTCGCGTGATGCGCATACAGTTTTCTGAGAAACCAAAGTATTTTTTCAGGGCATCCGCAGCACCTAAAACAGACCCTCCAGAGCTACTTGAAGTGTAGTTCATTCCAATTGATGCCCCACAATAGAACATCAGGTTTGCCACAGCCGCTTTTTGGTCATCGGTTGCACTGTTTCCGTATGTGGGGCGCATGTTTGCCCAGTCAATGGCAGAACCTTGCGGAATGGAGTCAACGCTTATCTTTTTGCTACTTGTTGTGTAGGCAGGTATCTCGGCCTGTGTGGCTTTCACAATCTCGTTGGGATGTTGCTGGTACTGGTAGTAGAGCACTTGCGCCATCGCCGTAGCCGTACAACCAGTGACGCATGGCGTTCCATTGTCCAGTGGGCAAGCATTGTTGTAAGGGGCATACTGGTTCCACTTGGTCGTCAGCATCACGTCGATGGCATCGTGATCAGTGGTTGCTGCATCACTTGCTTCCGCCACAGGTTGCAGGTCTCGCTCCTGTATGTACTGTATCTGCCTGCCATATTCTTGTAGCCACCATCGCATGTTGTCGGGCATATTGTCCTCAGAGAATGTGCCCGAGAGGGAATAGCCGAGCACCGTCGGCGCACGGTCATCGCCAGCAATGATGGCGTAGCCATTATCGTTGCCAGCGTTGATGACATAATAAAGGGCAGTGGAGTCGGTGGTAGCCGTCATGCCAGGGGCACGAAACACTTTTGCCTTCATCGTGACAGGCACGCCTTTCGAAGCGAAAAAACTGCGGGCTTTCGCCACGGCCTCAGACTGCGAAACGGGTTCTGCCATAACAACGGCAGAAAAGATGGATAATAATCCTACAAAGAGTAATTTTTTCTGCATACACGTTTCATTTAGATTTGTAAGGATTAGGCTTTGTCTTAGTCAATGCACTTGCAAAGATAAGTGAAATATTTTAATCCCACAACTTTTAAGGGTCTTTTTGTCATCATCGAAAATTACGTTATGAATATCCGCAATCATCCAAGCCCAATCAAAGACTATGTTCTCTACGCCGCTGAGATTGCTGCTCTACGCCGCGCAGTTGTACGCTTGCGGATATTGTGGTTGCGCCGTGATAATAACGGGTAAATGACACTTAGTCTATTGAGGTTGTGGCTTCTACTTTTTGGTCAATACTATTTGGCTCGGCAACGCCAAGGTCTTAATTAGCTATGTCTATCCAATATTTAAATTTGTCTATTGACATGTTCCCTTTTATATCTGTTGGCAAATTTAAAGAAAAGCACAATGAAGTAAAGCCTTTGACTTGTTTTTTTGCTTGCCAGCCATTACATTCAGATTATTTTAGGATTTATTTTCTCAATACACCATGCAAAGGCACGCGACAGGCGTGCGTCGGTTTCTGTGAAATGGTTGCCTTGCTCCCACACAAGCGTGGTGTGGTCAGGGCCAAGTTGGCGCAGCAACAGCTCATGTTCGTGCCGCACGCAGTCGCCGATGCGGGCAAACGTGGCGTTCTTGGTATGCTCTTCCTGGTCGCCGAGGCTGAGATAGGCGAATTGCGCATGGACAGGGTTGGCCTCGGCGAACGCCGTCCACCCGCGAACCCACAGCGATGGCGAGGCGGCGGCAACGGCTGTGAAGCGGTCAGTTAGTGACGCGGTCCAAAGTGAGAACAGGCCACCCAATGAGTAGCCGCCGATGATGGCAGGCAGCTGGCCATACTGGTGGTGCAGCTCGGGCAGCAATGTGTCAAGTATGTAGCTCAAGGCTTCAGCAGTCCACTTGCCCACCGCCATTTGCCTTGTAACCTCGACCTTGTTCCATGCCACGTGCTCGTTCTCCCAGCCGCTCACGTCAACCGCAGCCATCAAGAACGGGGCATGCGTCAACTCCGCAATCAGTTTTGCCCCATATTCTACAGTCTCCCGCTCATGCAGCCCGACGGTTTGGAGCAATAGTGCTTGCGGATGGTCATCACCATAGAGAAGCACATCTTTTTGCCCGATGCTTGTTTCTTGTTGTGTCATGCCGATTTGGTCTTTGCCGTTTCTTCCATCAATCATCCCATAAGGAGAAGCTTTTCTTGGCTCCCACCTCATCGCCGGAGTCGCTCTCGCCACCCCAGCCTATATAGCCAGTATTGTTTCCGTCATGGCTGTCTTCCGTTCCATCATAAGGGTTGTAGGTGCCGTCGTCAGAGGTTCCTCCCGTGCCGATGCCTCCCGTAGCTTTAAATGGGGGAGACGTTACAATCATGTCGCTCAAGATATATTGCGTCATCGCTGTCATTGGCGATTGGTATGTCGTTTTCTTCATGGTGTGCCTCCCGCCTCCTTATTGTTTCATGATTTTCTTGCCATTCTTGATGTAGATGCCTTTTGGCAGGTTGTCGAGAGTCTCGCCCACACATCTGCCGCTGAGGTCGTAGATGCGGCCGTTGTCTTCTATAAGGTTCTCCGTGCTTATTTCTTCGATGCTGGTGATGTCGTCGTCCCATTCGCCTGTGAATCCGCTCTTTGCCTGTGCCGCTGTGGGTATTCCATTCTTCAGCACGCGCCAGAAGCAGTGGAAAAGCCCGGTGCCGTTTTTCGGGGCCTTGTCTATGTCGAACACGGCCTTGAAGTTGCCGTGCTGCTGGCTGTTGCTCCACACGTAGTAGATGTCGTTGACGAACAGTGGAGCCGGAGCTGCGGAGCCGTAGAATGCCACACGTTCATTTTCGACAACTTCTGTTGAGTTGTGGGTTGATGTATATTTGTACACCTGCTTTGGTGCTTTCGAATCCTCATACCAGCTGCCATAGAACAGCAGCCAGTCGTCGCCGCTCGTGCTCTGCTTGGGATTCTTGAAATACTGGTATGCCCCCGTCGACGTGGAGTATTGGTCAGTGTCCACCCACAGCATGACGGGTATCTGCGCTGGTATTGTGGTAGCTGTCTGCTTGGTGAAATACAGGTAATAGCTGCTTGTGGTGCTCCCTTCTTCTTTCTCGGCTCTGGTGAAGCGTGCCCATTCGGCGTTGGTCCCGAAGTCGGAAATGTCGGTGTCGTCATAGAATATGGCTGTTTGCCAGCGGCCTTTCTGCATCGTGCCCTTGCTGTTCAGGAAAGCGTAGCGGTTGTTGCGCCCCTGATAGTCGCTGTTGCCGGCAGTGCCCTCAATCTCGCCGTCCATGTTGTGGTCGCCGTCAAGCCATGCCCAGGGACGGTTGGGCATGGTGTGCGCTACGGCACTTCCTCCGTCTGCCTCGACATAGCTCACGGTGACGGTGGCGTCTCCTTTCGTGGAATAGCCTCCGCCCGTGCCTGAATAGTCTTCTTTCCAATACTCCTCATTGACCCAAAACACGCAGTCGTGCACTGGTCCGCAGTATGGCCATTTCATGTACGCGCTCTTGTTGAAATTGAAGTTTGGGTCGCTTGCGCCTGTACTTTTGTCAATGCTCGTAGCTCCCAACGTGCTTGCTGGCCCCATGAGATACACGTTGCGCAAAGACTCGCAGCCATGCAAGAAAGTGCCAGCTATGCTGGTTACGTTTTCCGGAACGACAAGCGTCTTCAGCGACTTGCTCCTGCAAAGGAAATGCGTGCCAATGGTGGTGAGCGTTTTGGGAAGGTGGATGCTTGTCATGGCGATGCAGTCTTGTATGGCGTAGTTGTCAATCTGCGTTATGCCCTCTGGTATGTCGAGCGACTTGAGCTTGAAGCAGTTGGCAAGCATGTCCTTGGGCAAGCGGGTCAGTTTGGTATTGCCGTCTTCGTCAACCTGGAACTCAAGCTTCTCCAAGCTCATGCAGTTGAGGAATGCGTTCCACTGGATTTTCTCGACGCTTTGTGGAATATAGTTGATTGAAGTCAAATTGACGCAACCGTCAAAAGCACCCTGCCCGATTTCTTTGATTGTGGAAGGGAGCGTCACCTCCTTCAGAGTCTCGTTCCAATACAACTCGTTGTCATCGGCAAATTCTGTTGGCACATAATAATAAGTCGAATCATTGCCATTGACGGTGATGGTGTAAGACTTGGCATTGTGTACGGTCGCGCCATTGACAGTGTAGTCTTTCGTAGTACCCTTTTTCGTAAATGCCCGCTTGCCGATGTATGTGCATGTGTAGTTGAAAAGGGTGTTTGCATTTGTTGTACCTGTGTTGCGCGGGTCGGTAATGCCGTTTACGTAAACTTTTTCGGGAACGTCGAATGAAGTAGAGTCGTTAGTGAGGCTCATTAAGGTTGCAACCCGATTGCCTTCAGTGGCATCCGTTGGCCAGCTCAAAAACCATCGTGCGCCATTTTTTTCGACATATTCGCCCAAATAGGCACTTTTATAGTTGGAATTGTAAGTGTCATCAACCGCATAAGCCGTCAACCCTTTTTTATCTCCTGATGAGTATGTCATAGGTTTGCCATCACTCATTTGATACCTTAGATATCCAAGCAATCCATTTTCATTGACGTAAGTGGTATCGCCATAACTGCTTGAAATGTAGGTCGTGGCTCTGCGCATGCCATTGCTGGTGTTTGGCAAACTATCTATGCTTGCGCTCGCGAACACGTCACCAGTCCGCTCGTCTTGCGTTTGGGCAAAAGCTTCTACCCCCCCACGGCGTACAATAGGCCAGTGAGGAACGTAGCCAAAAGAAGAGTAAATTTGTTCATATAATGCCGTTCCTTTAGATTATTGAAAAATACACGCTTTCTTACATTATTATTTTCAATGGCAAATTTATGAAAAAATGTAGTTCGTTGGCATTGCTTTCCGTCTTGTTTAATTATTTTTAACCTGAGCCGACGGTTTATCGGACAGGCATGAATATCCGCTATCACCTCAACATTTTGCGAAAAAGGCATGAAACAAGTCTCACCATTGAAACACGCAGTTGGCAAGCACTACGCCAGTATCGTTCTCGTCTATTATTTCCCTATCCAACAGTTTTCATTATGGAAGCAAAGTTAAGAAGTAAAAAAACGAAGTTCGCAAGTTTGTGAACCACAAACTTGTGAACTTTTTATAAATCTACAGTCCTCTCTCTGCCCAATCGCCACGGTCGAGTTGGCGGTAGCCTATGGCCTCGGCGATGTGCTGCATCTGCACTCGTTCGGATGCGGCGAGGTCGGCGATGGTGCGGGCAACTTTGAGGATGCGGGTGTAGGCACGGGCGGAAAGGCTCAACTTTTCCATTGCCTGGCGAAGCAGCTCAAGGCTTGCGTTGTCGGGCTCGGCATATTGGTGTATCATGCGCTCGGTCATCTGTGCGTTGCAGTGGACAGGGGAGGTTTGAGATTTGAGGTTTGAGGTTTGAGATTTGTATTCCTTGAACCGGGCGGTCTGAATGGCGCGGGCGGCAATTACGCGCTCACGTATGTTGGCTGATGGTTCGCCGGGTTGTGCTTTCGAAAGTTCCTTGAAGGGTATGGCGGCAATTTCGCACTGTATGTCGATACGGTCGAGCAGCGGACCTGAAATCTTGTTCAGGTAACGCTGTATCTGCCCGGGAGTGCAGACGCAATGGTGGGTGGGGTCGCCATAGTAGCCGCATGGGCAAGGGTTCATGGAGGCAACGAACATGAACGAGGCAGGATAGGTAACGGTGTATTTGGCGCGGCTGATGGTAATCTGCCTGTCTTCCAATGGCTGTCGCAACACTTCCAGCGTGTGCTTGTTGAACTCGGGCAGCTCATCGCAGAAGAGCACGCCGTTGTGCGCAAGCGATATTTCTCCTGGCATCGGTGTGGCACCCCCGCCCACAAGAGCCGCTTCGGATATGGTGTGATGGGGAGCACGGAAAGGGCGTTGCGATATGAGCGACGAGCCTTTGGCAAGAGTTCCGGCCACAGAATGGATTTGCGTCGTTTCCAAGCTTTCGGCGAGCGTGAGAGGCGGCAGTATCGACGGCAACCGCTTTGCCATCATGCTCTTGCCCGACCCTGGCGGTCCAATCATAATAAGGTTGTGGCCACCTGCCGCCGCCACCTCCAGGGCACGCTTCACGTTTTCCTGGCCGCGAACGTCGGCGAAGTCAAGGTCGAAAGCATACTGATGCTCGTAAAACTCCTTTCGCGTGTCAACAACCGTTGGCTCGAAGTTTTTTTGTCCAGTGAGAAAGGCGATAACGTCAACCATATTGTCCATGCCATACACTTCAAGCTTGTTGACAATGGCGGCCTCACGTACGTTCTGTCTTGGCACAATGAGCCCCTTGTAGTGTTCGGCACGAGCCTTGATGGCTATTGGCAGCACTCCCTTTACGGGTTGCAGCTTGCCGTCGAGTCCAAGTTCTCCAACCATCATGTATTGACTTAGGGCATTGTCGCTTATTTGCCCGTCAGCGGCGAGGATGCCTATGGCAAGCGGCAGATCGAAGCTGCTGCCTTCTTTCTTGAGGTCGGCTGGGGCCATGTTGACAGTGATGTCGGCATGTGGAAAACGAAGCCCGTTGTTTTGCATGGCGGCAACAATGCGGTCGCGCCCCTCGCGCACGGCCTCGTCGCCGAGACCAGTGAGGCGATAGATTATGCCTTTTGAGAGACTTACTTCTATGGTTACTGTTGTTACGTTAAGGCCGTTGACAGCCGCACTGTAGGTTTTGACGAGCATCGTTTTCCTTTTTTATTTTACTTTATCTGCCAAATCTTTTGCCGAAAGGTCGCGGGCGATAATCTTCCCGTTTTTCACGACAATGTTGTCGGGAATGGTGAGCATGCCCAACTGTGAGAGAAGCTTTGTCTCGAACATTTCTCCCGTGCATATCACGGGCCACTCAATTTGGCTCATCCTTATGTTGCTCTCGCTGTCGCGTTTGCTCGCATCTACGGATATTGCGACCACTTTCACGCCGCTTTTGTCTTTCAGCGCATTCTTCAACTGTCGGAGCATGTCGGTGCTGCTGTAGCTCCACGAAGCCCAGGCGCAAACGACGGCGGTGCCGGAGCTTAGGTCGGACGACGACACAAGCTTCCCATTGATGTCGTAGGCGGTGAAAGTTGGAAGCTTGCTGCCCACGGAGCAATCGCTTAGGGCGGAAATGGAATGCGACAGCGCAAGCATCTGCCCGTTGTCTTTCTGTTGTGTCGACATGAGTTTTATGAG
>CAZTUD010000004.1:16476-40741 GCA_964616945.1 uncultured Prevotella sp. | reverse complement strand
CCACGTCGTAGAGCGACTTGTTGGTCTCAAGGGCTTCCTTGGCGCATGCCGTGGAGTTCTTGTAGCCGATGTACGGGTTGAGGGCGGTAACGATGCCTATGGAGTTCTTCACCATGTTGTAGGTGTGCTCCTTGTTGATGGTGATGCCGAGTATGCACTTCTCGGTGAGCGTGTCGAGGGCATTGGCAAGCCATGTCTGGCTCTCGAAGATGCTCTCCACGATGATAGGCTCCATGACGTTCAGCTCCAGCTGCCCAGCCTCAGCGGCGATGGTAACGGTGAGGTCGTTGCCTATGACCTTGAAGCAAGTCTGGTTGGTAACCTCCGGTATGACGGGATTAACTTTGCCCGGCATGATGCTCGAGCCAGGAGCCATTGCGGGCAGGTTGATTTCGTGCAAGCCGCAACGCGGGCCAGAAGCCATTAGGCGCAAGTCGTTGCAGAGCTTCGACACCTTAACGGCGAGGCGTTTCAGGGCTGACGAATAGCTGACGTAGGCTCCTGTGTCGGGCGTAGCCTCCACGAGGTCGGGCGACGACACGAAGCTCTCACCAGTGAGGCGGCTGAGGTTGGCGGCGCACAGCTTGGCGAATCCTGGCACAGCGTTGAGGCCAGTACCGATGGCGGTGCCGCCCATGTTGATTTCGTGCAGCAGCTTCACGTTGCGCTCGAGGTTGAGTATTTCCTCCTCAAGGTTATCGGCGTAGGCGTTGAACTCCTGCTCAAAGGTCATGGGCACAGCGTCCTGCAGCTGCGTGCGACCCATCTTTATGGCACTGCCAAACTCCTCAGCCTTATAGCGCAGGGCGGAGATGAGGCCAGTGAGCGATGCCACGAGGCTCTTGTTCAGGCGGATGAACGCCACGCGGAAAGCAGTCGGGTAAACGTCGTTGGTTGATTGGCCGCAGTTGACGTGGTCGTTGGGGTAGCAATACTGGTATTCGCCCTTCTTGTGGCCCATAATCTCGAGAGCCCGGTTGGCGATGACCTCGTTGGCGTTCATGTTGACCGACGTACCTGCGCCGCCCTGCACCATGTCGGTGGGGAACTGGTCGTGCAGCTTGCCGTCGATAATCTCACGGCATGCCTGCTCAATGGCTCCGGAGATTTCGTCGCCTATCACGCCGAGGGCATGGTTGGTCTGTATGGCCGCAAGCTTGACGTAGGCAATGGCGACGACGTAGTCGGGATAGTCGCTCATCTTCTTGCGCGAGATGTGATAGTTGTTGATGGCACGCTGTGTCTGCACGCCATAGTAAGCCTCAGCGGGCACTTTCAGCTCGCCCAAGAGGTCGGATTCAATACGATAGTTTTCCATAATTTGAAGCCCCACCCCGCAAGGCTTTGCCTTGCTTGCCCCTCCCCCACTTAGGGGAGGGGATTGATTACTGTGGCAAGCCGTAATACGGGAGATGTATGGGGAGTTTTTTAATTGTTAATAATGTGTCTAATCTAATTGATTAATTTAAATCTTTAATTTGAAGTAGTGGCAAGAATAAAGATTTGCTTGTCCCACATTTCTTTCCCTTCCCCTGGGTGGGGGAGGGGCTGGCGAGGCCAAGGCCTCGCCGGGGTGGGGCTATTAGAATGCCTTTATCCTGTACATGAAGCCCAACTCTATGCGGTTGGTGCTGTAGTCCTTCAACCCGAGGCTCGAGACCTTGTCGGCATAGTTGTAGTGGCGGCCGAGGTAAGCGAGGAAAACGCGGAAGTCCTGCGACTTGACGGGATAATACTCAATGCTCGCGAGATACATCATCGACTTGCGATAATTCTTGAATGTCTCCACGTTCTGCACGCTTGCCGTCTCGTAAGTGCCTTTGAGCATGAGGTTCCACTGCGGGGCGAACTGCCAGTTGGCCTTGGTTATGAACGAGTTGTAGTGCACGTCGCTGAAGTAGTTGGCATCGTGGCCCTCTGCCTCCAAATAGCCCGCACCCTCGGTGGAGGCTATCTTCAAGCGGTCAAGGCCGTCGAATGCGCCCATGTAGTCGAAATACCACTGGAATGTGGGGAGGTTGAGCTTTTGCCCGAGTATGAGCATCCGGCTGAACTTATGGCGCGCCTGCGTCTGAAGGCCATACGACCAGCGTGTCTGCAACTTGTCGCCGAAGAAGCTTCCCATCCACAAACCAATGTAGGTGAGCGGGTGGTTCGACTTTTCCAACGCACGTGAGCCATTCGCCTCAAGCGAGCGTGGAGCGTCGCCATATTCGTCGCCGAACTTGTTGTTGTAGGCATCGGTGATGTTGACATCAAATTCCTGTGTGGGCACTGGCTTATAGGAGATGTTCAGGCCCGCCATGAAGTTGTCCATGTTGTCAACCATATCAGAGTATTGGTAGATGTACATCGGGTTTTCGTCAAACTCGAAGCCACCCCAGTTCTGGCACATCTTGCCGCCCTGCACACCGAACTTGTCGTTGAACTGGTAGCCCACCATGAGAATGTCGGTTGCCTTGGCGAAGTTGTCCTCGCTTTGCGCGGTGTTGTTCTTGTTCAGGCGGTGACGCCAGCGATAGGAGACGTGGTCGCCGATGTTACCCTTTATCTCAATGCGTGCCTGCTTGTTCTTGAACGATGACGACCATTGGTCGCCGTCGTCAAACTCCTGAAAGCTTGCCGCGTAGTTGAAATAGACGTTGAACGCGTCGGTTTTCTTCTCGAGCTTCAGTATGCGATGCGCCAGGCTCTCGTAGTCGCCGTCGTTGCCGCCCATGCCCGTATTGTTGCCCTGGGCGTAAACGCACAAAGGAAGTGCGAGGGCGGCGAGAAGGGGGAAACCTTTCCTTATGATAGACATAATAGAACTAATAGACATTATTATATTAAACGGAGTGGAGCTTTTAGTACTCCTCGAAATACTTCTGTATCTGCTGCCAGTCGTTGGTCTTGGTCAGGGCGAGCATGAGCAGCACGCGAGCCTTCTGCGGATTGAGGTTCAAGGAAGCCACAAACTCATACTTTGCGTCGTCAACCTCACCGTTAAGATTTGTCGGGCCGAAAGGCACACGGCTGGAGCGCACAATCTGAATGCCTTGTTTGCGGGCCTGAAGAGCCACGTCGAAGACATCTTTGTAGAAGTTGCCGTCGCCCACGCCAGCGAGCACAATGCCGTCGTACTTTGCGTTGACGAAAGCCTGCATAGGCAGCGGCGAGCAGTTGGCGTAGCCATAGACGATGCCCACCTTTGGAAGCTCGGTCAGGTTGTCAACGTTGAACTCTGAGTTTACGCCATACTTCGACACACTGTTGTGCAGATAAACAGGCTTGCCATTATAAACGTAGCCCGTCTCACCGTAGAGGCCGCCCTTGAACGTGGCGCAGTCGGTGGTGTGGGTCTTGACCAGTGATTTAGCCTCGAACAGTTCGTTGTTCATACAGGCCATCACGCCGTGGCCTTTCGACGAGGGATCGACGAGGGCTGCTACGCCGTTGTAGAGGTTGGCGGGACCATCGGCGGAGATTGCCGTTGACGGGCGCATGGAGCCTACGAGAATGACGGGCTTGTCGCTGTGGACGGTGAGCGAGAGAAAGTAGGCAGTCTCCTCCATGGTGTCGGTGCCGTGGGTAACAAGCACTCCGTCGTAGCCCTCGTTGTTGAGAAGCTGGTTGATGCGCTTCGCGAGCTTGAGCCACACCTCGTCGTTCATGTCCTGCGAGCCGATGTTGACAAGCTGCTCACCGCTAACGTCGGCAAGGTCCTTTATCTGCGGCACGGCATCGATAAGTGTCTGTATGCCCACCTGCCCTGCGCCGTATGCCGACGAGGTGGCGCTCTGGCTCACTCCGGCGATGGTGCCGCCAGTGGCGATGATGCGGATTTTAGGCTTTGCGAAGGTTGCCACAACTGCCACGAAGGCAAACAAAACGGTTAATACTAAAACTTTCTTCTTCATAGTGATAGCTTTTAGTGTAGTTGTTATGCGTTGTAATATTATTTGAATTTCAACTGTTTTACATTCCGTGACGGTCGTCGTGCGATTGCGTGACGACCGTCGCACAATTACGTGACGACCGTCGCACGATTGCGTGACGACCGTCACGCGATATATTAAAGGAACAATGTTATGACGTAGCCGACGGCAATAGCGACAATGGTGGTTACGAAGCCAGGCAGCTGGAACGAGTGGTTAATGACATACTTGCCCACATGCGTGGTGCCCGTGCGGTCGAACGTGAGCGCGGCAACCTCAGTGGGATAGTTGGGCAAGAAGAAGTAGCCGTTGACTGCGGGAAACATTGCCACAAGCAGCAGCGGATTGATGCCAAGGGCGATGCCCACAGGATAGAGCGTCGAGACGGTGGCGGCCTGAGAGAACAGCATGATGCTCAGGAGGAAGAGGGCTATGGCGAAAGTGAACGATGCCGCATCTACCATGCCGCTGAGCGCACCGTTGATGGCATCGGCGTTGCCCGTATAGAAGGTGCTGCCCATCCACGCGATGCCGAAGATGGCAATCACGGCATTGATGCCAGCGGTGAAGATGTTGCCCTTGGTCACCTCGCTAACCTTGGTCTTGCCAACGAGCAGGATGAGTATGGCATCACTCATCATTATCATCTCTATGGTCTCCGACATGGTGCATCCCTCAGGACGCAGACTCGGCACGAAGCCGAAAAGCACAACCAACGCCACGCCGAAGAGGAAAGCAAGGACGGCGTGCTTGGCGCGTGGCTCGGGCTGGCTCTCAAACTTGGCAAGGTTCTTGGCATCTTCCTCCGGGTTGATGATGCCCTCGCGCACACGACGCTGGTATTCTGGGTCATCGACAAGCTCCTTGCCGACATGGTTCTCTATGAACGCCGCCACAATGATGGCCACGAAGCTCGCCGGGATGCAGACCATAAGTATTGTGCCAAGCTCAATGCCTTGGCCGCCAAGCAAATACTGCGACGTGATGGCCGCCGTAGCCGCCGACACGGGGCTGCCGGTGATGCCAAGAGATGCGGATATTGTGGCGAGACTCACGGGGCGCTCAGGACGTATTTTGTTGGCCTGGGCTATCTCACTGATGATGGGCATGAGCGAATAGCTGGTGTGGGCAGTGCCGGCGATGAGGCAGAAAAGCCACGTGCAAAGCGGGCCATAGTAGGTAATCTGGGCGGGATGCTTGCGCAAGAACTTTGAGGCGAGGCCTACGAGATATTCCAGTCCGCCCGAAGCCTGAAGCGCGGCCGAGGCGGTGATTACGGCAAGAATAATCATCATGACATCAATGGGAGCCTGGCCAGGCGTGAGGCCGAAGCCATAGACGAGGATGAACACGCCGAGCATACCGTAGATACCAAGGCCGATGCCACCTACACGTGCGCCGATGAAAATGAGGGCGATGACGATGGCGAGCTCCAAGAGAAGAATTGCTGTTGCCATATATTTAGTTTACAGTTTTGAGTTTATAGTTATGAATTTATAGTTTGCAGTTGACATAAATCAACTGTTTCGGTTGCAAAGTTAAGGGAAAAAATGCACACGCCATTTACAAAAAACCGCTTTTTATTTGTAAAAAACGAAACTAATGCTTAACTTTGTAATCCCTAATAAAACAATATGCAAGGAAACCTAAGTCTGCCTGAGCTTGCCGCCCGCTACAACATCTCCGACATCTACGGAGCCACCATAGCCTACTTCTCGTCGGAGGAAGGAGGGGAGAGTGATTTGCGCGCCGTTACCGACCGCATCTGTTGCTACGAGATGAACCTCATAGTGGAAGGCTCGGCAACGGTAATCATTGCTGGCCACGAGCACAATTTGGGCAAAGGCTCGTTGCTTGTGCTCACGCCCTACCAGCCCGCCAAGTGCAGTTTTTCGCCCAATGTTATCTCCGAGGGACTGCTCATCGACAAGGCTTTCTACGACAGTGTGCCTTCGACCAACCTCGACACCGATGCACAAGTGCCTGGCATACCGTCGCGCTACAACACCGTCTATCAGCTCACCCAAAGCCAGGCCGACGAGCTTGGAGGCATCTTCCAACAGATAAGGAAAGCAATAAACTACATCCACCTCTACAAGCTGGAGATGGTCAGCTCATTGGTGCATATTTGCAAACTTTATATCAGCGAGTTGCCGTTCGACAAAAGTGTCGTCACTCCTGACCTGCGCCACAAAGAAAACATTTACAAGATTTTCCTCCACCTGACGGAAATGAACTTCCGGCAGGAGCGGCAGATACAATTCTACGCCGACAAGCTCGGCATAACCACCACCTACCTGAGCCGCGTGGTGAGGGAAATATCGGGCAACACCGTGAACGACCATCTCACGCGTCGTGTCTTCCATGAGGCGTGCAACCTATTGAAGACCACCGACGACACCATTGGCGAGATTGCCTTCGAGCTGGGTTTCAAGGACCAGAGTGCCTTCACCAACTTCTTCAAGCTCCATGCCGGCAGCTCTCCGAAAGCCTACCGAAGGGCAAGCCATTAAGAATAGCCATAAAAAAACCTAATTATTTGTCATTGTCGCAGTTTTAGCTTAATTTTGCATGTTATATTGTCAGAATATGCAAAAATGAGTCTCACGAAAATAGCAAGCAAGCTTTTCCTGCCAAGGCAGAGAGAGCTGACAAGACACTATAGCGAGCCGGAGAGCCTGCAAAGAAACGTGCTAAAATATCTTGTAGGCAAAGGCCGCGACACCGAATACGGGCGCGACCATTTGTTCAGTGGCATAATGAGCTACGACGACTTCGCCAAGAACATACCACTCAACACCTACGAGGAGCTCAAGGGCGACATCGACCGAATGCGCCACGGCGAGGAGAACGTGCTCTGGCCCGGACTCGTGAAGTGGTATGCCAAGTCGTCTGGCACCACCAACGACAAGTCGAAGTTCATTCCCGTCTCCAACGCCGGGCTCCACAACCTGCATTTCAAGGGCGGCGCCGACGTTGTCGCCATCTATTTGCGCAACAACCCCGGCAGTCGCATGTTCGACGGGCGTTCGCTCATACTCGGTGGCAGCCATTCGCCCAACTACAACGTGGAAGGCTCACTCGTGGGCGACCTCAGCGCCATCCTCATAGAGAACATCAATCCTATAGCCAATCTCTTCCGCGTGCCGAAGAAGCGTACGGCCCTACTAAGCGACTTCGAGCTGAAGCGCGACCGCATAGCACGGGAATGCCTGAAGAAGAACGTGACCAACATCTCCGGCGTGCCATCGTGGATGTTGAGCGTGTTGGTGCGCGTATTAGAGATTTCGGGCAAGAAACACATCGAGGACGTGTGGCCCAACATAGAGGTGTTCTTCCACGGCGGCATCGCGTTCACACCCTACCGCAAGCAATACGAAGAAATAATCACATCGCCGATGATGCACTACATGGAGACTTACAACGCCTCCGAAGGCTTCTTCGGCATACAAGACGACCCGCAGGACAAGTCGATGCTGCTGATGCTCGACTACGGCGTGTTCTACGAGTTCATACCCTTGGAGGACGTGGGCAAACCCGACGCACAAGCCATCCCGCTTGAGGCGGTGGAGACGGGCAAAAACTATGCGATGGTGATAAGCACGTCGTGCGGCCTGTGGCGCTACATGATTGGCGACACGGTGATGTTTACGTCGAAGAAGCCCTACAAGTTCATCATCACCGGACGCACGAAGTCGTTCATCAACGCCTTCGGCGAGGAGCTGATACAGGACAATGCCGACAAGGGCCTTGCCTACGCCTGCGAGCAAACCGGGGCGCAAGTGCTTGAATATACCGCCGCACCCGTATATATGGACGAGAACGCCAAGTGCCGCCACCAGTGGCTCATAGAGTTCTCAAAAGAGCCTGACGACCTGCAAAAGTTCAGCGACTGCCTCGACCGCAAGCTTCAGGAGATAAACTCTGACTACGAGGCAAAGCGTTTCCACAATGTCACATTGCAGCACCTTGAGGTTGTCCAAGCCCATCCCCACCTCTTCGAAGAATGGCTGAAAGCCAAGGGCAAGCTTGGCGGCCAGCACAAGGTGCCGCGCCTTAGCAACTCCAGGAAAAACATGGACGAGCTGCTGGAACTCAATAGTCCCACCCAGTCTCAGCAAAGCTGAGACTTTCCCTCCCCCAAGTAGGGAGGGATGGAGTATAATAAGCAATAAAATGAAGTTGTTGAAGAGCGTAATACAAACCGTCGAAGCTATTCTACATAACGATATTGGTAAGCTTGGACATTTCAATACCCTCCCCAATTGGGGGAGGGGTTGGCGAGGCCTAAGCCTCGCTGGGATGGGGCTTTTATTGCTCTTCTCCTGTGCCCGCATGGGCAACCCCGACGGTGGATGGTACGACGAGACTCCGCCCAAGGTCATAGGAGCCGAGCCGGCAGAAGGGGCGACCAACGTCCACAAGAAGAAAATATACATCAACTTCGACGAATACATCACGGTAGATAACCCCACGGAAAACGTCGTGGTGTCGCCGCCGCAGCTTGAGGCACCCGAAATAAAGGGGCAGGGCAAGCGCATAAGCGTGGAGCTGATGGACTCGTTGAAGCCAAACACCACTTACACCATCGACTTCTCTAACGCCATAAGTGACAACAACGAGGGCAACCCGCTCGGCAACTACGCCTACACTTTCTCCACTGGCGACCACATAGACACGCTGCAAGTGTCGGGCTACGTGCTTCAGGCAGAAGACTTGGAGCCAGTGAAAGGCATACTTGTGGGACTATACGACGACCTTTCCGACTCAGCTTTCCAGAAGAAGCCCATGCTGAGGGTGTCGCGCACCGACTCGCGCGGGCACTTCATAATAAAAGGTGTGGCACCAGGCAAATACCGTTGCTTCGCACTGAAAGACACCGACGGCGACTACATATTCAACCAGAAGAGCGAGATGATTGGGTTCAACCACGACATCATCGAGCCGACATTCAAGCCCGACATCCGACAAGACACGACATGGATAGACTCGCTCCACATTGCGTCAGTTGACCGCGTGGGCTACACCCACTTCCTGCCCGACGACATCTGCCTACGGGCGTTCAACGAAATTTTGACCGACCGTTATCTTGTGAAGAGCGAACGCAAGGATGCCGACCGCTTCACATTATATTATAGTTACGGCGACAGCATCCTGCCTGTGATAAAAGGGTTAAACTTCAACGCCGACAGCACCTTGCTCCTACAGGCTTCGGCAAAGCTTGACACCCTGACCTATTGGCTGCGAGACACGGCACTCGTAAACCAGGACACGCTGGAAATAAAGCTGACGCACAACATCACCGACACCTTGGGTGTGCTGCGCCAGCAGGTTGACACGCTCTCACTGATAGCGAAAACGCCTTACGAAAAAAGGCTGAAAGACGAGCAGAAGAAGTACAACTCCTGGAAAAAAGAGCAGGAGAAAAAGAAGAAAAAGGGCATGGAATACGACTCGATAATGCCGCGCGAAGAACTCAAGCTTGCTTTCTCGCCTTCGGGTGACATGAATCCAGACCAGAACATTACGATAAAAGCAGACGTGCCGCTGAACGATGTAGATACGGCCCACATACACCTTTATTCGCATCCAGCAAACGACTCGCTTTGGTATCGCGAGCGATATGAGCTACAGCGTGTAGATGTGTGCTCATTCCTGCTGAGGGCAGAGTGGAGGCCAAACACAGAATATAGCCTTGAGGCTGACAGTGCGACTTTCTCGTCAATCTATGGCATCGTAAGCGGAAAAACAAAACAAGGGCTGAAAGTCAGGTCCAACGATGCTTACGCCTCCATATTGATGACGCTCACAGACATGAGGGGTAAGCATGTCATAGCCCAGTTGCTCGACGGCTCTGGAAAGATAATAAAGGAAACTTTCACCGATGAGGGGCAGGCTGAATTTTATTATCTCAAGGCAGGGGAATACTACATGAGGATAATCGTTGATGACAACAACAACAACAAATGGGACACTGGCGACTACGACGCCGGCATTGAGCCAGAAGAAGTGTACTACTACCCAGAAGTGATGGAGTGCAAGGAGAAGTGGGACATGACGCTTACATGGAACCCTGCCGCCAAACCACTATGGCAGCAAAAGCCGTCGGCACTTGTCAAGCAGAAAGCAGAAAAGGAAAAGACCATACAGCACCGCAATCTTGACAGGGCAAAGAAACTGGGAATACAATACATTCCAAAGTAATGTATAATATATAATGTTTAGTGTTTAATGTATAACAACGACAGAAACCATGAAACGACTAAAGATATTTTTGACGGCATTGCTGCTGTCAGCCACATATACCACAGCGTCAGCACAATGCACATTCCACAACACGGCGTTCAAGTCGGGCGAAAGACTCACATACAACCTATACTTCAACTGGCAGTTCGTGTGGGTAAAGGTTGGCACGGCATCGTTCGACACCGACCAGACCCGCTACGGCGGGCAGCAAGCATATCGTGGCAGCCTGATAACGCGCGGCAACAAGCGTGCCGACAAGTTCTTCGTGCTACGCGACACTTTGCTTTGCTACAACACCATTAACCTGGCTCCCCTCTACTATCGCAAGGGTGCACTGGAAGGGAAACGGTACACCGTGGATGAAGTGGACTACTCCTATCCCGACGGCAAATGCCACGTGAAAATGCACAGGCTCAGACACACTGGAGAGCACGTGCGAGCCCAGCACACATACAACGACTGTGTGTATGACATGATGAGCATATTCCTCCGCGCACGCTCGTTCGACCCTACGGGCTGGAAGAAAGGATTTGTAGTAAACTTCCCGATTGTTGACGGCCGCAAACGTTACCCAGCACAGCTGCGCTACCAAGGCAAGGTGAACGTGAAAGCTGACGACAAGCACACTTATCGTTGCCTGAAGCTCGCCTATATGGAGAACGAGAAGAACAAGGGATGGAAGAAGATTGTTGACTTCTACGTCTCCGACGACGACAACCACGTACCCATCCGCCTTGACCTCCACTTGCGCTTTGGTTCGGCGAAGGCGTTCATGACAAGCGTTACGGGATTGAGAAATGCCAACAAGGCACTGGTGAAATAAGGCTACCGAACCTTATTCCTCAGTGTAAATGACTTGCACCATCGTTTGTCCGACAGCCTTGAGCGTGTTCTTGTCAATGTGCGCCATGTCGTCGCTGAGGGTATGCCATGTAGGGCCGAAAGCGCTTTGACTGCATTGCGGGTAATAGGGGATGATGTCGATGCAAGGAATGTTCGCCGTCTGATTGACTGGAATATGGTCGTCAGTAATCATGCCGCCGTCCTGCTTTGGAAAGAAAGAGCCGTAGCCAGCCTGCCGTGCCGCCCGCCACACCTTTTTCACAATCTCTGGAGCATATTGCATCGACATACCCTCACGGTAGAACTGCGCTCCTTGTCCACCCACCATGTCGAGCAGGATGGCATAGCGCGGGGCATAGCCCTGCGGCAAGTTTGCTGCCCAATATTGTGCTCCAAGCGCCCAAGATGAGCCATCGTCCTGATGGTCACTCCATTGCGGTGTGCCCCAGTCCTCGGCATCAAAGCAAACGAAGTCTATCCCAAGTTGAGGATTGAGGGTTGAGATTTGAGATTTATGATTAGCTCCTTCGTTGCCTTTATTCAAATCCTTTTCCTCTTTTTCCTTTCCACTTTCCTCTTTGAGCAGCCGCGCAAGCTCAAGCATCACGGCCACACCGCTCGCCGCGTCGTTGGCAGCAAGAAGTGGCTTGTGCCAATTTGCTGAATCGGGATCGTTGTCCGCCCACGGGCGCGAGTCCCAGTGGGCGCAAAACATGATACGCGTGGTGGCCTCGGGATTATACTGCGCCATGATGTTGGTTGAGTGCAACGTGATGCCATCCCAGCCCGTTAGGTCGGCTTTTTGTGTCGAAACCTTGCAGCCATATTGCTTAAACTTGTTGACTATCCAATTAAGGCATTCCTCGTGCCCCGTGCTGTTCATGTCCCTTGGTCCGAAGTCGCATTGAGCCTTTGCAAAGGCAAAGGCAGAGTCGGCATTAAAGGCTGGGCCAACTGGATTAACTTTCTCCAACGCCTCAGTCTCCTCAACCCCGTCAACTCCCTTTGAGGCAAAAGGGCCCGCGATGAGTGCCCATGCTGCCACAGCGCAAATAATAGCAATCACGATTATTATAATTATTTTCTTCATAATCATGAATTATGAAATGACTGCACCTTTGCCATAACGCGCAACCAGTTGCCACCCCATATTTTCTCAATGTCACGCTCACTGTACCGTCTTCGCAAAAGATGTACGGTGAAGTTTATAAGCTCCGATGCGTCGGCGCAGCCACGCACCGTGCCGTCGCCGTCGAAATCGGTGCCTATACCCACATGGTCGATGCCCATGATGCTGATGGCATGCTCAAGGTGGTCAATGGCGTCGTTGATGCTGGCTTCGGGCGTGTCCTTGCGCAAGAAGCCGTGATAGAGTGTGATGTGAGCCACGCCGCCCTTTGCCGCAAGCGCACGCATTTGGTCGTCGGTGAGGTTGCGGGGCACGTCGCACAACGCACGGCAACAGGTGTGTGTACACACTATCGGCGTGCGGCTGATGTCGAGCGCGTCGTAGAAAGACTTCTCCGAGGCGTGGCTCAGGTCAACCATTATGCCCTCCTCGTTCATGCGATGGATTACCTTCTCACCAAACTCCGACACACCATTGTGCATGTGCGACCCCCTGTTGCTGTCGCAAATGTCGTTGTCGCCATTGTGGCACAGCGTGATATAGACCACTCCACGCTGGGCGAAGTGGCGCACGTTGCCGAGATCGTGGTTCAGCGCAAGGCCGTTTTCAATGCCGAACATTATGGACTTCCTGCCCTTGCGCTTGTCCTCATAGAGGTCGGCTGGCGTGCGGGCTATGCTTATGTAGGCACTGTTTTCACTCACAATCTGCTCCAGCTTGTCGAATATGAGGTCGGCGTAGGAATTGGGAGTGAGGAGTGAAGAGTGGGGGGTGAGGAGCGTGGGGTTGTGCTTGATGATGCCAGCTATGTCAACCTTGTCGGAGAACTTCTCGCCCATCTTTGGCTGTGGCAGGTATGCTGCCATGATAACAGCGTCTTGCCGCCCGTCGGTCATCTTGTGGAGGTCGTAGAGTATGCGCGGGTCGCGCTGGTCGAAACGCACGCCTTGTGGGAAAAACATAGGCGTGTCGCAATGGGTGTCAAGCGTGAGGATGCGCTCGTGCAACTGCTTGGCTTTATGAAATGTAGTGGCATTGCCTACAAGCCACTTGAACAACGGCAGTCCGTCGTCGCCAAGCCATTCGGGATGCCATTGCACGCCCATGATGGGCTTGAACTCATTGCTTTCAATGGCTTCTATTACTCCGTCAGGGGCTGTCGCCGACACACGGAAGCGCAATCCTGGGTCGGAGACTGCTTGATGATGGAAAGAGTTGACAAACAGCCTCTCCCCCAGCCCCTCCCCTACAGGGAAGGAAGATGCCTCTTCTTTATATAATGCCGACAAGACAGAGTTAGGCTCAATGCTTATGGAATGTGTGGGCTCCCGGCGATCGGCATCCTGCGAATGCTTGATTGGCGCAACCGAATTTTGAATTTTGAATTTTGAATTTTGAATTGTCAAGTCTTGGCTGACCTTTCCTCCCAACGCCACGGCAAGTGTCTGGATGCCACGGCAGATGCCGAGCATGGGTATCTGGCGGTTGAAAGCAAGCCGCACGGTCAAGAGTTCGGGCAAGTCGCGGGTAGCGTTGATGCCATGCAGCAACGGCGACGGCTCCTCACCAGTCCACAAGGGGTTGATGTCGCCACCGCCTGTGAGCAGCAAACCGTCGATGTTGTCAAGAGTGTTTATGATGGCATTCTTGTCGGCAACGGGCGGAATAATGACAGGCGTGCCGCCAGCCCTAACCACCTGCTCGTAGTATTTGTCGCGCAAGGTAGCGTCGCCGTCAGCATAATTAGCCGTAATGCCAATCACCGGCTGGTGGTTGGCTTCTGGGAAAGTAGCATAGATTTTGTCTAAATGCGACTTGAGATTGAAAGATTTCACGTCCCTCTACGCTTTTTATTCTTCTACCTTTACGGGTATTTCGCGTTTTATGCTTTGCTCCAAGGAGATGAGCGTCTCGGTGGAGACAACGCCAGGAATGGTCTGCAACTTGTTGTTCAGGAGGTCCATGAGCTGCTCGTTGTCCTTGGAGTAGCACTTCACAAGCATAGTGTATGGACCCGTGGTGAAATGGCATTCCACAATCTCTGGAATGTTCACCAGCCTTTCCACCACGTTCTTGTACATGGAGCCGCGCTCCAGATTGATGCCCACGTATGTGCATGTGTTATATCCCAGGCTTTTCGGATTGACATCGAACCCGCTGCCAGTGATAACACCACCCTCTATGAGGTGCTGCACACGCTGGTGGATTGCCGCACGCGACACGCCACACTCGGCTGCCACATCCTTGAAAGGAATGCGCGCATTCTTTGACAGGATGGAAAGAATTTTCTTGTCGAGCTTGTCTATTTTGTCCATTTTTACTTTTTCTCTTCTTCTATTCCCACCAGCTCAACCGTGAAAATGAGCGTGGAATAAGGCTTTATCTCGCCCGCGTCTCGCCCGCCGTACGCAAGGTTTTGCGGGATATAGATTTCCCATTTGCTGCCTACGTTCATGTTTGTCAGGGCCTCAGTCCAGCCCTTTATCACCTGATCGCAGCGGAATGAGTCTGTCTTCTTGCCACCGTGGTTAGCCGTAGCGTCGAACACTTTTCCGTTGATGGTCTTGCCCTCATACACCACCTCCACCTTGTCGGTGGCTTTCGGCTTGGGACCCGTGCCAGTCTTCAGGACTTTGTATTGCAGTCCGGAGGCAGTGGTTACCACCCCAGGCTTCGTGGCGTTGCTCTTCAGCCAAGCCTCGTTTTCCTGCCTATATACGCGGTTGCGCAGCTCAATGGCCGCCGTCCTGCGGTTCTCGAAACGCTTGCGCGCGTCGTCCCTTTTATAGACAGTAGTGTCCTGTTTTACCCCGGCAATGAAGCCCTCGTAGAACGGGTGCGCAGCAATGCTGTCGTCGGTGCCCACCAAGTCGCGGCTCATGCTTGGCAAGATTTGCCCGGAAGCCTGAGTCGCAATGTTGCAGCCGGCAACGTATGCCGTGTAGGCTGGGTCATTTGCCCTTGCGATTGCCTCCTTGTAGCCACGCACAAAGTCCGCCATATAGGCCGTGTCAACATGCAGCTGGCCAGTGAGATACGGCAGCAAGCCGCTTGTCGCCGCATAGCCTGCGGCATAACTTGTGGAATCGGAAGGCGTCGACAGCGTGAGCGGAAGCTCCGTCTCCGCCTTCGTGTCCTTCTTCTTGTCCTTTTTCTTGCCAGCAAGGGCAGTAGTGCTGACCGATGCGGCAAGGAAAAGGAGTGTAAGCAATAAAACTTTCTTCATTTTACTTTCCTACTTTCACAAGCTCAATCTTGAAGATGAGCGTAGAGAAAGGCTTGATTTGCCCGGCCTGGCGCTCCTTGTAGGCAAGCTGCTGGGGAATGTAAACCTCCCATACCGAGCCTTCGGGCATACGGGTCAGTGCCTCTGTCCAGCCCGGTATCATCTGCTTCGGAGTCATGGTAACGGGACCGTTGCCGTTCTTGTAGCTGCTCTCGAACACCTTGCCGTCGATGGTGCGGCCCTCATACTGCACCTTCACCTGCGTTGTGTCCTGCGGAATGGCACCCTTGCCCTCCTTGATGACCTTGTACTGCAAGCCCGACGGCAGCGTCACCACGCCAGCCTTCTTCTTGTTGGCGGCAAGGAATTTCTCGCCCGCAACCTTGTTGGGTCCATACTGCTTCATCATGGTCTGGCTCTTGATTGACTCCATCTTGCTCTGTGCAACCTGGTTGGCGATGTCGGTAGTCATAAGGCCCTTCTTGCCCGTGGCCCCGGTGATGAAGCCCGACATGAGGTTCTTCAAGGATATTGTCTGTGTGGAGTCGTCGCCGTAAACCTCGCGATTGATGCCTTTCACAAGCTGGTTGGTGATTTGCTGGCCCACCTGCAAGCCCATGATGTAGGCAGCCCTCTTCTTGTCGTCGCCGGCGTTGGCTCCCTCGTTGATGCCCTTCACGAACTCATCGATGTAAGTGGTGTCGATGACCTGACCCTGCTGTATGGCCTGGCGCACATACTGCGACTGCAAGTAACCGATTGCGTAGCTCATTGAGTCAACGTCTGTCTTGAGGTCAGCACGTGGTGCCGACGAGTTGCCGCAAGCTGTGAACGTAGCTGCGGCGATGGCTGCGAAAGCCATTGTTTTCAAACTTTTCATTTGCTGTTATTATGTTTAAATCTTTACTGTTGCCATAACTTCACTTCACTTTCACCAGCTCCACGTCGAAGATAAGGGCGGCGTATGGCGGGATTGACTGGCCCGCGCCACGCTCGCCGTAGGCGAGGTTGTAAGGAATGAAGAAGCGGTATTTCGCGCCCTCCTGCATGAGTTGCAAGCCTTCGGTCCAACCCTTGATGACCTGGTTTAGTCCGAACGTGGCAGTCTCTCCACGGCGGTAGCTGCTGTCGAACACCTGCCCGTTGATGAGCGTGCCCTCGTAGTGGCATTCCACCTGGTCAGCGGCGGTGGGCTTGCGGCCGTTGCCCTCGCGCAGCACCTGGTACTGCAATCCGCTCGGCAGCGTCTTCACGCCCGGCTTTTTGGCGTTTTCGGCAAGGAAATTCTCGCCCTCCGCCTTGGCGGCCCTCGCCTGCTCCTCGGCCTTTTGGTTGAAGAAAGCCTGTACGGCTTGCTGTGCCTCAGCGTCAGAGAGGCTGGCTTGTCCGGCAAACACATCCCTGATGGCCTGCGCGAAGTCGTCGATATTAAGGCTTGTGGCATCCATCTGCTGCAACTGGTGGCCGATGCTCATGCCAAGGCCATAACTTACTTTGTCCATTTCTGTCGTGTGTATGTATTAAATAATGTGCAAAGATACGATTTTTCAGTCTTAATGCGTCATAATTACAGAAAAATTACTATTTTTGTCGAAAAGTTTAAACTATAGACGAATATGGCAAAGAAGAAAGTTGTGTTTTTGACAGGTGCCGGGATGTCGGTGGAAAGCGGTTTCAAGACATTCCGCGGCAACGACGGTTTGTGGGAGAACTACCCTGTGGAGCAGATAGCGTCCCACGAAGGATGGCTTGCAAATCCCACGCTTGTCACCGAGTTCTACAACAAGATGCGTCGCAAGCTGTGGGACGCGCAGCCTTGCGAGGGGCACAAGCTCATCGCTCAGATGGAGAACGACTACGACGTGACGGTGCTGACGCAAAACGTCGACAACCTGCACGAGAAAGCGGGTTCGAGCCACGTCATCCACCTGCACGGCGAGCTGACGAAGGTGTGCTCGAGCGACAACCCCTACGACCCGCGCTACATCAAGGAGCTCACGCCAGACGACAACGACGTGGAGCCGGGCACGAAAGCTGGCGACGGCTCGCTGCTGCGCCCGTTCATCGTCTTCTTCGGCGAAAGCGTGCCGATGCTGGAGCCTGCGGCCGAGGAGGCTTCCACCGCCGACATCTTCGTCATCATAGGCACGTCGCTCGTTGTCTATCCGGCGGCAGGCCTCGTGCAGTTCGTGCCGCGCGGCTGCCCCATCTACCTCATCGACCCGAACCCCGTGTCGGCGGGCAGCAACGTCAAGCAGATACAGAAAGGCGCTTCTGAGGGCATGAGGGAGCTGCTGAAAATCATCGGCAAAGGCAATTCATAACCAAGTTTGCGGCACAACAACAATGCGTGGCAATTGCCACTGACATGCGTGGCAGTTGTCACTGATATGCGTGACAATTGTCACTGATATGCGTGGCAATTGCCACGCATTGTCGCCAAGCCGCAGTTACAGCTCCTCCATGTCCTTGTCGAGGTTGCCCCGCCAAAGATACTTGCGGGTCTCGTGCACTATTATGCCGCTGAGGCAGACGAGGGAAATGAGGTTGGGGATTGCCATGAGCGCGTTCATGCAGTCGGCTATGTTCCACACCAGCCCGAGGCTGATGATGCTCCCTATGAAAATGGACGCAATGTAAAGCACACGATAGACGTGCATCCATCTGCGCCCCTTCAAGTACTCCACGCACCGCTCGCCGTAGTAGCTCCATCCGAGGATGGTGGAAAAGGCAAAGGTGAGCAGCCCGAAGGTGAGCAGCGGCGCACCGACGTATGGTATCTTGCCAAACGCAGCCTTGGTGAGGGTGGCTCCATTGGTGTAGTCGATGTCGGGATAGGCTATTATGCTCGACACAATCACCAGCCCCGTGAGGGCGCAGATGATGACCGTGTCCCAGAATGTGCCCGTTGACGACACCAGCGCCTGCCGCACGGGATTGCGCGTCTTCGCCGCCGCCGCCACGATTGGCGCCGAGCCCAAGCCCGACTCGTTGGAGAACAGCCCGCGGGCTATGCCGAAGCGGCACGCCATCATGACCGTGCTGCCCGCGAAGCCGCCGCCTGCCGCCTGGGGCGTGAAGGCTGCATCGACTATCATCTTCAGCGCAGGCCACAGGTAGGCGTGGTTGACGCAAAGGATGTAGATGCAGCCGATGATGTAGAAAACTGCCATGAACGGCACCAGTGCGCCACACACCCTCGCTATCGACTTCACGCCACCGAGGATGACCGCCGCTCCCAACGCGCAGATTACAAGCCCCGTAGCCCACAACGGAATGCCATACTGGTCGCTCACCATCGTGCTTATGGCGTTGGCCTGAACCGTGGAGCCGATGCCAAACGAAGCCAAGGCGGCAAACAGCGCGAACAACACGGCAAGCCACTTCCAGTGAAGCCCGCGCTCAAGGGCGTACATCGGGCCGCCGAGCATTCGCCCGTCGTCGGTCTTCACACGGTATTTCACGGCGAGCAGACCCTCGGCATATTTCGTGGCGATGCCGAAGACACCCGTCAGCCAGCACCACAACACCGCCCCCGGCCCGCCAAGGGCTATCGCCGTGGCAACGCCGATGATGTTGCCCGTGCCTATGGTGGCGGCAAGAGCCGTGGCAAGGGCACCAAACTGCGACACGTCGCCCGAAGCTCCCTTGTCCTTCTTCACTGAAAGACGGATTGCCGTGAAAATCTTGCGCTGGGGAAAGCGCAGGCGAATGGTGAGGAAGAGATGGGTGCCAAGAAGCATTATAATCATTGGCCAGCCCCAAAGGAAATTGCTTACGGTGGTGAAGAAGTAGTTGACAGTGTCCATTGTGAGTCGTTGTTAATTATTCCTTGAAGTCAAAAAGACACGTAAAGCAGCATTTTGATTTCAAAAAGTAACGTTTTAGCTGCAAAGTTAGCAAAAATAATTAATACGCTCCCATTTTCCGCTTCTTTTTTCGCAAATGTAAGCCAATACAGGCTTTCACCTTTATTAATATTAAAAATACAGCCGCCAATGACAGCATTTGCGGGATTTTTCGTAATTTTGTTGCCAGACGTATTTTGCGCATGAAACGATTTACAAATACAAAAACATGAATTTAAGAAAAATCAGAACGCTACTGGCCTTGTTCTTTTTCCTGGCCATAACGCTTCTCTTCCTCGACTTTACGGGAACCGTGCGCCATTGGTTCGGCTGGATGGCAAAGGTGCAATTCCTGCCAGCCGTGCTTGCAGCCAACGCCATTGTGGTGGTGGCGTTGCTTGCCCTGACCCTTGTCTTCGGGCGCATCTATTGCTCTGTCATCTGCCCGCTGGGCATTTTCCAGGACGTTGCCGCCCGGCTCGGGCGCATCGGCAAGCGCAACCCCTATCGCTTCTCAAAGGAGAAGCACTTGCTGCGCTACGCCATGCTCATGGTCTTCTGCATTGCGCTGATTTTGGGCGTGCCTGCAATAGTTACGCTGCTCGCGCCATACAGCAGCTACGGGCGCATTGCGCAAAACCTTTTCCAGCCCGTCTATGAGCTTGGCAACAACCTGCTTGCCATTGGGGCCGAACATGCCGACAGCTACGCCTTCTACCGCACCGACGTGTGGGTGCGCAACGGCGTGGTGATGGCGGTTGCCGCAGCCACATTCATCATCGTCGGCTTTCTGGCGTGGCGCGGCGGCAGGACCTATTGCAACACCATCTGCCCGGTGGGCACTTTCCTCAGCATTTTCGCCCGCTTCTCGTGGTTCCGCATCGCCTTCGACCCAGACAAGTGCCGCAAGTGCAGCCTGTGCAGCAAAAACTGCAAGGCGGCGGCAATCGACTTCAAGAGCATGACGGTTGACTACAGCCGCTGCGTAGTGTGCGGCGACTGCCTGGAGCACTGCCGCTTCGACTCGCTCCACTATGTAGGCCACAAGCGGTATAAGACCCTGCAAAGCTCAAGACAAGATGCCGCACAATCAAATCATAAATCTCAATCCTCAAATCTCAATCCTCAATCCCAAGAAAGCCGCCGCCACTTCCTCTTGGCTGCGGCATTGGCAACGACTGCCGCCGCCAAGGCGCAGAAAGACAAGAAGGTTGACGGCGGCATGGCAAAGATAATAGACAAGGAAGCCCCCAAGCGCGAGACACCCATCACACCTCCCGGCTCGTTGAGCGCGGAGAACATGGCAAGCCACTGCACGGCGTGCCAGCTATGCGTAGCCGAATGCCCCAACGGCGTGCTGCGCCCCTCCACCAGCCTTGGCACGTTCATGCAACCCACGATGAGCTATGAGCGCGGCTACTGCCGCCCTGAATGCACACGCTGCTCCGAGGTGTGCCCGGCGGGAGCCATCAAGCCCATCACGAGGGCGGAGAAGAGCGCCACACACGTGGGCCACGCCGTGTGGGTGAAGAAAAACTGCGTGCCAGTTACCGACGGCGTGGAGTGCGGCAACTGCGCGCGCCACTGCCCTGTCGGAGCCATAATGATGGTGCCGCTCGACCCCAAGGACGAGCTGTCGCCACTTGTGCCAGCCGTGGCAGAATGGAAGTGCATAGGCTGTGGCGCATGCGAGAACCTGTGCCCGGCACGCCCGTTCTCGGCTATATATGTCGAGGGGCACGAGGTGCACGAGAGAGACGGAAAGAATAAAGAGTTAGGAGTTAGGAGTTAGGAATGATGAACAGAAGAGATTTTTTGAAGCGGCTCGGCATCGGCACGGCGACAGTAGCCGGCACTGCCACCCTTATAGACTGCAAGGACAACACTGGCAACCGCCAGCAGGACGAGCCGCCAACTGGCAAAATGACCTACCGCACCACGCCCACCACCAAGGACAAGGTGAGCCTGCTGGGCTACGGCATGATGCGCCTGCCCACGGTGGGGCAAGGCGAGGCCGAGGCTGGAAAACGGCAAAAAGGCGACGAGCAGATTGACCAGAACATGGTGAACAAGGAGGTGGACTACGCGCTGGCCCACGGCGTGAACTATTTCGACACGTCGCCAGTATATAGCCAAGGGCTGTCGGAGCGCGCAACGGGCATAGCCCTCAAGCGGCACGACCGCAAGAAGTTCTACATAGCCACCAAGATGTCGAACATGCACACGTACAGCCGCGAGGACTCCATAGAGATGTTCAGCAACTCTCTCAAGGAACTGCAAACCAGCTACATAGACTACTACCTGCTGCACGCCATCGGCGGCCAAGACGAAGACCACGACCCCATTGGGCTGTTCAACGCCCGCTTCATCGACAATGGCATACTCGACTTCCTGCTCGAGAAGAAACGTGAGGGCAAGGTGCGCAATCTCGGCTTTTCTTTCCACGGCGACCAGGCGGTGTTCGACCATGCCCTACGGATGCAGGACGAGGGCAAGCTGCGGTGGGACTTCGTGCAAATAGAGATGAACTACCTCGACTGGAACTGGGCAAACGAGATAAACGACTTCAACGTTGACGCCAAGTACCTGTACGGCGAGCTGAACAAGCGCAATATACCAGCCGTGATAATGGAGCCGCTGCTCGGCGGCCGCCTTGCCAACCTGCCCGACCCCATAGCCGCGAAACTGAAGACGCGCGAGCCGGAGCGCAGCCTCGCCTCGTGGGCATTCCGCTACGTGGGCAGCTACCCCGGCGTGCTGACCGCCCTCAGCGGCATGACCTACATGGAGCACCTGAAAGACAACCTGCGCTCGTTCTGCCCGCTGAAGCCTCTCACCAAGGAGGAAATACACTGGCTTGAGGTGGACATCGCAAAGGAATACATGGGCTACCGCACCATACCGTGCAACGACTGCAAATATTGTATGCCCTGCCCATACGGACTTGACATTCCCGGCGTGTTCGTCCACTACAACCGACTGCTCATGGAAGGACATGTCATTGAAAACGCCAAAGATCCCAACTATCGCAAGGCACGCCGCGAATATCTCATCAGCTATGACCGCAGCGTGCCACGCGTCAGGCAGGCCGACCACTGCATAGGTTGCGGCCACTGTCTGCCGTCGTGCCCGCAGAAGATAATGATACCCGACGAAATGCACCGCATATCGGCATTCGTGGAAAAGCTGAAGCAAAACGCATGACATAAAGAAACCAAAAACATGAACGTTATGAAAACAACTCATTTATTCAACCAGTTGACACGCGCAGCCGTCGTGGCGGCAGCCTTGTGCGTGCTTCCCTGCCTGCAGGCGGCGGAAGCGCAAGAAGCTGAGCCACAAGGCGTGACGCAGTATGTGAACCCGCTCCTCGGCACTGGCTCCATCGACAACGCAAGCCTCAAGGGCAGCATCTTCCCCGGCGCGGCTATGCCGTTCGGCATGGTGCAACTCAGTCCCGACACTGAGGAACTGCCGTGGAACGACTCAGCATCCGCCTACGACTATGCCCACACCACCATCTACGGCTTCACCCATACCCACCTGAGCGGCACTGGATGCATGGACTTGGACGACGTGCTACTGATGCCATCGACCATGAGCGCGGACAAGTATGCCGACGCGCCAGGCACTTACTCGTGCGCATTCTCCCACGACAACGAGAAAGCCTCACCAGGCTATTATGCCGTAACGCTCAACGACGGCATAAAGGCGGAGCTGACAGCCACGCTGCGCACGGGCGTGCACCGCTACACATTCCCCACAGGCAAGACGGGCAGCCTGATGATAGACCTCTACCACTCAGGCATGATGGGCAACCGCAAGTTCAACATCATTCGCTCGCAGCTGCGCCTCGTGGACAACAAGACCATCGAAGGCTACAGGCTGATACAAGGCTGGGTGCCACTTAGAAAGGTGTATTTCCGCATAGAGCTGAGCCAGCCGGTGGAGAAGTGCATCATGAAAAACGGCGTGCACAAGCTCGACGGCAACGACCTCGTGAACGGGCGCGACATAAAGTGCTTCCTGCAATTTGCCCAGTCGGGCGAGCCTTTGCTGGCAAAAGTGGCAATCTCGGCTACAAGCATCGAGAACGCGAGGGCAAACATGAGTGAGAACAAAGGGCTCGACTTCGACCAAATAAGCGGCCTCGCGCACCAAGCTTGGGAAAAGGAATTGGGCAACATTCGCATTGACGGCACCGACGACCAGAAGACAATATTCTATACTGGTCTCTACCATGCGTACCTGCAGCCTAACGTTGTCTCCGACATCAGCGGCGACTACATGCGCACCGACTACTCCGTTGTTCGTCTGCCCAAGGGCGAAAGCCACTACTCCACCTTCTCGCTGTGGGACACTTTCCGCGCCGCCCACCCGCTCTACACTATACTGAAACAAGAGCGCATTGCCGATATGGTGAAGTCTATGCTCAGGCAGTATGACACCTACGGCTACCTGCCCATCTGGCAGCTGTGGGGCGAGGAGAACTATTGCATGATTGGCAACCACGCCATCCCCGTGATGGTGGATGCCGCCCTGAAGCACATCCCCGGCGTTGACGCAGAAAAGGTGTATGAGGCGGTAAAAGGCACATCGCTGCGCGACCATCCCAACTCACCTTGGTCTATGATAAAGCAATATGGCTACATCCCCGACGACAGTCTGGGGCAGTCGGTGTCAATACTATTGGAGCTGTGCTATGACGACGCTTGTGTGGCTCGCCTTGCCAAAGCCCTTGGCAAGACAGACGACTACGAGTTTTTCAACAAGCGGTCGGCATCGTGGCAAAACATTTACGACCCATCGACAGGCTTCTTCCGCGCCCGCATGAGCGACGGCAGCTGGAAGACACCGTTCTCGCCATTGGACTATGGCGACAACGGCAACACGCCCTACACCGAAGCCAATGCCTGGCAATATCTGTGGTCGGTGCAGCAGGATGTGCCGGGCATGGTCAAGACGTTCGGCGGCACGAAGGCTTTTGAGGCAAAACTTGACAGCTTCTTCACCCTGAGCGAAAGAACATCATACACCAACGGCAACGCCTCCGGCT
>CAZTUD010000004.1:0-16466 GCA_964616945.1 uncultured Prevotella sp. | reverse complement strand
TATGCCCACGGCAACGAGCCGAGCCACCACGTGTGCTACCTCTACGACTACATAGGCAAGCCGCAAAAGACGGCACAATATGTCAATGAGGTCATCGACAAGTATTATGGCACTGGTCCTGGCGGCATGTCGGGCAACGACGACTGCGGGCAGATGTCGGCATGGTATGTGTTCAGCGCAATGGGCTTCTATCCCACTGACGCCGCCAACGGACGCTACGACTTCGGCAGCCCGCAGCTGCGCAAGGTTACGATAGACCTGCCCAACGGTAAGACGTTCACCATAATGTCCGACCGCAAGGGCAAGGCTGACTACAAAATCGGCAAGGCAGTGCTCAACGGCAAGCGCCTCAGCCGCACCTACATCACCCACGACGAAATCATGAGTGGTGGCACGCTGATGTTCTACATGAAGAAATAGGCTTCCGCCTTTACTTGAACCGGAGCTTTGCCATGACGGGATAGTGGTCGGACATGTTGTGGCGCACATATTGCATGATTTTCACATCGCTTGGCGCGTCGTTGGCTTGCCTGGCCTCTGTCCCCTCAACGGGTGTCCAATAACCGTCGGTATGGATGGCGTAATGGGCTACCTCGAACTTTGGCGACACAAAGATGTGGTCGATGCGGCTCTTGGTGTATGCCGTGGTATTGAAGCTGTTGAAAGTGCCGTTCTCGGCAAACCGCTGCCTTGCCACGGCATAGCTGTCATTCAGGATGCCCGACTCAGAGAATATTTTATAAATCTCGTTGTCCTGGTCAACATTGAAGTCCCCCGTCATCACCACAGGCGCACCCTTGGCGATGTCGCGCATCTTGCTCACTATGAGCTTCGCCGACTCGCGCCGTGCCGTCACGCCGATGTGGTCCATGTGAAGGTTGAAGAAAAAGAAAGTTGTGCGGGTGTCGCGGTCGCGGAACTTGCCCCATGTGCAGATGCGAATGCATGCCGCGTCCCACCCGAGGGCAGGCTTCGTGGGGTCGGGGGCGAGCCAGAAGTGGCCGTGGTCGAGCAGCTTCAGGCGGTTGGTGTTATAGAATATAGGCTCAAACTCGCCGGCTTCCTTGCCGTCGTCGCGCCCCACTCCTATCCAAGCGTAACCGTCGAGACGGGCGGCCATGTCGTGCAGCTGGCCGACAAGAACCTCCTGACAGCCGAAAATGTCGGGCTGCTCAAAGTTGAGGAAATCACATAATGCGCCGCGCCGCGCCACCCAGCCATCGCCTTTCAGCGAGTCGCCACGGTTGTCGTTGCGTATGTTGTAGGTTGCCACGAAAAGCGACTGCGCCTGTATGGCAATGGCGCAGAGCATGAAGAAAACGACAGTAAATACTTTCTTTCGCATTTTGTCAGTATTGTTAATAATAGGTTATTGCGGCGGCAAAGGTAATAAAAGTTTTATACAATATATAAAAAGCATACAAGAAAAATGGGAGCCACCTCCGATTGGAAAGGTGGCTCCCATTTTTCATCTCTTGTCTATGACCCCGTAGTTTATCCATTCCTCCTGCGGATAGTTGTCGCGCACTATCGACTTCGTCTCCACATACGCCCTCTTGCAACCCGCAAGAATGTCATTGGTGTGTTTCACTTGGGCTGAAAGCTTGGCGCGGAGTTCATCGGCAGCCTTGGAGCTTTCCTCAAGAAGCTTCAGCTGCTCCGCCATGTTGTCAAGCTCCGTAAGGCTCACGCCCTTGTCCTGCACCTCGTTGATATGCCTTTTCAAGGCCTCTATGAGACGTGTGCTTTTCTCTACCTGAATGTCTATTGTCTTTGTCATATAGCTGTGTATTAATAGGTTATCACTATTCACCTTTTTGCAAAGATAGTCAATTTTTTCGAAAAACGCAAGGTTGCAATGCTTGTTTTTTAAGTTTATTTAAGCCTTTGGCGGTGCATGGCAACTGTTTTGCAAATGATGTTTTTAGTAACTTTGCACTCCAAATAGAAACCAACAAGGGAAAGAACAATGGAATACATGTCACAGGAAGGCTTCGACAAGCTCACCGCCGAACTCAACGAGCTGGCGAAGGTGAGGCTGCCCGAAGCCATACAAGCCATATCCGAGGCACGCGACAAGGGCGACCTCAGCGAAAACTACGAGTACCGCGCCGCCAAGCGCGAGCAGTCGCGCGTGCTGGGCAGAATAAGCTTCCTGCAAAAAGTGCTGGCCCACGCCCGTGTCCTCCCTGCCTCACAGCTTGACACCAACCGTGTGGGGCTGCTGTCGAAAGTGGAGTTGCTAAACCTTACCAACAACAAGCGCATGGCTTACACCATAGTAAGCCCGCACGAAGTGAACGCAAGAGAAGGGAAAATATCCGTCAAGGCTCCCATAGCCCAAGCCTTGATGAACAAGAAAAAGGGGGATGTGGTGGAAGTAAGCGTACCCATAGGGACATTAAGGCTAAGCATAGAAAGCATCAGCAGGTGAGGTTGCCCAGGCAGGAGGCTCATTTCAAAACGGAGCCTTCGACGTAAATGTCATCGTCTTTCCACTTGTTGGATGTCGGAAAGAAATTGCCTCGGCATGGAGCAGCATCCTGCCTGAAGACTGCCCAGCCAGCACGTCCTTTCGAATTCCATACAGCGGGTCGCCATATATAGGATTGCCCAGACCCTGCCGATGGGCACAATGCACGCGTAGTTGGTGTGTCCTGCCTGTTTGCGGCCACAGCAACACACGCTTCTCGCCGACAATCTCGTAGCGGGTTACGGCTGTGCGTCCATGCACGAAGTCAACCAACTGGCGCGGGCGGTCGTCAATGTCAGGGCGAAGCGGCAAGGAGATGGCACCCGACTGCCCCCACAGCGACTTGGGAAAGCTATTGGAAAGCATTGCCACATACCGCTTTCTTATTTCGTGGGTGGCAAACTGCCGCTGCAAGTCGTGGTAAGCCTCCACGGTCTTGGCTATGACCATAAGCCCGCTCGTGTCCATGTCGAGACGATGAACCACAAGTGGCGAAGAGCTGGCTGGATAGCGGCGGCGCATTATTCCAAGCACACACTCACGCCCGCTCTTGCCCGGCACAGCAAGCAAGCCTGCTGGCTTCACGACGACGCAAATGTCGTCGTCCTCATAGATGGTTTTCAGTTTTGCGGCAAGCTCCGCGTCCCTCTCCTGGCTTTCCAAAGGATTTGGGTCAACGTCAATGCCCTGCAGCATCCAGCGCAATATAGGTTTGCACTTGCTGTTGCAAGCCGGATAGAATTGCAAGTGATGGCGCACTTCCTGCCGTGGACTTTCGCCCCACCAAAACATAGCCATGCTGACGGGCTTCATGCCGTGGGTGAAAGCATATTGCAAGAGCTTCGTCGCGCAACATTCGCCCGCACCAGCAGGAGGCAATGAACTTGAGGATTGAGAATTGAAATTGGAGGATTGAGACAGGAAAATGCCAAGCAAATCTTTTGTATCTCCACGCCCATTCATCATTATGAAATGGCGGAAAAGCCAACGTTGCAGGTCGTCGCTCTTCTGCCGTCGCAACGTCTTCAGAGCTTCAACCTTTCTCTCCTTTTTCCGTCTTTCCTCCTCAGCCTCAGCCAGCCGCTTGCGCTCGCGAATCTTCCAACGATGAAGTTCCGCATTCTCAAACTGCCTTCGCCTTATATAATCCTCGTCGCTTTCTCCCTCAAACTTTCCCTTGTGTATTGCCGGCTTCTCGTTCATGTTAAGCCAAAGATGTTTGCTTCCTCCTTTCTCTGTAGGAGAGGGACCGAGGGCGAGGCTTTTATTTATCGCTGTAATCTCTGCCTCATGCCGCTTGAAATAGCCGTCGGACTGCAAGTAGTCGAAGACGGCTGGCACAAACTCTGGCCAGTCAGAGCGACCACACACTTGCCCGCTGTAGGCGGCGAGATAGGTTTGAGATGTGAGGTTTGAGGTTTGAGATTTATGATTACTGCCATCTACAATCAGCACCCCGAACATCTTGCCCTTGTCCACTTCCGCCTTGAACTCGGCGGAGACGGGGTGGGGGCAAAACGGCGACGACTTGCCACTGAGCCAGTCGGCAAGCTCCCTTGCAGCCTTGCGGCATTCAGGCGACGGTGTGTAATAAAAAGGATTGTTCACCCCTACACCAAGAACATTATGAGCATTTGGGCAATAACAACCCTCACAAACATGCCGAGCGGGTAAACGCTGGCGTAGCTGATGCTTGCCGTGTCACCAGGCAGCGTGTCGTTGGCGTAGCCGAGAGCCATCGGGTTTGCCATGCTGCCGCACAGTATGCCGCAGATGGAGCCGAAGTCGTATTTGTGGGTTTTCAACGCGATGACACCGATTACAACCACTGGGATGAGCGTTATCAGGAAGCCGACGCCCACCCACATCAAGCCTTCGGGACGCACAACGGTGGCAAGGAAGTCCTTGCCCGCATCGAGACCGAGGCAGGCCAGATAAAGCGACAATCCGAGCTTGCGCAGCATGAGCGACGCCGAACGAGTGGTATATGAAATCATGTGGGTGCGTGGGCCGAGGGCACCGACGATAATACCCATTATTATCGGGCCACCAGCAATGCCGAGCCTTATGGGACTTTCCATGCCAGGCAGCGAAATAGGAATGCTGCCCAACGCCATGCCGAGGATGATGCCGATGAAGATGCTGCCGATGTTGGGTTCCTCAAGCGTCTTCACCGAGTTGCCAAAGAAACGCTCGGCGTTGTCAAGGTCGTCATGCTTGCCCACTATGGTAACGCGGTCGCCATATTGCAAGCGCAGATCGTCGCTGGCAAGCAATCGTATGTCGCCGCGCATCACACGACTCACGTTCACGCCGTAGGCATCGCGCAGGTGAAGCGTAGAGAGCTTCTTGCCGTTAAGGGTGGTGCGCGTCACCACGCACACGCGGCTCTCCACCTTTGCGTCGATGGCGTTCCAGTCAACGTTGTCCTTGTTCCAGTCCCTATCAACTTGCTTTCCGAACAGCACCACCATTGCCTCTTCGTCTTCCTTGGTGGTAACCACAAGCAGCGAATCGTTCTCATTGATTATGGTGTTTGCCACTGGCACGATGACATCCTTGCCGCGCCAAATGCGTGAGATGATGAACTTGAGGTGCGTCATGTGGGCTATCTCGG
Source organism: uncultured Prevotella sp. (assembly GCA_964616945.1). GTDB lineage: Bacteria > Bacteroidota > Bacteroidia > Bacteroidales > Bacteroidaceae > Prevotella. Next base: position 11,376 of record CAZTUD010000004.1, on the reverse strand, counting down.
CAACTGTCTTGCCTATTATCGCCGGGTTGATGGCGATAAATTGTGCTACGTATGTCTGGTCGTCGTCGCTCAAAGGCTTCACTTCCAAGTCGCGTGGCTTGACAAACAACTTGCGGATGATGACCATAGCAATGATTACACCCACCACGCCAAGCGGATAGGTTACCGCCGTGGCAAGGGCTACGCTGCCAGTGGGCAGGCCAAGATGGTCGAGGGCTTGCGTTGCCGCACCAAGGGCAGGCGTGTTGGTGGTGGCTCCGCAGAGTATGCCCACCATGTTTGGCAGGTTGATGCCTGTCAATGGCACCAGCACAAGCGCGAAGACAGTGCCGAACACTATCACGGCAAGACTCCAAAGGTTGAGCCCCATGCCTTCATGGCGCAGCGAGCCAAAGAAGTTGGGACCCACGTGAAGGCCGAGGCAATAGACGAACATCGCCAAACCGAACGTCTCGATGAAGTCGAGAATGTTGTGGTCAATTGACAGGTTGAGTTCGCCCGCCGCAATGCCGGCGAAGAAAACAAACGCCACGCCGAGCGAAATGCCCTTGACCTTTATCTTGCCCAGCGCAAGTCCCACGGCAATGATGAGCGAAACTACGACCACCGTCTGGACGGATGAGTGAATGGTAAAAAGAGAATCTAAGAAGCCCATATCCTACAGTATTTCCAGGTACTTTTCCAACGGTATGCCACGGTTCTTGTCCTCGTTGCCCTTGTTGAGGTCGATGAGGGTATATACTGCATCCATAGCCTTGCGAGTGGACAGCTTCAGCGGCTTGCCGTCAAGCAAATGGCCGAGCAGCACGGCGGAGAATATGTCGCCGGTGCCAGGAAAGTGTACGGGAATTTCAGTATAGTCGAGCAGGAAATACTCGCCCGTAAGATGGTTGTACCCCGCAACGCAATGCTGCCCGCTCACTGGTATCGACGTTATGAGCACCGACTTTGCCCCTATCTTGCGCAGCCCGTCAATCAGGGTGAAAGCACCCTCACGGCTCACGCCCTGCGGCTCATAGTCACAGTCTGTAAGGTAGCACGCCTCGGTGTGATTGGGGAATATGAGGTCGGCAACCGCCACCATCTCCCTCATGCTGTCGATGGTGGCAGGGGTGACACCATTGTAGAGCTTGCCCTCGTCGCCCATTATGGGGTCGACAAAAATTGGCGTGCCGAGCTTCTCCTGTTCCCTGCAATAGGTGGAGATGATGCCCGCCTGCCGCTCAGAGGCAATAAAGCCCGTGGAGATAGCGTCGAAGCGGAAACCTAATTCCTTCCACACGGGAAAGCAACCCGTGATGTAGTCGGTGGTGTCGAGGAGGTTGAACCTGCCGTAGTCGAGGGTGTTGGAGACCAACGCCGTAGGCAATATGTATGTTGTGTGGCCCATGTACGACAGTATCGGCATCATCGCGGCCGACGCCACCTTGCCCACACCACACAAGTCGTTTATCAGAAGTATTTGCTTTTTGGACATGACGTGAAGCTATATGGTTGCAAAGGTACGAAAAACTATAAAGTTGGCGAACGGAAATGCTGAAAAAACGTTGCCACAATTAAAAATAAACGAAAAAGGTAACAAACGCTTGGAAAAATCGTTTTATTATTGTAGCTTTGTTATTGTAAAATTAAACTCAAGTTTATTCATGCCTACTATAAATCATAACTATTGCCTTATTCTGGCCGGAGGACGTGGCCGCCGCCTATGGCCATGCAGCCGCGAGAGCCAGCCCAAACAATTCATCGACTTCTTCGGTATAGGGCGCACACAACTACAGCAGACCTACGACCGCATGTCGAAAATAATCGCTCCCGACCACATTTACATCAGCACCAACACCGAATACACCGACACCGTGACCCAGCAGTTGCCGGCGGTGCCGCGCGAGCACATACTGCCCGAGCCCATACTGCGCAGCACCGCGCCGAGCGTGGCGTGGGGCAACCACCGCATAGCGCAGGCCGACCCCGACGCGGTGATGATTATCGTGCCGTCCGACCAGCTGGTGCTCAATGAGGAGGCGTTCGCAGCCAACGTTGGCGAAGCAATGGCGTTCGCAGCCATCCACGATACGTTCATGACGATGGGCGTGAAACCCACACGCCCAGAGCCAGGCTATGGCTACATACAGACCGACGGCCACATGGAGGGCAACATCTTCAAGATAAGGAGCTTCACCGAGAAGCCCAACCGCGAGTTCGCGCAGATGTTCATGGACAGCGGCGAGTTTCTGTGGAACACGGGTGTCTTCGTGTCCAACGTCAAACAAATTCGCAAGGTGTTCTCCCATTTCCTGCCGCAGGTGCTTGGCCATCTCGACGAGATAAAGCCGCACGCCACCCGCCAGGAGGAAGAAGACTACATGTCGGAATATTTCACTTCCTACCCCAACGTGTCGGTGGAAGGCGGTGTGCTCGACAAGCTCGACAACGTGAGCGTGATGAGGTGCGACTTCGGGTGGGCCGACCTTGGCACATGGCACAGCATCTACGAGGCATTGCCGAAGAACAACGACGACAACGTGGTCATCGACAGCGACGTGCTGATGGAGAACAGCCACCACAACGTGGTGAAGCTGCCAAGGGGAGTGACGGGAGTCGTAAACGGCCTCGACGGCTTTATAGTGGCGGGCAACGACAACGTTCTGCTCATTTGCAAGAAAGAGGACTCGTCGGCTCTCGTGAGAAAATACGTCAACGAGATACAGTTGCGCAAGGGCGATAAATACGTATAAGCGGCCAGGAAAAACAGTGCTTGACTACAGCAGGAAACCGGCGTAAAGTATGCCGTTCCACGCCACGAGGTAAAGCGTGAGGGCAAGCAGCAATGCGCGGAGCGGCTTGAGCCATTGCGTGCTGGCGGCACGGCGGACGAGGAAGCCAATCGTGATGGTGATGATGAAAAGCCAGTGGGGCGACATGATGTACACCTCGTTGAGGCCGAAGCCAAGCACGAAGTGGATGACCATGTCGAAGCCGAAGAAAGAGAGCGCGAGCCAAAGCCAGTGCGACTTCCTGCCAAACCACATCCCAGCGAGGAAAAGCAGCACAAGAATAGCCTCAACGACATAGTTGAAAGCATAGCGGTATTCCACAATGACAGGGCGGTTGACGAGCACGTCGCCAAGCAGGTGGTCCTGGTGCAGCTGTATAGGCTCGCCGAAAATGTTCTCCACGAGTGAGGCCCAGCGCGGCGTGCTGATGTCGGTCCATTGCCCGAACTCAGTGTGGTCGATTGGCTTGCCGGCATGTGCGAAGACAGCCTTTTTCATGTTCCGGGCCTGCCTCGCCGAGTCGTTGCGGGCTATTGCCAACGCTATGGCGCGGTTTATGCTGGCAGTGTCGCGCAGACGCGTGGTGTCGCGCACGGCCTTGGCAATTTTCTCGTGCCGCTTCTCCTGCGCCATTTGCCGTTTCTCCACACGCGCCTTGTATTGCGGACGCTCAAAGTGTTTCCATTCAAGCCTCGCGCCGCCCCACAGCAGCAGCGACGGCAGGATGACGGCGACGAGCAGGTTGGCAGGATGCCAGAACTTCTTGCCGTTGACAAACAAGTTGGCAAGGAACACCTTTATGCCGTTGCTCAGCGAGATGCCAGCTGTGACGATGAAGAAAAATATGGTCTGCCACTTGGTGAATGGGTGGCGCGCCTTCAGCTTCCGCCCGGCGACATAGAGGGTGAGGATGAGCATGAACATCGACAAGCCAAAATGGTCGGGAACACTCATGCCGACAATGACGTATGCGAACGAAAATGTCAGCCAGCACATGAGCCATGAGTCGGCGCGGCGCAAGCCTACAATCTCGTGGAAACTGCGGTATAATAAAATGAAGCTGTAGAAACCGCAGAACACCAATATAAGCCCCATGACTACAGTGGCGCAGTTCTGCCCAGTCAACGCCATCAAACCCTGGTTTATCTGGTTGGGGATGTACATGAAAAAGGCGAGCAGCGGATGGCGGTAAATATTGTAGCCTGTTGTCCAGTTTGATATTACGATGTAAGAAATCGGGTCGAAACCGGAAATGTGGAACAGCTTGCCAAACAAGTGGCGGTAGTTGTCGCTCAGCTCAAAAGCCTTGTCGGCATACTTGTTGATTACCAATGCATTCCACAGCACCACATAAAGCAGTGCGGCGACAGCCCCCCATCGCTCCTCGTGTCTTATCCTGAATATGTAAAAAGGATTTCTCATAAGACGACTCTCTCTACAACAGCGGGAAAATATCTCATCTCAAGCTCATGTTCCTTAGCGGCAATGTCGTCAACGCTGTCGTCGGGCGACAGCGGCGTGCGGTATTGGGCAATGATTTCTCCTCCGTCGCACACGGTGCTTACCCAGTGCACCGTCATGCCTGTCTCCTTTTCGCCTGCCGCCTTCACCGCTTCGTGCACGTGGTGGCCGTACATGCCCTTGCCTCCGAATTTTGGCAGCAATGCCGGGTGGAGGTTTATCATGCGGTGGTCGAACTCCCTGACCAGCCATTCGGGTATCATAAGCAGGAAGCCGGCAAGGACTATGAACTGGATGCCGTATTCGTTGAGGACTGACATCAAGGTGGAGGGGTCGTTGAAATCCTTTCTCCCCATCACCACCGTCGGCACATTGTGCCTGCGGGCGCGCATGAGGGCGTATGCGTCGGCGCGGTTGGAAAGCACGAGGCTGATGCGTATGCGGCTGTTGCCCTCAAAATGCTTGATGAGGTTCTCGCAGTTGGTGCCGTTGCCCGATACAAATATGGCAACGCTGACGGGTAGCTGTTCTGTCATAATGGTCGTGATGGTTTATCAAAGGCAAAGGTAGCGGTTTTTCGCCACAAACAACCCTTTTATGGCAAATATTTAAAAAGAGGGTGTAGCAAAAAGGAGTCAGTAAGCCCCATTTCTGCTACACCCTCTTAATATGAGATGCCCCTAATGGCTATCTTGCGCTCACAGGCCTTTCCTGTGCAGCTGCCCCGAAGCTCTTGTTTGGCTTGCTGCCCATCGTGAACTCAAGCGTGCCACCACGCATGATGTCGTCGTAGGTGATGTACGACTTCTTGTACGGCTTGCCGTTGAGCCTAACACTCTTTATATACACGTTCTTGTCGCTGTTGTTCTTTGCTATGACAGTAAGCGTCTTGCCACCTGCCAGACTGACCGATGCTTTCTTGAAGAGCGGGCTGCCGAAGACATACACACCGTTTGACGGGTTGACCTGGAAGAAGCCAAGCGCCGACGACACGAGCCAAGCCGACATCTGTCCACAGTCCTCATTGCCAGCGTAGCCGTCGATGTCGTCCTTGTAGAACTGCTTGATGAGCTGGCGCACCCTTGCCGCCGTCTTGTATTGTGCGCCGGCATAGACGTAAAGGTATGGTATGTGGTGGTTTGGCTCGTTGCCCTGGGCATACTGCCCTACCATGCCGTCAACATCTGGTGGCGCACCCTCGCCGAGGTCGCCCTGCGCCGTGAACAGCTCGTCAAGGTTCTTGATGAATGCCTTGTCGCCTCCATGAGCGGCAATGAGCCCCTCCGGATCCTGTGGCACCATGAAAGTGTATTCCCAGCCGTTGCCCTCGGTGAAGTCGCCCACGCCGTCGCGGTGGTTGGCGAGGAACGGGTCGTAAGGCTCATACCATGAGCCGTCGGCCATCTTTGGGTGTATCTTCAGGATGCTCTTGTCGAAGAGTGTCTGGTAAGACTGGCCGCGCTTTATGAACGTGTTATAGACTTCCTGCTTGCCCAGCTTCTTTGCCATGAGCGCCAGCCCCCAGTCGTCGGCGGCATACTCCAGATTGATTGACGTTGCCTCACGTTTCAGGTCGGCGGGTATGTAGCCATACTTCATGAACTCGCTCACGCCGTTCTGTTTGGGGTTGGTGGCGGTTGACACCATGTAGCGCAGCGCAAGCTCCGGCTCAAAACCCTTGATGCCTTTCAGATAGGCATCGGCAATCACCGGCACAGAGCTGTAGCCTGGCATACAGTTGGTCTCGCCCGAATAGAGCGGCCATATAGGCAACTTGCCGTTCTGCTCATATATGCTGAGCATGGAGTTTATCTCGTCGCTCACCATGTCGGGCTTTAGCACGGTCATCAGCGGTTGCAGGGTGCGGTAGGTGTCCCAAAGAGAGAAAGTGGTGTAGTTGGTGAACTTGTTGTTGCGGTAGTTCTTGTCGTCCATGCCCCGAAAGTCGCCGTTGACATCGCAATAGAGCGTTGGCGCGATGAACATGTGGTAGAGAGCTGTATAGAAAATGCGCATCTCGGTCTCGCTGCCGCCTTGTGCGTCGATGACGCCCAGTTGCTTGTTCCACTTCTCCACTGCGGCGTTATGGGTGGCGTTGAAGTCCCAGCCAGACAATTCCTTGTCCATGTTCATCTTGGCATTGGTGCAGCTCACGGACGATATTGCAACCTTAATCTTCACGTCGCGTGCGTTGTCGGCAAATGTAACCACGCCCTTGGCTGCACGGCATTGCAGCTCGTCGTTGCCCATAGGCGTGTTGTCGGCAAACACCTGCAAACTCTCGATAGGCTGGTCGAACACGGCATAGAAGAACACCTTGCGGAAAGGCGCCCATCCGTGGACAAAGCGGTAGCCCTCGATGGTCTTGTCGTCAATGCGCTTGATGTAGGACTCATACACCTCGCGGTCGATGCCCGTCTTGAGGTCGATGAGCAAACGAGGAGTGGCCTGGCCCGTATAAGTGTAGTGATGGAAGCCCACGCGCTCGGTGGTGGTAAGTTCAACGTTTACGCCGTTGTCAAGCTTCACGGCATAATATCCGGGGCTTACGGTCTCGTTTTCATGCTTGTAGTAGGACGATGCCGCACCCTTGATGTTGTCCTGTGTGCCCTGCGATGTACGCACGGTGCCTGTGTAAGGCATGAAGCTCACGTCGCCGAGGTCGGAGCAGCCTGTGCCGCTGAGATGGTTGTGGCTGAAGCCGACAACAATGCTGTCGCTGTAGTGGTAGCCCGAGCACCAATCCCATCCCTTGAAGATGTTCATCGGGCCAAGCTGCGTGAAACCAAATGGCACATTGGCACCCACGAACACGTGGCCATGTCCGCCCGACCCGATATATGGGTCAACGTAGGTAATGTAATCCTTGGTGGCTGCGAAGGCTTGCAGTGCTCCGCCAAGCATTGCAGCCAATGCCAGAATCTTTAATGTTTTCATAGATTATTTATAATAAGTAGATGGTTCGAAAAAAGCGCGGATGGCTTTTTCATACCATCCGCGCTTTATGTTAGGTATCAGATATTACTCTGCCTTGTTCGTGGTAGCATACCCGTCATTCTGCGTCAGGTTCGGGTTGCGCTGAATCTCGTTGAGCGAGATAGGCCACAGCAGGTCGCTCTGCTTGAAAGTCGCGCCAGAGCCGTTGGTTGCGCCAACAAGGTTGACATAGGTAACCTGTCCGCTGTGCATGGTGTTGGAGATATTCGGGAACATGCCCGTGCGCACGCAGTCGTCCCAAATCTTGAACTCAAGCGGGAACTCGCGCAGACGCTCTGTCCAGCAGGTATGGATGAAGTCTTCCTTCGACAGGCTCTGAAGCTGTGTGGTGAGCTCGGCGACGGTCTTGCCGAGGGCGCGGCTCTGGATTTGTGCCAGATAGCCGGCAGCCTCTGCGTTCACGCCAGTGGTCTGTGCTATGGCCTCGGCTGCGTCGAGCAGTGTCTCTGCATAGCGGTAGAGGTTCCAGTCCTTTGTGCCACGACCAGTAACTTCCATTGCCTCCTGGTCAAAATAGTACCAGCAGCCGATGTTGTCATAGTAGGCGGGGTCGTTTGAGGAAACACCAGCAGAAACAGGCATTGTCCAAGTCTTGCCAGTGGTCTCGTTGGTGTAGGAGGTAACGAAGAACTGCTTCTCCTGTCCGCGGAGGTCGTCGGATGTGTAGATGTTGAGATAACGTCCGTAAGGGCCGCACACACGCTCGAAGATGGCGTACTTGTCGAACACGCTTGTCGCTGACGAAGTGAAAGCGTAGGTAGGCCACCAGCTGCTGGTTGACACGCTGTTGTCATACTCCTGTGCATAGATTACCTCAGGCAGGTCATCGGTGGTGCGAAGCTTGTTGTATGCACTGTTGAGGCCGCGGTCGTCGTTCTGCGTCAGCTCATAGAGGCCAGAGTTGATGATGTCGCGGGCTGATGTGGCAGCGTTGCTGTAGTCGCCCATGTACATATAGACATCGGTGAGACCCATCTCGGCCACATACTTTGTGATGCGGTGTGCGGAGTTCTGCCATGTGGCTGCAACGAGATTGCTCACGGCATCCCTCAAATCGGAGATGACCTGAGCCAGAACCTCAGACTTGGCTGTACGCGCAAGCTCCATGTCCTGTGAGCTACTGTAGTAGTCGGTAAGGCTCAATGGCACGTCGCCGAAAGTCTTCACGAGCAGGAAGTAGTTCATTGCCCTGAAGAACTTCGCCTCGGCCACATACTGTGTCTTGTTGGTGGAAGACACCGTTACGCCGTCGTTGTCGATGTTGTTGATAACACTGTTGGCAACGTTGATGGCATCATAGCACTGGTCCCAGACGTTGTCCATAGTGCCGGACACGTTGTTGGTCTCCTGCTGCCTTGTGAGCAGGCGCGAGTACTGGCAGACGTTCTCCTGACCCTCATAAGAGTTGCGGAAGTAGCCGGTGAGCATTGACGTTACCGACTCGAACGGGCCAATGTAAGCGCTTGCGGCATTGGAGTACTGGCGAAGGAAGCCGTTGCGATAAAGGTAGTTGACCTGTCCAAGGAAATGCGCGTCAGTCTGGTTGAAGTCTTTCCTCGTCAGAATGGACTCAGGCTTCTCTTCCAACCAACTGTCACACGAGGACAGTAACAAGCCGCAGCAAGCAGCTAAAATAAATATTTTTTTCATTGTTGTGTTCTTATTAATGGTCTGAAAGATTTAGAATGTAACGTTGACACCAAGTGTGAAAGTCCTTGAGCGCGGATATGAGTAGAACGTCATGTTCTGGCCGAACTGGCTTGACTGAGATGTGGACTCAGGATCGTAGCCGTTGAACTTGCTTGATGTGATGAGCGCGAGGTTGTTGCCGCTGATGTAAACGCGCAGAGCCTCAAGACCAATGTTCTTGCAGATGTTTGTTGGGAAAGTGTAGCCCAGCTGCAGCATGTTGAGGCGGAGGTATGAGCCGCTGCAAATCCATGCTGAGTCAACAGTGGTGTCCTGTCCGGCGTGGCCGCTGTTGCAAAGGCGAATCATCTGCTCCATTGTGCCAGGGTTGGTGCCGTCGTAAGCGTCATAGAGGATGTTGGTCAAGCCGTTGGTGATACCGAAGCGGTCGTAGGTCGGGTGGTAGAACTGCTGCATGGTCTGCACGCCCATGACGAACTGCCAGTCCATAGTGAAGTCGAAGCCCTTCCAGTTGAGAGTGTTGCTGAAGTCGCCAGTCCAGTCGGGCAGACCCTTGCCGATGATTTCCTTGGTGTCGGAGCGGTGAGGACGGCCAACCTGATCGAGGCTGCAGTTGCCAGCCTGATAGTCTTCGGTTGTCCACACGCCATAGCGGCGGTAGCCGTAGAAACTACCCATGCTCTCGCCCACGCGGAGAATAGCCTCAGAACCGCCTACCCAGCTGAGAAGCTCGATGTCCTCGTCGTTCTCGCCGAGGTGGAGCACTTCGTTCTTGTTGTAGTTCATGTTGAGCGACATCTGCCATGAGAAGTCGTTGGTGCGGATAGGATAAGCCGTCACCATCATGTCGAGACCCTGGTTCTTCACGGAGCCGATGTTCTTGTACTGCGACGTGAAACCTGTCGAGTGAGGCACAGGGCAGTCGAGAAGAAGGTCGGTGGTCTTCTTATAGTAGTAAGAAATGTCGAAGTTCAAGCGGTTCTGCCAGAGACCAAGCTCGAAGCCAATGTCCCACATGCCAGTCTTCTCCCACTTCAGGTCGGGATTTTCCATTGAGCTGAGATACATGTAAGAAGCGCGGCTGCCATTGAGGAGCAGGGTGCCCGCACCCGTGCGTGCCAAAGAGTTGTAGGTGCCAATCTCGGAGTTACCAGTGAGACCATAGCTCGTATGGAGCTTCAGGTTGCTGATGGCTGTGACAGGCTTCATGAAGTCTTCCTCAGAAACAATCCATGCGAGACCTGCTGACGGGAAGAAAGCGTACTTGTTATTCTCACCGAACTTGGAGGAACCGTCGTAACGACCTGTTGCCGTGATGGAGTAGCGGTCCTTGTAGGTGTAGGCAAGGCGGAGGAAGTAAGAATTCATGCGCCACTTGTCGGCACTTGATGTAGGAGCTTCGGGGTTGGTGCCCACTGCCATGTTTTTGTCCTCATAGAAGTCGTCGGAGAATCCCTCGGTGACGGAGCCGTTGGCACGCTCTGTCTGCTCAGTCCAAGAGAGACCAAGCATAGCGTTGAAGCGGTGGTTCTGTATGTTCTTCTGGTATGTGAGGTAGGTTTCCTCCTGCCAATAGAGCCTGTTGGTGTGGCTGTACTCGGCGCGGCCGTTAGGCATTGAGATGTTGTTCAGCGTTGTGGCTGCATAGCGGCGGCCCTCAATGCCGTGCCAGTCGATACCGAGCTGTGTCTTGAGGTCAAGACCTGGAAGAATATGGAATGTGAGGGCAGCATTGCCGAAGATTTGCGTGTTATAGTACATGCGCTTCTGCTGCTCAAGAATCATGACAGGGTTCGACATTCCCTCGAAACCGAACTTGTCGGCCATCTGCGACGGAGATGTTGATGTGGTATAGTTGCCAGTATCGGGCTCACGAAGAGGCAACCACGGCAACATCTCTATCATGGTGCGGCGTGCTTCCTGACCACCGCCTGTGGCATCGGTGAAACGACCCCACATGTGGTTGACCATGAGGTTTACGCCTGTGGTGAGCCACTTGTACGGGTTGGCATCATAGGTCATCTTCGCGCTGACACGCTTGTTCCACGTGTTCTTCATCAAGCCCTGATAGTCAGAGTAGTTAAGGAATGCGCCCATGTTGGAGTTCTTGCCACCCTGCTGTATGTTAATCTGATGGTTGTGAGATATGGTTGTGCGAGTTGCCTCTTTCTGCCAGTCGGTGTCATAGAGCGGGTTGCCGTTTGAATCGAAGTAGCGGCTGTCGGTAAACCAGTCGGCACGGTTGAGCGACCAGTTGTAGCCGTTGTATGTATTCTCATTCTCAAGGCCTTTCATGAAAGCGTCGCACCACTCCTGGGCATTGAGCACGTCCATCTTGCGAGCCAGTGTGCCGATGCGCAGCGAGCCTTGGTAGCTGACCTTCGTGCCAGTCTCGCCCTTCAAGCCGCGCTTTGTGGTGACCATGATGACACCGTTTGCACCACGTGCACCGTAGATGGCAGTTGCCGATGCGTCTTTCAGGACTTCCATCGAC
>CAZTUD010000003.1:0-40818 GCA_964616945.1 uncultured Prevotella sp. | reverse complement strand
TTCGTAAAGTTATGAACAAAGAAAAGAAAACGTATGTTGAGCCAAACATGAAAGTAGTCTTCATGGATCCAGATGAATTACTGGATGCAGGTGGAGGCTCTGGTGGTGGTGAATGGGGCGCAAAGCAAAATGAGACCACAGGAGAGGATACACAAGACCCGGCAGCATGGAAAGACGATGACGCTTGGAAATAGCTCCCACCACTATATCAAGACATGGCGGTAAAGCCGTGCCTTGATATATTCTAATTTTTACCTTTATCTAATAAACCGATTGCACTATGAAATATAAAGCCTTTTTTCTTTTAGTATTATTAATTAGTATGGTCTGTTGCAGTTCCGACAACTCCGATACGGTTGAACCTGTATCGAAGCCATACAATTATGTAGTTTATGCTTCTGGCAGTGGCATAGTTGAAGGTGAATTTGATGCCTCCGAATCTACTGGCGCACAACAGCTTTCTCGCTCTATATCTGAAGGTTCAAACTTAAACTTTAACGTACGCTTCACATATGGTGATACAATTGGTATTTTTGCACAAGGTGGATCGCAAATACCTTTTATCGTGCCAATTACTAATGTGACTGATAGGTTGCAAAGAGTAACGCTTACTGCGCAAGGATTCTCAACATTTGAGGGAACAAAGTATGTTCCGTATTTGCCTTATAATTTCTACAATAGAAATGGTAGCAGGATTCCGTGGGACTTGCGTACGATTCAAAGGCAGCGTGGCGTAACTTCGCAAGACAGTGTTTCCAATTATTGGTTGTTGGCAGATACAACGCTTGAGGCAACATTGCAAGATGGAGTATATACGTTTAATACTACTATGAACCCATATAATACATTCATAGTGTCAGTTGCGGTTGCGCCAGAAACGGCTAATTATATAAGAATGATGCTTGTTGCCCCAGATAAATACTTTGGTGTTTATGGATATTTTGATATGTTCGACACATCGGCAAAGAAAGTAGACGATGCCGCAAGCCGTCCTATACCATATCTATATCAACCATATACGGCATTGGAGAGTTCCGACCACATAATACTTGACCTTGAAGATTGCAACGTGAGCAAGGGAACCCAAATATGGGGATATATGGTCTCGCCCGAAGTAGATTTGGGAGGACAGACATTAAAGTTGTATTTATGGGACGACCAAGACAATCTATATGTTACGTCTACAACTTTAAGGTCATCAGGAGGCAAGGCGCGTAGAGGACGTATGATGGGATTGATGTTCAGTGGTACATACACAAAGGTTGCCAACTATGATGTTACGTTGAACGATTGGGAAAAGGCAGAATTGTGCCCGACGTGTACGCCAGTAGCGTGGTAATCGCTTCTGTTAATTAAGAATAGATAATTAAAATGAGGAATTGGCAATACGTTGTGTTGCCAATTCATAATTGGTTGGGCTGAAGCCCAATATTGAATTACAAACTATAAATGAAGATTCGGTTGGCTGTGCCGATGAATTGTGAAAGAATGATATTGATGGTCAGCCGGGTAAAATGGTAGTTGTGGCGTAGCTATCTTTAGGTAAATACGAGTAACTGCTAAAGAACTTTAAAATACAGAAGCGTAAGCCATGAATATGGTATAAATTCAATACTTTTGCATTCCGAACGAAAAACACAAACGTTTCAACCATAACGGAAAGATGCTCGAGTGGTTGAAGAGGCACGCCTGGAAAGCGTGTAGACCCCTAAAGGGTCTCACGGGTTCGAATCCCGTTCTTTCCGCATAAACTCCCTTGTATAAAGGGATTCGAAGACGCAAGCAAGAAGTGAAGTGGCTTAACGGGATGTCAAATAAGCGCAAAAGTTTGCAAGTTTGCGCAAAAATACTTGCAAATAACTTGCAAATCAGCAAAAGCAATGACAACGACAAAACTATATCTCGACATACGTTCAAGGAATGCTTGTGGCGAGTGTCCGTTGAAAATCACTATCACCAAGCATGGGAGGGCTGCGCAGTACTCGTTGGGTATCCGCCTTCTTCCGTCGCAATGGGATAGCGTGAGGCAACGCGTCAAAGACCATCCGAACAAACTTCGACTTAACAATTTTATTCAAACTCGCAAAAACCAGTTTGACAATCTTCTCATGGAGTTGATTAAGAAAGGCGAACTTGCAAAGCTGACTTCAACCCAAATCAAGAATAAGATAGCATCTCTTTTAACTCCAGACAATGTGGATAAGACTTTGTTCGTCTATCGTTTCAAGGAGTATATGAGCAGGCTTAATACCAAAAGCACAAAGGAGAAGTATCAGATTACCCTCAAACGCATATTGCAGTTCTGCCCTAAAGCCGAGTCTTTGGCATTTGAGGACATAACGAAAGACTGGCTTGCAGATTTCGAGAACTTCTTAAAACCGTTCAATCCGTCCAAGAACGGGCGCAACATACACTTCCGCAATATCCGCGCGGTGTTCAACGATGCTATCGACAACGACATCACCACGTTCTACCCTTTTCGCAAGTTTAAGATTGTGGCAGAGGAAACGGAGAAACGTTCTCTCTCAATAAACGAGCTTAGGGAACAATTCGCAAAGGAGGGATATTTCAACGACCTTTTCAAATTGTCTTTCTTCCTCATCGGCATTAACATCGCAGACCTTTGCCACTTGAAAGAGATTAAGAACGGACGCATAAGTTACAAACGCCAGAAGACAGGCAAGCTGTATGACATAAAGATTGAGCCGGAAGCCCTTGCTATCATCAACGCACACAGAGGTGAGGAGTTTCTGCTTGATATTCTCGACCGCTATAAGAACGTCCATACGTTTACGATAGCGTTCAACCGCAATCTGCCGTTCACCTCGTATTGGGCAAGGCATTCATGGGCTACCATTGCCAACAACATCGGCATTCCTGTTGACATTATCAGCCGTGCGCTCGGTCATTCCTTTTCCACAGGCGCAAAGGTCACAAACACGTATATCAATTTTGATTCCTCGCTAATTGACGCAGCCAACCGCAAGGTTATGGACTACGTACTGTATGGAAGGTAAAATATTCCTACAAGATTTTGTAACGTTATAAGAAAAAAAGAGGTTTTTCGCTGTAATACGCTGTTTTGCAAAATATGTGTAAGTTATTAAGCGAGAAAATAGATACTGGCAGAAGACTTTAGAATCCGTTTTGGGCGGAAAATTAACTTAACTGGACTTTACCAATGTTAGCATAAACTAAATTGTAAAGGGCTTGGAAAGCATGATTTATGATTGCCGATTTTTGAACGGTAAAATATTGCAACATAAGTTCTCTGTGTTAAAACATCGTTCCAATTCTGTAAAGACTGGAAAGAAATTCTGCCGGCTCTAAACCATATTCCACAGTAAGTTTAATTTTGCACAAAGTACTGTATATTAGTATACTACACTGATACAGCGACATAAATCCCACGCAAAAATGTGCTAAAATTAAAGCTTTTTTATGCTGGAACAAACAGTGGCAAAAACGAAAAGAAAACGGAAAAGAAAGAAACTTTGCAGCAACTTTCTTTCAACTTTCACACTGTGTTTCAGTGGATTACGGAAAAGAAAAGAAAGAAAAGAAAAATCCCCACCAGCTTCGCAGCCGACGGGGAACAACCAAACATTACTAAACCTAATACAAACAAATCAATAATTACAACTAACTTAAAACTAACTTACGCGCTTCACCACAGCCTTGACCGCCGTCCACAGCTTACGGCGGTACTTCCACAGGATAGGGAGGGCAATTCCGATGATGATGCCTGCTAAGAGCGTCTTCCAGCTGAACTCGCAACCCTTTGTCACGGTTTGCGTGACCGTCTTCACCACGGGCTTTTCTATATACGCCGTATCACGGGTTATCCGTCCCTTGTCCTCGCTGTGGAATATGTTGTTATAGTGGTTGAAGACGGACGAGCGGTTTATCACGGTGTCCATGTACACGATTGTCGTGTCCCGTAGCTTCAGCACGTGGGGTCTTACGTTCACAAACTCGTAATGCACTATCGAGTCCCTCCGCGCCGAAACGTCATTGCGCACGCTCCAAACCGTGTCGTGGACTGCGTAACGCTCCCGCACCACAGCCTGCCGTGACTTGCAGCTTCCGAGCACGGCGCAGATGACTAACGCCACGACGAGCAGCAGCAGGTTCAGCAGGCAGCCCTTCGGATTGTCTATGTGGTATATCCCATTGTCGTCATTGTACATAGTTCCTTAGCCTTTAATAGTTATATACACGTTGTCCTTTGAGTTGAGTGCCTTTCTTATCTTGTCGTACAACACGCCGAACCAGTGGCGGCTGTCAGTCACCATTCCCTTGACCGTATTACGCCCGGGCAATAGGCAGCCCTCGGTATCTTTGGCGGTGTTGCCGCTGTGAATCCTTATCCCGTCAAAGCCTGGCACGTCCACCAGTATCGGCAGGTCGCGGCGGAACCTCGGCGAGTACGTGATGTTCACCCGGTACCGTCCCGACGGTATCGCGGTCTGCCCCTTGACCTTGCGCTTCATTATCTCGGTCAGTGTCATGTCTTGTGTCAGTCCCCTGTCCGTATCTTCCAGACTCTCGCAGAGCCTTTTGCCGTCAACGCTCAATATCCCGATTGTGTAGCCGGGCTTCTTCCATTTCCTATCAATCAGTATTTCCATTTTGTCCTTTCCTTTATTATGTTAAACAACCTCTCCACTATCTTCCTGTCGCGCTCCCTCACCTTGTGAATGAATGCGCGTATCTCGTCAATGCCCATCGCTCCCCGTCTTGTTCTTGCTCCGCTTGTCCTCAATGAACTGCTTGAGGAACGGTATCTTCTCCACCACCTGCATAGACAGCACGTAGTACAGGAATGCCGCCAGTTTGTGGAACGTCGAGCCTTCACGCGTTATCTGCTTCCAGTTACGTGCGATGTTTACCCCGAAGAACCACAGCGAGACGACGCACAGGTATTTCACGCCATGCACCGCCTCCTCGTGGGCGTGTAACAAGTGCCCAATGGTGAAGATGAACAGCGCAATGGCGAAGAACACGAGGCAGTACAGGAAGAACATGCTTGCCTTGTTCTTGTTCCAGCCTCCGCCGTTCACTATGTCAGCCAGCAGTCCGAACACGAAGTTGACGACAAACAGCAGTATCATCGCCTCTATGAAGTCGCCTATCGGCATGAAGAACGATAGTACGGCGGAGAACGCCGCAATGATGAATCCCTTTAACTCTGCCATTTCCTTAGCCTTTTTAAATCACCCCTCTGTTATCCTACTTCACGAGTGCCTCGTACAGGCGCGTGGTCTGTTCAACCGTCCAGTCGTTGGAATCGCAGAACTGCGTGAACGCCTCCTCGCCGACAGGCTCTATCTCTATGTCGTGCTCCTTTGCCGACTCGTCGGCAAGGCACTTGGCAACGTCATCCTGGTATTTCTGGAAATAGGCGTTGATTGCGCCGACCTCCTTCTGTTCGTCGGGCGTTCCGGCAGTCCTGCCCTGCCACTCCTGCGCCTTCCGCTGCCACTGGTCGAAGTCCTCTCCCTTAAGCTTTTCCAACGCGTCGGTACGGAACGCCCCGAAGCTGTCGGCAACCTCTTTCAGCCTCTGGTTGTCCTTGATGATTGCGAACTTCGCCTTTGCGTCGGTTATCTTCGTGAGCTTTGAGGGGTTTATCAGCCCGTACAGCTCCACTATGTCACTTGTCTTCATCTTCACTGTTTCCATTTTGATTTTGTCTTTAAAGGCACGGGCGGAGGGTGTCCCCCGTCCTGTTGCCTTTGGTTTGTTACTCTGTCGTATCTTCTACCGTCGAAACCTTTTCCTTTTCGGCGATAGCCTCGGCGCAGTTCTTCACTATCGGGGCAACGGCTATGATGTCGTTGATGCCCATGTTGTAGAAGTTGTAAGACAGTCCGTCCTCGCCCTTTGACTGGTCGTAGTTGGTAGACACGCTGCCGACTACGGTCTGCGAGCCGTCCGTGGTCTTGTAGACCGACGCGTTGAACGATGTCATCACCGTTGTCTTCGTGTCCGCCTGCGCGTTGCCTTGCAGCGTGTAGCTGTCTTCGACATACGAGAAGCCCGCTTCCGAATGCCTGCTGTTAATCTTGAGAGTTCCCATATCTGTATGAATTAAAAAATTAATATATGATGTTTGTTAATTATTCTATCCAGCCATTGTCAAAGACTCCTTGGGCACATCCCACGTACTCTATCGCCGCGTACTTGCTGAAGTCGATAATGGTAGAACGGTTGTACTTTATAACGGGTTCGAAACTGTACGGGGCAGTGTCCATCTCGTCTTCTTCGGTGAACACGTTCGGGAATGTCATGTCAAGGCTCACCTTCTGACCTGCGAACAAGGCAAGCGTTGCGCCTATGACTTCGCCGTTGACCTCCAACGTACTACACTCGGTAACCGTAGTGGTGCCGTCGAAACAATGCTCGAACGTGCAGGCAAAGCCGTTTCTCTGGTAAGTCCCCGGCTTTAGCACCGTGACGTTATCAAGCCTTATATGTATGCTGTCTCCTTCTGCGATACCGAGAAGGGGTGATGATTCGGCTATTTCGCTCAACGACTTGTCGATATAGTTGCTGTCATAAACCCAAATGTCGCCAAGGCTGCCGCTAAGTTGGAACAGCTGCTCCTCCTGTTTCTGCCACAGCACCCTGCCGCTTGCGTCGGTAATCTTCTTTACATTCCCCTCGGGTATCGTTATGCTCGTTATGCTGCTGAAATCCATATTATCCCAATCTTACCGTCTTTGTCACCGTGCTGCCGTTCTCAAGGGTGAACGTCCACGTCTCCTTTGTCGGAGCCGTAAGCCCGTCAAGCTTGCTCTTGTCGGCTGCCGTCATAACGCCAGCCTTCGATGTCGTCGCCGCTGGAATCGTGTCGGCAACCTCGCCGTCTGACAGGTCGTCAATATTAATCGTCACGTCGTTGACAGAAGTGGTTACGCTTACGTTTATAGTGTCGTTGACGGACAGCACCCCGTTGCTGTCTATCAGAAGGTTGCTGCCAACCTTTACCAAGCCAAGTTTTGATGCCGTGGCGGCAGAATTTGGAGCGTACTTGCTCGACAGTGCCGTTCCGTTCTCGTACAGAGTGGCGGCTTTAAGGGTTGTAGCCGTTATTTCTCCTGTGAATTGCGCCACGCCCGCAACCGACAGCTTGTCGTTGATAGACAGACCGCCAGTAACGCTAAGCACACCGCTCGACAGCTCGATAATCCTTGACGTGTAGTCCGCAGTAGAGCCGCCGAAGTGGAAGTCTATGTAACCACCGTCGCCTGCGGCATAAGATGTCGCGTCCGTATTCAACTCTATACCGCGGGTCACCACAGACTGCTTCACAGTCGCCGCGGTAGTAACGGAGAGGATATAGGCTGCCGCAGTACTCCCCATGACTACCGGTGTGCCAAGTGTCAACGTTCCGTCGGCAAGACCAATGGCGAACGGGCGCAGGGAGTTGAACGAGCCGTTCTGGTCGTCCTTGTTCGTCAGCAGCATATAGAAATAGTTTTCGTCCTGTCTGAATATCGTTCCATAGCTGCCGTATGTAAGTCTTAGGGCGTTGGCTGATGTCGTCTTTATCTCGCCCGAAGCCGTGATGTTTCCCACGCCAGTCATGTTCCCCTGTACGTTCCCCATCCCGTCGAATGACTGCCCCCAAATAGTACGAGCTGTTGAAAGTTTCGTAGCGGACGAGGCGTTGCCCGTTATGCTTGCCGCTATCGTCGCTGGCAGCTTCAAGGTCAGGTCAGCCGAGCCGTTGACGCTCACCGCCGTGCCCGTGTTCGCTCCGCTTGCGTCCTGTATGCTGATGTTCCGTGCCGTGCCCCACTGCGCCGTGGTGATGTTCGCCGAGCCGTCGAACGACGTGCCGTTGATTGTGCGGGCATTCTGGAGCTTCGTGGCGGAGGCTACGTTGTCGGTGACGAGGGCGTACTTGGTATTTTCCTTATAAAGAGACTTGCTTCTTAGAATAACCATGCCGCTCCCTATTTCTATGAAAGAAGATACGCTCGTAGTGGAAGAAGTGCTTATCGAGAAGGTAAAGCTGGAACGTATAGTTATGTTACAGGCTGCGTTTTGTTCTTTCACTTTCAAGACTATTGTCAACTTTGTCGAAAATCCGGCAAGGTATAGCCCCGTTATATTTATCTCGTTATATGTCGTAGTTTCTGCTATCCAACTCCCACGTGCAAACCCGTCACTTCGCAGTATGAGATGACCTGCCGTATTACTTCCTTCGACACATATGTCTACTGTTACGGGAATGTTTACGTAACCCATATCAGCAGTCAAGGTGACATATACATTCCCATTAGTGGGGGCGTAGGCGAACGTCTGAAGATTCTTAAACACATAGCCATAAGTCGTTACCTGACTAAGTGCCGCCGCCCCGATGCTCGCAGGCGTGATGTTTATCGTCTTTGCCGCCGAGTTCGGGGTGTAGGTTCCTATGGTAGTGCCGTTGCCTTGCACGGTGAGGGCGTAGATGTTTTGGTGAGAGGTGAGGTATGTTCCGAGATTGATTGCCGTGCCGCCCGTCTTCGGGATTGTGTATGTCGTGCCGTTGACGATGACCGAGTGCGTATGCCCCGTATCGCTCTTTCCCGACAACGCAGCATTCACCACCTTGTTCTGCACGGGGTTGGTGGAAGATTCGCTAAGGGCGGTGTCAACGGTGAACGCGTCGGCTTTGGCATTCAGCTTCGTGTCTATCTCGCTCTTGGAATACGCGCCTACCTCGCTTGCCGTGTATGCAGGCTTCGTGGAAGCCTTAGCCCACGCGTACACGTCCTTTGCGTTGCGCGCGTCCGAGAGCCTGCTGTCGGTAGTCAGCACATAGCCCGCGTCGTTGCTAAGCTCGCTGACCTTTGAAGGAATTGTCGGCGTGTCGGAGAGGTCGGCATAGGAGCCGCTCGTCGCCACCTTGTGCAGTTTTCCGATAGCTGCCAGTACCGCTGTATTCACGGTCGTACTCACCTCGCCAGCCGTCTGATACCCGCTGCCGTTCGTCAAGTCCTTGTTGTCCGTTGGTATGGACGGCTTGTCCGCCAGGTCGTTGTAGCTGCCCGTCCGCGCGACGGTGGCGAAGCTGCCTATGAGTAGGCTTGTGTTGACGGTCTTGGCAGTGCCGTCGGACTGTATCACGGGAATGGTCACGCCGTCGTCGGGCAGCTCGTTGATTTCCTCGAACGAGGCTACGGACTTGGCGCGCTGCATGATGATTTCGTCTATCGACGACACGGGCTTCGCCTTCCGCATGATGATTTGTGCGGCTTCCTGCGCTATCTCCTGTGTCTGCTCGTCGGTGAGCGTTACTGTCGTATCAGCCATATCGCCTAACTTTTAACTTTTCATTCTTAACCTTTAATTCTTAACTCGCAAGCTATGCGTCCGTCCAGCCGTCAAGCTGTTTGGTTCCGTTAGCCCACACGTTGTGCGCCGTGCTGTATATCTTTTTAGTCCACGCCACGCCGTAGGCTGTGCCGTCAAGCTTGTTCAAGGTCTGGAAGTCCCACGCCTCGGACTCACGGCAAGGCCAGTTGCCAGTCCACGACTTGGAGGACAACGCGCTGCCCGTTGACGGCGTGCTGTCGCTTACGGCTGTGCCCTTTACGACGTACACGCCTGACTTTATGGAGTTGACGTTGCCGCCTGCGTCAAGCAGCGTCTGCGATGCGAAATACTGCCCGTCGGCTTCCGCTGCCTGCGCCGCCGTAAGTCCCCGAGCGTCGTCCTTGACTATGGTGTTGTTGATGCGTGCCGCCTTGTACTGGTAGATGACATCGTTCGTGCCCGTCTGTATGGTCGAGTAGCGGAAAATGTCGTCGGAGGCGGTGAGCAGCGTCTCGGTGGTGGAACCACTGGCGTAGCTGACTTCCGTTGCGTCCACCTCCTTGGCATAGACAAGGGTCAGCAGTGCGGAGGAGATGTTCGACGCGTCCAGTCCGCCTGGTCCGAGGTCGTAGAGCAGGTTGCCGGCGTTGTCGTAGTAGGAGAGCACCATGTAGCCGTCCTTATAGCCGAAACGTATCTGGCACTGCCCGTTGGGGTTGAAAACCTGCATGAGACCGTTTTCCACCGTCACGTGTCCGGCTCCCTGCTCGTCGGTCTCTATCTTCTTCGCCACAAGCTCGCCGGTGTTGATGAGCGAGGTGTTCAGGCTCCCGTCCTCGGAGAACACGGCGTAGTCCTTCGTGCCGTCGGAGTTCTGCACCTTGGTGGTCGCCGCCCTAAGGGTGATGCCGTCCTTGGTTATGCCCACCGATGACAGGGTTTTCTGCCCCTCCTCTACTGCCGCCTCTATCTTGTCCGATGTCTGCTGTATCTTCGACCGCAGCGTCCGGGGTTCCTCGGCGTTGGCAAGGTCTATGGATAGCGTCGGCTTTGCGGTGCCTGCGTCGGGGAGGTTGTCGATGTCCGCCTGCGTGGCAAGGTGTATGTCAACGCCCACATGGTCGCAGAACAGGTGGTAGTGCGCCCCGCCGCGGAGGTAGGCGTAGACGAACCCGTTTTCCTCGTACTGTCCTATGGTGGCGGCAAAGGTGTCGTTAATAAAGGCTTTCTTGGTGTACGAGTTCACCACCCTGTCAGAGTCCCTCGCGCCCCATGACGCGTAGTGTTCCTGCCACTGGAGGTACAGCTCGAAGTTGCCCTTGCCGCCCTCTTGGCGGTATTCGCCATAGGTTACCTTGTCTTCGTGGGTGTAGAAGTCGTGCCGCACGCCGAACTGGAATACCTCGTTGGCTTGGCTTCCCTGCCATGGGAACACGGCGAGGTAGAACTTGTCGTTGTCGTAGGTGGAGGCGGTGAGGTCTATGTCAGCGGACGAACCCTCGCCAATGGCAATGGCGGAAGCCTTGGAGTAGACCTGCGTGAACTCCTCGGACGTAGCCTTCACGTATGCGTCGTAGGTGTCGGTATGCGTAACGCCGCCGCTGTCTACCCATGTAACCTTCTTGTTGCGCACGGTGAGCGTCATGTCGCCGTACTCCTCCTTCTGTATCGTTCCTAGCCGGTTTATGAATATAGGGACGGTGAGCGTTACGCCGCCGTCCATGGTGAAAGATAGGACAATCTTGACTATCGACGTGGAGCCTGCGAGTGAGGCGTTGCCCATTATCTTCTTGAGGTCGTAGCCACTGGCGGAGGTGAACGAGCCTTGCAGAAGCGTCTTCCACCCAGATACGAGCAGCGCCGCCCCCTCGGTGCAGCTGATGCCGTCGTCCTTTGCCTTGACTATAGTGTCGGCAGAGCCTACCGCCTCGTGTATGGCGAGCCACTGCGGAATGTCGTAGACAAGCGACTTGTCGGTGTAGGCGGCTTCTACCGCCGCCTGCCTCTCGTCGTCGGTCATGCCGTCCGTGATGCCCGTGCGGTCTATGTTCTCGGTGACTATCACCGCCTGCGGCGAGGTGTAGTAGGACGTGGCGGAATCGCCGTCCTTGCCCCTTATGGGCTGCCACACCCACCGTGGGTCGTCCCAGCCACCGTCAACGGACTGGGTGACGTACAGCAGCGACCCGTCGCCGTCGGCGATGAGTGAGCCGTCGGAGGTGGTGGAGATGAGCTGCGTGTCGGAGTCGTTGGACGTGTATATGCCTATATAGCGGACGTTCTCGTTGTACTCCTTGGTGAAGCTGTCCTTTGTCACGGGGTACTCCGTGGAGTAGGCGATGTGCATTGACTCGCCGTTGTCGCCAGTGTTGCCCTTCTCGCCTTGCTCTCCTTGCGCCTTGGTGTCGGTCTTCGTGCCGTTTATATACCAGTAGCCGTCGGAGCCTATCGTCACCGTAGGGGTCGCGCCGTTCGTTCCCTGCGCCTTGGTGTCGGTCTTCGTGCCGTCTATCACCCAATATCCGTCGTCGGAGATTGTGACTGTGGGCGTGGAGCCGTCCTTGCCCTTGTAGCCCACGGAGTAGGACGTGGCGGAGTTCCCGTCGGAATAGGTCACTACGACCTTCGTCCACAGGTACGGCTGCGCGTCGGTGGCGGCAAGCACGTCCTTGCTCCACGTGCCCGTCGGCATGGTGGTTCCGCTTGCGGATAGCTGGTAGGCGGTCTCGGTGCTCGTGACAGTGACGCTCGTGCCGGGTATGCCCTGTTCGCCCTGCGCCTTGATGCCCGTTGACGCGAACTTGCCTCCCGTGTTGTCCCACGTGTACCAGTAGCCGTCGCTGCCGACATATGGGTTGTGCCCGTCGTCGCCGACAGCCTTGTCGGAGGTCTTCACGCCGTCGATATACCAGTAGCCGTCACTGCCGATAGTCACGCTTGGCGTTGCGCCGTCCTTTCCACGGCGTGATACGGAGTAGGAGGTGGTCTCGGTCTTGTCGGAGTAGGTGACTACCGTGCGCGTCCAAAGGAATGGCTCTGCGTCAGTCGTGGTCGGTACGGTCGTCTGCCAGCCCGAGACAGTGCTTGCGTCCGTGCCCTGTGATGCCGTGGCGTACTGTACGGACGTTGACGATATGGTTACGCTCGTGCCGTCCTTTCCGGGGTCGCCCTTGGCGGCAATCTTGCGCCACGACGACGAGCTGTCGGACGGCTCGTCGGTCGTCTCCGCCTCGCAGTACCATGACGAGCCGTTATGCTGCCACACCTCCGAGGCGTGGGCGGTGGTTCCCGAAGTCCAGTCGCCGCATTCCACGAACGGGTGGTTCTCGCGGCTTCCGCTATAATACGTCACACGGCGCGCGTCGACGCGTGAGTTGTCGGGGTTCCACTTTATGACCTCGAACGCGGAGAGGTCTTCCAGTGCCTCGTTGATGCCGCGGTAGAGTATCACCGCCGACGAGCCGTCGCCGACCGCCACAAGCTGTATGGCGTTCTGCCTGTCGGTATCGGTTATGCTTCCGAGGTGGGCTACGTCGTCCTGCGGCATGGGAACGTCGTTCTCCGAGATTGTCACCGTGCCGTCGGAAGCCTTGGAGTGCAGCAGCCCCGCGTTGGGGTACGTCTTGCCGCCAATGGTGATGTCGGCGGTGTTGGCGAGGTCGATGTAGTGGCACGCCTGCCCGTCCGCCTCCTCGGGCGTGGTGCTTACGGCGAGTACCACTCGGGCGTAGATGCGGTTGGCTGCGTTATAGTTGGTGTCTGCTAGGTTGAACGTGCGGCAGACGGCTATGTCGCCCTCGTGCCACATGTTCTGTACGTTCCTATCGCCGTCCGTCGCCTTGAAGTAGCAGCGGTATGCCGTCGGTGTTTCCGCCGTTTCACCGCCCTCTGCGTCTATCGGCTTGACGGCTATGAGTTCCGCCCCCGCCCCTGTGAGGGTGAGGTTGCCTGCCGAGAACTGCTGCCGCATAATCTCAAGCAGTGCCACGCGCATGCGGTTGCGCACGGTGATGTTGTCAATGGCGAGGGTGGACTTGCCATTAGCCGTCTGGTAGTGCATTCCATGCCCGGACATGAAGTCGTCGCCGTCTTCATAAGACGTGGAGTGCGCGTCGTCAACGGTAAGGCTTCCGCCGACCGACGCGTTGCCGCCAACAAGCAGGTCTTTGAGCATGCTGACCGCCTCGTTGAACGTTGCAGCGTCTTCTGATACAAGCCCCTTCTCGAACGTTATAAGACCGTGGGCGGTGTCGTCCACGTCCTTGCGGAGGTAATGCCTATTAGAATAGTTCTTAACTATGTTTACGACCTGTTCATAGCTTAATCCACTGCCGACAGATATAGTTCCATTTATAAGTCCTTGTACGTCCTCTTTTAATTGCGATACAGTGCCCTTGATAGTGGAGTTGCCGACGGTTATTTCCTGTACTATGTCATAGTCAAGATTGGTAACGAGCTTCAAGATGCGAGTAGTGTATGAATATCCGTTACCGTCGTCAAAGACGACCCTTTGACCTATGTACAGATTAGGATTGTTTTTCGCCCAAACATTAGGATAGGCACTAAACGTATAATTCTTAAGGTCAGAAAACCGATAAGCAATTTCTTCCTTTATCTTGGCTTCAAGTTCGTCCTGCGCAGCTTCTATCTCATCGTCGCCCATTACGATGTTGTACAGGATTACGATGTTATTCTTTGTTGACGGAGTTGTAGAACCACGAGGGATAAGTCCTTCGCTTTCGTTGGTCGGAATTATAGTACCATTGTTGTTGGAGAATATTATTTCAAAGTCTCCTGCGAGAACACTAACACCACTATCTCCTGTGGTTTCGTTTGCCGGTATAGTCTGTGCAGTCTTGTGGAATGTTAGTTCAAAACCGTCGGAAAGGCTCGGCTGTGCAACGAGTGAAGATGCGAGAGCTCCGGCATTAGTATTGACCTTGAACGTACCGCATAGTGTATAGCCGTCGAGAATCTGATTATCCTCGACAACGTAATCATACCAATAGAGGGTTTGCTCCTTGCCGTTTAAAGTTTCGGTGGTTGTGGCTATTGGTTCTTCGCCATCTTTCTTAGCTGTGAGAGGGTAGGCGAGACGCATATACCAAACGGTATACTTCTTGTACTCCTTTACACTGCCATCTGCATTGTAAGACGAGACAACTTTATTGTTTTGGTCGTCGAGTAGGTAGCGTGTGCGCTTTCTGATGTTGTATGCGTAACAATCTACATGTGGATAGATGTCATCAAAGGTAAGAGCGAGTGTTTGTTTCGGCTCGTTCTTGTCTGCACGTGTGTCAACCTCGCCAGTAGGATATTTTGTTTTGTTCAATCCAAGGCGTATGCCAGTGGAAACATTCTCGCCACTTGCAGCCAACGTACTCATATTGCGTGTAGAACCTTGCGGATAGAATACGTTATAATAGCCGTCGGACGAATCAGAGATAGAAGTCTTGCCTATATTCTCGCCAACCTTTAGCGTTGGTATGGTTTCTTCCAAGTTCACTGAAACCTGCCCGAAGTACAAAGCCTTATGTTTCCACGACAAGTGCCATTCGCATTGATTTACAGTACAAGCACTGGCAATGGCGGAAAGAGCAGAGATAACATCAGCTGATGAAAACGATACACTGACATTGGTGTCAACGCTCCCGATTATGGTTAAGGCAAACTTTTCTGCCTTAGTGGTAAATCCAAAGGCGGTGTTGATGAAATCAACGACATAGTTGAGCAGTGTTACAGTCAGCCCTGTGTATTCCCATTCTTGCTGAACAACGTCTTCGCCGAGTACATTTTTAGTGGCATAGGTGAACGGTACTTTCGTGAGCCACATCTTCGGGTGTTGAAATTCTGGCTGATATGTGAAAGTGTCCTCTGAATCCTGCTGTGGCTCGTATGGTTCGATTAGGCGGTACTTTAACCCGTCGGCAAAGGGAATGATGTATGAGCCGACGGAAATCGCTGTATGGACGTTGGATTTCCATGAAAGTCTGACAAAATCAGACTTCATCATTTCTTCCTCATGTTGGGCGGAATTTGTCACAGACACACTCAACAGAACATTATCGTCTATGCCGTAGATTTTCATAACGCAAATTTACACAAAAGTATTTGAATAGCAAATACTATTCTCTGTTTTTTGGATTCGGTTCTGTGAGTTTCAGAGTAAACTTTCCTATTCCACGCATGAACTCGCTAAACTGTGAACACGATTGGTAAATCATATGAAAAACAACATCTGGAAGAAATGATGTGGATATATCAAGCGTGCCTTTCTCCAACTCTTTACAGAACGACCAGTAGCGAGTGAAGAACTCCGCCTCTGTTCTGGCAGTGAGATTGAAAGAGAGCGTTACGTCCCTTGAGTCTATCTTCACCATGTTGACTTCTTCTGTTGAATCGTCAGCGTTGGTTTTCGTGTAACTTGTGAGCATACTTTTTCCATGCTCCAACCGACTATCATTTTCTATAAGAGACTTAATAGCCGCTGGTGTCATTAATGCTGATAGAGCAGAGGAATCCATACTGATTCCCCATGTCTCGTAAGCGTCCTGCTTATTTATCGTTAATTGTCCTTTTGGCATATTACTTTATTTCTTTAAGATACTTGTTCGTCTGTTCTATCTTAGTATTGAAATCGTTGTAAAACGACCTATTAACTTTCAGAATGTCCTCTAAATATGAGTTATTGAAAACCATTAGATTGCGAATCTCTACAAGCGTACTGTTACGTGTCGATGCAGATGCAGTTAGCACAGAGAGACTTGCCACAGCATTGACAAGGCTGTCACTGATATTCTGCCTAACGATGTTGCCTGCTGTCACCAATCCTATAAATTGGTTTGATTGGTCGTAGGTTATGGAACTTACACCATTGGCAGATGCGTTCTGCTCATCAGTATCGCCAGTGTAACCAGTGACGCTGCTCATTGTATCACGGATATTCAAAGCTTGATTTGTGAGTGATTCATACTCCTCACGCAATGCGTCAATATCCTCCTTGGTGAGCGTTCCGGCTTTCATCTTGTCAGCCCACTTCTCATAGAAGTTCTTTAAGTCTTCATTCATAAGGTCGTTGACGGCAGCATTCGTCCACGCCTTGGCTATCATTTCAGTGAAGTCGTTGGCGAAGTCTGATGCAGTCTTCGACATATCCATGATGTCAGACACGAAGTTTGATTTGAGAGAATCGAATGTTGTCTGTGTGAGATTCTCATTGATTTTCTCGGTCAATTCTTCGAGCTTCCCTGCGAGTTCTACGTAATTTTCGAAATACTCCGACTTGTCATATTTACCGATGTCTTGTGAGAACAGCTTCCAGATTTCGGGAAGATACGTTTTTATATCCCTCATCTGTTCTGGAGTCAGGTTCATAAAATCCTCATAGGAGCCTACACTGAAAGTAGTAGCATTTGTATACGTGTCTTTCTTTCTTGCCAGTAGCTCGTTTATCTGCTTATACTCGTCGGTATACTTATCATTATCCCTGTTCCAATAATGGCGGTTAGAATGATGTGCGCCAGTATAGCCCATTTGGGTTTCAAGGATTTCCTTTGTCTGCTCATTTATCTGCAACTGGTCTTTATATGCTTGCTGATAATCCTCAACGGCAGACTTGCCTCCACTCTTGTCAATAGAGTTTTTAAGATTATCCACAGAGGTTGTGAGAGCTTCATTCGATTTGGTTAGTCTCTCGGTTGTCTCTGCCACTTCCTTGCCGTTGCCTTTAATTCCGAATATATCGCCGATGCTTCCAAAGCCGAGGGTCTTAGTCACGCCACTTGCAAGTGCTTCAAGAATCTTTCCTATAAGTTGTGCGACAGACCTCGTAATTTGAGTTACGATGAAGTTTTTATCAAGCCCTAATCCCGATGAGAATGTATTTTCTATAATGCCGACAAGCGCATCTGTAATACTATGAAGCAGTTGCTCTACCACGCCACCTATTCCGTATTCCTTGAATGCGTCAAGCAAGGAGAGAATAGCGGAGATTATAGCACCCCAAATACCACTAACAGCACCTGTACTGGTTAAGGCTTTAACAATGCCCTGTCCGGCAGCTTCTGCATTACCCGATGCGGCATCTTCTGAAATTTTCCCCACCTTTGATATAATTTTTTCCTTGTCTGCATCAGATAGGGTGGTGGATTCTTCCACCATTTGGCTAAGATTGCTACTAATCGTGTCTGCATCAAGTCCGCCAGCTCCTTCAAGATATTCTGTCATCTTGTTCTGCAACTCTTGGTCGAGCGATACCTGTGTGTCTTTACCAAACAAGCCTCCTATCCAGGAACCGACAGCCGATGTTATCTTGCCTCCATTGAACTGTTCATCAATGTTCATAAAGGTATTGCCGATACTTTCAAGCGAAGCACCACCTTGCCCGATAGAAGCCATACCTTCAGCGACGCTTCTAATATTATTAGCTATAACAGAAGCTTGCGTTTTGATGACATCAGAGTAACGCCTTATATTATTAGCAAGAGCTTTCGTGTTATTGGTGGCTTTTATTTCTGCGTTGGCACGGTCGTTATAGATGCCCTTCATCTTTTCAACGTTTTCCCGTGCAAGGCGAACGCTATCTTCATCAGATTTGATCTTGTCCTCGCTAACTCCGTTGGCGATGTCAGCAGCTCTCTTGCTTTCTGCGTCCGCAAGTGCTTTTTCTGCTTGCTGATAATCAGCTAAAGCCTTAGCGGTATCCTTGTGCAGTTTGATTTCTTCCGCTTGTGCCCTTGACAACTTCTGCAAAGAGTTCTGATAGTCGTAAATGCCTTTATTGAGCTTTGCGAACATATCTTTGTCAAAGACATTATTCATGTCACGTAACTTGTCAAGCATCTCATAGACCTTGGACTGTGATTCATAGTCCTGCTCCTTGAACGCATCAGACTGCACTATCTGCTGTATACGTTCAATGAGTGGGTCAATAAGGGATTTAGAGAGAGTTCCGAAACCTCCGAACACTTCACCCCAATCCATAGAGCTGCTGATGTCGTCTATCTGGGCTTTGGTGACATCTGCCTGACGTTGCTTTTCAAGCGTCTGCTGCTTCCACGGGTCGGTTTCTTCTGCTTTCTGACGCTCGTAATCACGATTGATTGCTTCGATGCGCTGACTTAGGCTGCCATACTCCTTCATGTACGCATCCATGTTGGCAGTTTCCTCTCTAAGGGATTCCAACACGTCCTTGATATATTCAGCCTCTATCTTGCTCCTTTGCGCATCTATCTGTTTCTGTTGGTCGGCAGTTAGAGCTGTGCCAGCAATGGTGCCAGTATACTTATTCTTGTTACCTTTGGCACTGCTCTCGAATATAGCCTTGTTATGCTGATAGTTTGCCTTCTTGAACGATAACGTTTGCTGTTGCAGTTGATACAAGTCCTTGTCATGTTGTAACGCTCTCTCGGCTCTTTCTTTCTCAGCGTTGTCCTTGATTTGGGCGATGTCAGCTTCTCTTTGTGAGAACATTGCCTCTTGATGTTGCTTGGCGAGTTCTTCGTCCCAACGCTCTTGCTCTGTGCGTAGTCTCTCGGCACGCTGTGCTGCTTCGTTGGCAGAGTTGTCTTTTTTCGGCTTCTTAGGTGTTTTTGGCTTCTGGGCAGCAGCCTTATCTTCTTCTTGCTTCTTTTTTCGTGCTAATGCAGAATATTGACCTGCAAGAACCAATTCGTCACGTTCAGTTGAATATCCTCCGCTTGAATTTTTCTGTACCAAATCATGTCCCGTTCGTGCTTTGTGATTAGCAGCCTTATTCGCACGTGACTGGTGATAAGCAGCGAGATTGTTTAACTCCTTGGAGGACAAATTTTCTGCCACACCTGTCATCCAACTTGGTGGTGTATTCAGTTCTTCATAACTAATAGTTAAATTAATATTAGAATTATTATAGGTCTTGATGATGTTGTCAATAGTACTACCCAACGTCTCGACATCTTCCTTAGACAATTTTGCTTGGTCGGCAAGTTGTCTTTCGGATTCTGTCATTCCGTCATTCAGTTGAGCAGCCCTGTTAGCAGCATCCGCTCCTCTTAATACAGATTCATTTTTCTCATCATTGGTTACCCTATTGTTGATAAGCGATTGTATATTATCTCTGACCGCATTAGTGGCTTTTTCCTGTGCATCAGTGTCTTTACCAAGATTACGAGCGTAATTACCGAGTTTCTTAGACAGGGTGTCTATCATGTTTTGATATTCCTTTGCGGCGGAATCATATTCGTCCTTACGGATAAGTCCTTTTGCAAGGTCAGCAGCCATCGCTTTTAATTTTGCTGATTTCTGCGCAATAGCCTCTATTTCTTCATCTGTTATAAGGGTTGTTGCCATCTTCTTTTCTTCGTCAGAAAAGGCACTACCCATAGCATTTTGTATTTTATCTTTTACTTTGTCTGCTTCCTCCTGGTAATCTTCTTCATTAGCTGTGATTTGGTTGGCTTTAGCCTTAGCGATAGCTTCTTCTTCGATAGCACCAACAAGTTCTTTTTCGTGCTGTATAAGCTCTTTGGTCTTTTCTGCCTCGGTGCCTTTTTTCATCACGGTTTCGTCGAGCTTGATGCCATACTTGTCGTATTCCTCATTCAAGGAGGCAAGAGCATCTTTGTGCTCTTTCGTGCCCTCGGAAGAAGTTTTCAACGTAGCTAACAAAGTCTTGATATGGGCTGTTGCTTGCTGTTGACTTTTATCGAATTCATTGCCAGCATCAGCAGCGTCTTCCTCTGAACCGGCAAATGTCATGAAGGCTCCAACAGCAATAGATACCACACCGAGTATTGCGCCTATTGGGTTAGTCATCATGGCTACCTTCATGGCGTTCCATGCGTTCTTAACACCATTGATTGCAGCCGCAAACACAGCCTGTGCTGCACTTGCTGCACGAGTGGCAATTGTGTTTGTAACAGTAGCCGTAGTATTCGCACCCGTAGAAACTGTATTTGCGCCCTTTGTGGTTGTGTTTAACCTTTCCTGTGCAGTGTTGGCAGCTTCCGCCGCAGTATTCATTTCCGTTGCCGTAGCACTAACACGTGCGTTGGCAGCTTTGAGCCTTTCCGCGGCAGCATTCTCATTATCTACGGCAGTCTTTAACTGCGTCTGTGCAGCAGATTGTGCTTCTGCGTCGCCGCTTTCCAATGCAGACTGCAATGCCTCTCGTGCTGCATCTATCTTTGCATGAGCGTTATCAAGCTCCATAGAAGCCGATGCTTGTTCTTTTACTGCCGCATCATAGCTTGCCTGTGCTTCTGCGGCTTTGGCTTGCAATGTCTCAACCCTTGCTTGCGCCTCTTGCTGCAAGGTCCCCAATAACTCTCGCTTAGATTGAATTTCCTGCGCCTGTGCTTTGGTTATCTGCCCACTTGCCACAGCCTCTCTAAGGTCAGCATCTATGTTGCTTTCACTGGCAGCTTTCAATGCTTGCAAAGAGGCAATCTGTTCATCAACACCTCCCTCCAATTGCGATATGGCGGCTTGCTGTTGCGTCAATTCGAGTTCCGCACGCTTCTGCGCTATCAGTTCCGCCTGTGCCTCTGTAAGTTGTCCCTTAGCAACAGCCTCACGCAAATCAGCGTTGATACTTTCTTCCTTAGCAGGAACAAGCTCACGATACTTGGCGATTTCTTCGTCAAGCATTGCGGTTTCAGTGTTAGCCCTATAATTCCGTTGTGCGCTCTGAATGGCGGTGGTTGCCATTAACGCCGCCTTATACGTCCCATAAGCCGCTGCAACAGAAAGTATAGCTGTTCCTATTTCTTTCCAATGGTCTATCAACAATGAAGTAAGGGCAAGAGCATCATTGATAACTCCCTCGTTCTGCTTACCGAGGTCATTGAAAGCCATTTCAATAGTATCTTGGATATTCGACCACTGACCTGTAATGGTGTGTGACTGTGCGTCCATAAGTCCTCCGAAGCGACTGCCCTCGGCGGTCATGTTTTGGATAGCTTGTGTAACCTCTGCCGACCCAACCTTTCCTGCGGTGACAAGTCCTGCAACTTCATTCCTCGTTACGCCGAATATCTTAGCCAACTCGTCTGCCATAGGAATACCACGGGCTTGGAACTGGCGCAAGTCCATGGTGAACATTCTACCTTGCGTAAGGGTTGTACCATACAGCCACGCCAAATCGGTAAGCGGCAATGAAAGTCCGGCAGCGATGTCACCCAACCGTCTCATGGTGTCAACGACATCATCAGCTGCAACACCATAAGCAAGGAGCTGTTTTGCTCCACTTGTCACGCCTTTCATGTCAAACGGGGTAGTGGCTGCAAGCTTTGTCAACTGCCCCATCATTTCTGATGCTTGTTGTGCGTTGCCCAACATGGTAGTAAAAGCCATCTCCAGCTGTTGAAACTCGCCTCGTATTGATGCGCATTTAGTCACAAACTCCTTGATAGAGAAACCAGCAAGTGAAGCCGCAGCGGCTTTCTTAACACGGTCGAACATTCTTTCTATGCTCTCTCCTTGGCTCTCTACTTCTTTGGCGGTCTGGCGCACACCACTCTGTACGCCCTGCATGGCACTAAGAACACTACTGTTATCTCCTGTGAAGTCGAATTTTATACTTGCCATAATGTGTTATTGCTTTGGTTGGTTTGTGGGCTGTAACATTAAATCCTCTATTTGCCGCTTTGCTGACGTGCTGTTGCTTTATCCCAGACTGGGTGGATAGTTAGTAATGCGAGACGTTTTGAAACGCTTAAATCCTTTTTAATTGTAACTTTTGTAATTGGCGTTAATCCCACTTACTACCGCTTATTACTTTCATCATCACCTCCTTGTCGTTGCCGTCGAGTGTCTCGTCCGGGTTATTCAGATGAACTTTCTTTGCCTCGTCCTCTGATAGATAAACCTGTTTCAGACTATCCTTTAGCATCATCTGCAAATTGGTATAGGAGATTCCGAAGACAACATACTCATACGTCCAATGGAACTTTTCGCATGCAGAGGCTATCAGCGTCCCGTATGGTGATTTCCCACAGAACGTGTATGTATTACGGGTGTCCTTTACAGAGTTTACTTCCGCCATTCTTTCCAGCTCTTTGTCAATCTTGTAGTACTTGGCTATCTCGTTAGTCTTGTCCCATGTAAGGCAGATGATTAGAAGCGAAGCCAAATCCTCGTCGTCAATGTTGGCAGAGAAGTAATTGCGGTATTCTGCAACAAGTTTCTTACTAAAACATCTCTCTTTGGTGTGGAGGGTGAAATAGGCGATTAACAAGCATACTTCGTCTTTGTGACTGTGTACTACCCTTATTGCTTCTGCAAAGGGGTTTATTTTCAAGTTGTCATTGTCTACCTCCAACAGACTTACAATTCTCTCTGTGAGGTAAACTATAAACAATGTTGGAGGATACAAAAGAAAGTGCCGACGACCAACAGTGAAACCTTTTGGGCGGTCAATGATGGCATCGGCAACATTCATTTCAACATGGCTAAAGTTCTCGTTATTCATACCTTTCTGCTTTTGCCCTCGCATGGAGATTCGAACTCCAAAACCTGCATGAACGTGTTATCCTGGAAATCAATCTGAAAGTAATACCGATGCAGGCTTCCATATTCTCTATACTATGATTGAGATGCGAGGTATTAAGACAGGAGACGGAGCCAATTAATTGTGCCCCTCTCCTGTCATTCATTATTATTATGCAGAGAGTTGTCTATTATCCGTTACTAACACTTGTAGATGTAGTGTCTGCATCAATCTCTGTAAACACTGGGTCGGTAGTCAGTTCTGCGCCTTCAGCAAGCTTAGAGAGGTCTTGGTCGATAGTACACCATTTAACAGACTTCCCTCCTTCTGGGCGCAATGCGTCATGGGTGTATGCGAGCATACCGCCGTCGGTCGTGTCAAACGTTTCCTCAATACTAACGACAGTATCGGCAAGATATGGACCAGGAACGTCCTTGTTTTCCGGCTGCACGAAGATTGCATAATGGTTCGCTACTATGCCCTCGTCATCTGAAAACGGCTTCTTGCGCACGGTGTTCCTACGGAGAGTGTAAGCAAGGTTGTACTTATTACGTGCGTACTTCACGTCCTCGTTCTCGCCTCCCTCAACGGTGGCTTCTTGCTTATCGCCCTTATCGGTACTTAACTGTGTGGAATCCTCTTTCGGGGTAGGCAAGAGGAACCACTTGCTATTTTCTACGTCAATGTTCTTGGCAATGACATAACATTTACCCCATCCAATTGGCTTATTCATTTGTTATCTGATATAAAAGTTTGTTACTAATTACATGTTCTCCCTGCTCGGTGTCGACAATCTTCTGACCTTCATCTGGTGCGAATGAGATTCTATAATCTTTGCCTCGTATAGAGCCTAAGACTTCAAAGCATAACTGGCATAGCTTTCTTAGTCTTGCGTCATTCTCCTCATATTGTCCATTGACTATATTGTCTTGAACATATACGTTAACTGTAACAAAGGCTTCCTGCTTCTGCGCTATGTTGTTAGCGAGAGTGGAGATGACAACGTCTTCTTTCTTAGAGTTGGCTGGACGGTGCTTCTTCTTCAACTTTCCACTTACCTCATCCATAAGCGCAGAATGATTTATGTCTTTGTACAAATCATCTTGTATGTCTATGTTTGATTTCATATGTCAATGGCATTAATCTCGTTTATGGCAAAGTTTACAGCCCTCTTGATTCGCTCGTCGATTTGACTTCTCGCCCATAGTTCTGTTGATGCAAGAACATCTTTGTTTTCAAGGGATTCTACGTAGTCGGCGTAATTCATGGCGGCGACAACTACTAACGCATACACATTAGCATATTGATTAGCCAGCTCATTAATCATTTGCTCTCCAGTAGAACGCCCCTCGCTTCCATTCTTCACTATGTCAAAAGCGGATTTTACGAACTCCTTTCCGTGGTCATATACAGCATAGCCGATAGATGAGCGCAGGTTTCCTGTTCGGTCAATCCAACTTTCATTTGCGGAACGGTCTCGGATTTTGGTAACGCATTCTTCGCCGAGCTTTGCCAAAGCTGTCTCGATAGAAGAAAATATTATTTCCCTCGCTTTCTGCATGAAAGCATCAACGGCACTCATAGGGGTTGTCATTCTTGCTCCCATATCAAATCCAAATTTTGGCTTGCATTTGGTAACGGTGAAAGCCCAATACAAGGAACTCCCTAACATCATTCCCTTTATAGAAGTTTATACGTATTTTATCGCCGTAGTGAAACTCCTTGCAATTTTTTGGAAGATTGTAAACTGTATACGAGTAAGGGTGCAGACTGCCGTCTGGTATCGTCAAAGTGTTGGCTTTGCCTGCCGGGACAACATCGCAGTCGTAACCGTCGACCCACTCGGACGTGGCTGGGACATAATCTCCAGTTTCGTCGTCTGTGTATCCGCCAGTCTTGACTTCATAGTCCAAATGGTGTGCAGTGAAGCTTAAAACAGCCATTCTTAACCTCCTATGTAAACAGTGGGGATTCCAAGGTCAACCTCGTCCTCTCCGATTTCCTTGTAGAGTGCATTGATGCGAATTAACAGCCTTTCTTTATCTTTATCAGTAAGAACACCGACGCTCTTATCTGATTCATGATAGGTTATGGCTTGCAATAGCGAGTAAAGACAATCAGCAAGCGCACCTTTCCACTCGGTGGAGTTATGAACCTCAAATGTGTAGTCGTCAGAACCTTCAAGTTGACGCTCAATCAGTTTGTTGTCTACAAACCCCTCTGGTATCGGGTAGTAGATTTCATCTATTAACGCTTGCTTAATTGTCTTCATCTGCAATGGCAATAATTACAATTTCTATACAGCTACTTCGGTAAGGTCAGCCTTGAATGTAGCTTGTGCTTCCTCGTTCAAAGAATTGTATTTCTTAACAAGGGTTGCGTCAGTGTTATTCGCAGAAGCCTTAACACCGAGCTTTGTCAGCTCTGCGGCTACATCTGTCTTATTGTACTTCTTGCCAGCTATGGTAACGTACACGTCGGCAGCATCAGCAGCCTCGGCAGTGGTATCTACTTCCTCGCTGTTCTCGTCGGAGCAGTCAAGCATATAGATTTGGTCTACATCTTCTATCACCGGCAATACGAGTGCCTGGCTTGCAGTCCACTCCTGCAACGGGTCGTTGACAGAGTACTTGGAAATCAGCTTGTAGGTGTCTACTGTTGCGTATTCAACTCCTTGCACAGGGTGGTTAGCCTCGGCACATGTAGAGTAAACCAGTGAGCCTACATTGTAATTTGACAAGAAAATAAGGTGGTCTGCATTAAACGGCTTCTTCGGCGTACGCTTACCATTCTTCTCAAAGAGGACGGTACGGTCAACCTTGATGAACTGGATTCCGTTGAACTCGTCTTGGAAAGCTTCGTCAAACATCTTTGCGGTCGGCACAGGCAACTTAGTGTTGCTATCATAGGTCTGCCCTCTATAATTAGCGACCAGTTCACGCCCCCACTGCGTCTTGCGCATCTCATTATACTTGGAGAGGGCAAGCATGATATACTGAATGGTGTTTCCGTCGGTATCAGCTTGTGCAAGCACCTTGTCAATATCATCTTGGTCTAACTCGCCTTTTGTATTGAGGTGGAACGTATGATTTGGGAAATAACCATAATTAGCACGGAGGGCGGTTCCTGTATTGTCAGCGTCCTCAACCAGTGCCACGCCATTTGAGATGCCTTCCAAAAAGGCAGCTTCAACCTTTTCATCTATACCAACAGAACAAGTTAGGCTGTCGTTGGAAAGCTTGTTAACGATAAGTCGCTTCTGACGCGCGATAGCTTGTTCATTAGGCGTTGCTTCTTGCTCAAAAATAAGCAACTGCGCCTTCATCGTGTCAAGTGCGGTGAGGTCGCTCTCGGAGAGAGCTTTCTTCATACCTATCTTCGGCAACTTACCATTAGAGGTGCCAATAGACGGACGTGACTTTGTTGGCAGAGGAGAATCCAAAGCCACAACATCTGCGGCTACGTAAACAGTATTGGCAGACGAACCTTCCCATTTCTGGTCGGCAGAATAAACTTCATTTAACATCTGCTTGTGCAGATAGGTGAGCTTTTTCTCGCCATTAGTCTGACCGTTTACCTTTTCTTTAATGTAGAGATTGAGCTTTGGCCAGAGAGAGGCTATAAACTCAACGAATAATGATGCTTTCTTCATCTTTCTTCATTTTTAATGGTTAGTCATGCATCCAAGCGATGTTTAAATTATCAGCAGCTTTGAACGCAGCCTTAATCTCATCGGTGACGGGATAAGGAGAGGCGACATCGTTAACCTCGCCGTCATACATGATTGCGACACGTGGGTCATCGGTAGGCTTGGAAGCAACTACGACACCAACATACTTGTAGTTCTCTGGCAGTGCTTTGTATGCACCGCTCTCGACTGGTAGCGGTTTAAACACGGTCTCGTCCTCGGTAGACTGAATGACTATGTGACCGGCTTTGATAACCGATTCCGTGTAGTCTTCCATGTCGAGGGTACGACCGCCAACAATGCCGCTGTTGTACTTGCGGATAACAATACGGTCGTTAGCAGCGTTGATTGTCTGTCCGTCTTTTACCATTTCAGCATAGTGCGACATATTTCAAATTTTAAAGGGTTAGAATGATTTAGCCTTTCGCCAGTTCTTTGACTTCATCATCAGATAAAACTTT
Organism: uncultured Prevotella sp.; assembly: GCA_964616945.1. Lineage (GTDB taxonomy): Bacteria > Bacteroidota > Bacteroidia > Bacteroidales > Bacteroidaceae > Prevotella. The sequence goes on along the minus strand of CAZTUD010000003.1, from coordinate 13,889 downwards.
CTCTCTTGGAGCAGGTGTGTGGTTCCATCCACCAGCAGGTGGATTGCCCAATGCGTCAAGACCTCTCTCCTTGCGCTCCTTGTTCTCGGTTTCGAGGTCGTCCTTGATACCGTCAAGATACTCGTCAAAGTCGTCTTCGTCCTTGAATGACATACGGTCAAATTCACGGAGAATTCGCTTGCCGAAAGTACCAGTGCCCTTAACGAGTTTCTGCACCTTAGTCTTGCGGCTGTTGGCAACATTACCTGCTTTTAACGCAGTTATCTCATTACCCATGCCGTTAACCTTGTCACTGATGTCTTTCAACATCTTGTAGAAAGGGTTGTTCTCGTCAATAGCATCTTCGGACTTTCTACCCTTTGGACTCTTACGGTTCTGTTCTGGCTCATTCTGACCGTCGTCATCGTCATCATCGGGCTCGTCATTGGAATTGGAATCATGCTCTGCCTTGTACTTGGCAATAGCACGTTGTGCAGCCGACTGGCTGACTTGGAGGAAAGGCATTGCGTCATCTACTGCATCTTCGATAGCACTGTCAATTTCCTCATCGGAGGCATTTTCATCGAGATTAAGATTATCGGTGATTCTTGCTGCGATACTTTTAATCTCCGAACGGCTGAAACCGAGTGCCTTCGCTTTCGTTTTCAGCAACTGAAGAACTTTTCTAAAATGTTTGTTCATTGCAACTTAATTTGGTTTTACAAAATGGTCTGCGAGCGAAAGGCTCGCAAGCAGACCATTCGTAGAACTGCGTCTAAGAGCAATGAAAATTATTCCGAACAGCTCTGTTGCGTGCATCTTCACACGCTTTCGAATGCAAATATACGCAAAAGTATTTGAATAGCAAATACCAAATAGTCTTTTAATTTTTCTTAACGTTGCGCATTGTCGTCTAACTCTGCCTGTGTGCTGCATCTGTTCTGTTACAGCCATTGGTCTAATTCCAAATGGTTAAAGTAATTCATTTTGCCGTTTGGCTTTGGGGCGGGAATTAGATGAATACTCATTTTTACCTATTTGCAGCCTCGTATTCCCTCTTTTTGTCTTTTAATGGATAGTCGCTGGCAAAGGCGTGTTTAAGCCCTTAGATTCACCTTTAAAACTATATTAGCAAGACAAGGCGTTGATGCTGTAAGATTGTTCAGACAAAAAGAAAAGGCAGGACTATAATCCCACCCAAAACTCCACGTGCCCTTACTAAGAAAATACTATGGTCTATATCATGTTACGTGGAGCATTGTTTCCTACTATAATTTTCATAGTTCACACATTTTTCTTTTCTTCTTTCTTATTAAGCGAGATGTATACTCCTCTAAGAACTTTGCGCTCTTTAACAAGTCGTTCCTTTGTAGCTCCGTGCGCCATTACTAATAAATAGGAGTTGTCATGGAGTTCATGTAAGACAGCTCGCCTAAGGACTGGAACTTGCGTATTATCTAATTCTAATCTTATCATAACAATATCATTTAATGTTTACTACCTTTCTGTAAAGATTCGCCTATCCACGTTCTCTTTGTCTTACCAAACGAATGTGAATCACTCCACCACGGGGTATAGGACAAGAATATGCAGCTATCTTCATTGGTGCAGCCAAATATGGTTTGTCCTACACGGTGCCCTTGACGTAAATGCTGATAGTAAGAATGTTTTGCTTCACGTAGTGTCTTGTGTTTCTCTCCACCGAACACGTATGGAGAGAATACGCTAAACTTATAATAATCTATTCTCATAGCCATTCTGTTATATGAATAAAAAGTGCGCTTATAGTTCTCGCCCAACTTACGCTATTTTTCATTAACTCAAACGCATTGTTAGCTAATTAGGGTGCTACCCACGTCTTAACGTTGTACGCCCAACGTAGCGATTTCTTTCCCAACGTCCGCTACCCGTTGACAAAGGCTGTTTTGGGTTGCGCCAGTTTCAACCGTTGTTTAAGGCGACAACTTCCGCTTTTATGGTGTAGCTCACACTTTGCTGTTTGAAGGACAGTTCCTAAACGCCAATTAAGGAATGTCGTTTACTGTGCCTTGCTCTTTCAGTCGCTTTAAGTTTAATGACGGGGCGGCTCAAAGGCTCTATCGAAAATCTGTACCCGTCTTGCGCTTGTGGGCAGTGCGGTGTCGAAACCGCTTGCTAAGAACCGCTGTCCTCACTGCCCTGTAATGCAACAAATTAAAACATATAGTTAGGTAAAAACACCTTTTGTCTTGTCGATATTAAAGCAGTTTCATTCATATCCATTCTTCTTTAAGAAATTCTCCAAATATGGGTCGTCTACATCTTTCAGCTTGCATGGAGCAAAGCAAATATCCCTCTCAACTCCCAGGCCTCTTACTTTTAAATTCTGTAACTCGTTTATAGAGATATAGCCATACTCGCCCTCTCCAGAACCATTGATTACCACCGCAAAATATTCATCTGTTTCGGTGTTGCCCTCTAAGATGTACCACGTCCATGCCCCTGCTGGAAAGAAGTATTTTGCGGAACAAACCGCTTCGGCTTTCTTGTTCTCCTGCGAGTACAGGGGGGAACCTTGCTAATCTTTTCTTGATTTCTGATGTTAATAATTTCATTGCTCTACTTCTTTAAACGTTATACTTGTCTTTGACTATTTGCCTCGCTCTTACTTTTATGGCTTGTGTGTCATATCCTAATTGCAAGTAAAAGCGTTCACTTCCGTGCATGATGTCGCTTGCCATTTCGAGCGTTCTATGTTCTTCCTTAGTAAAGCCGATTCGGAAAGTCTTTAGGATAGAAAGACCTTTGGCAACATCTCCGTCCATTAAAGCTTGGATTGCGACAGCCGTCTTGCTCATATTTTCTCTTTCAAAAGTTTCGGTTAATGTAAATCTCGATTTCCATAAGACAGGGTGATAGGGCTATAACGAAGCCAATCCTCTTGTTTAAGATAGTGTAACCAAGTTTCTTGAAGTATCTGACTGTTCGCCCAAACTCTTGTTCAACCTTTCTCTTGGTACTGTACTGAATCGCATTCTGCGGGTCGCCGATTACTAAATTATATTTTCTCATTACTCCGTCCTCCTTAGATTTCGTGAAACATTCCTTTTTGATAGACGGCTATGGTGAAATCGTCATTGTTGTTGACCTTACAGCAGTGTGCTGCACATTCGCGAGCCTTGCGCTCGTCAGAGGTCTTGTTGATTGCATATCCTGCACTTTTTTTGATTACGTAAAAATCAACGTTTTTCATTGCTCTTATGTTTTAAATTGTTGCTTTAATTTTGATATTGCAAAGATACAGATAAATTTCTGAATATCAAAGCAAAATAACTGTAATTAACTGTAAACCAACGGGTTTAACTTGCGAAAACAAAAGACACATTTCTGACTAAAGTAAAAAGTTACAACTATATTTTGTAACATAAATGGAATTTACGCAGAATCCACGCAAATTGAAAAAAGGTATAGTTAGTTAAGCGGAAAATTTAAAACGATTGTAGAACTTTAAAATCCAAATTGACTTGAATTTTAACTTAACTGATACTTATCAAGGTTAACTTAGATTAAATGAGAGGGCTTAATCCCGATTGGCACATAAAGGAGTACAATAAAAGATTTCTACAAAAAAAATAAGTGCATCCTATCCTCACAGACAAGATGCACCAAGAGCAATGAAATCGTAAAAGAAACGATTTCGAGTGCAAAATTACAAAAAATCTCGTAGTATATCTTCATCATTAGAGAAATCATAATCTCTCGGATAGAACGTCAAGGCGAGAGCGTCAGCAGTGTCGGGAGACCTGCCAAGCCTTTCCCTAATCTTATCCTTTGGCTCCAAGATGATTTTACCATCGCTTCTAAACAGCCAACGTGTGTTGGTTACTTCCTCGGTAAAGAACTCGCACGGAGGTATGGCAGGGTCAAAGCCGTTCTTCGGGTTTAACCAGTCCCGCATTGCCCAATAGCAGTAAGCACGCATGTTGGCAAATTCATATTGTCCTGTTACGTCATTCAACCTATGGGCGTTCTCACTGAATTTAGCAGAGTAACAGTTATAAAATTCTTGTTCTTCCAAACGAGAATAAACGCCAGCACCTTCTCCGATAGTATCTATAAAAGCTTTGTTCTTCTTGTTGTTCTTTATATATGGAACAACCGCACCTGCAACCGCCATGTGGTCTGCGTGCCCTGCGGATTGATGTATATCGAACTTCTCTACATAATTGCCAAATCTCGGTACCAAGACAGAGCTATCCCTACCCATGCCGGCAATATCGACACCAAGACGGCATGACTTGTTTGGCTTGTAGTCTTCCTTTTCAAGCTCTTGCCACCGTTTATTGGCAAGCTCAACCCATTCGAATGGTATAAGGACATCTTCTGACACTTTCGGGAATAGTCCTAGTACTTTGACACGGAACAAATCGTTAGGGCGGTAGAAATTGCCATTCCACTTGAAATCTCCCTCTCCTTTATTAAAATCTCTTTCAAGTATAGGAGTACACCAGTTCTTTACTTTATCGTCAACCCAATCATAATCGACTTGCCCAGGTATCACAATCTTTCTTTGCAAGACATTAGGAGCGGCAAGACTGTTTAACGTGAATTTCTTGAAGCGGTCTGATGCAAATGAACGTGCAGCATATCCTGTTGTTACATTAGGATTGAATACCAATAGCAGGCGTGAGTTACCTTGCAGGTTTCCCTCGATACCTGCATAAACAGTTTCAGAAATACCAGAAGCCTCTGTGATTGCGAACATGGTATTCACAGCATGGAAGCCAGACCATGCTTCTGTGTTATCATCGCTTGCCTTAAAACCAGTTAGGAACCATTCGGTATAATCCGTTCTTATGTCTCTACTCGTTACCCTGCCAGGCAAGAAACCAGCCTGTCTGAATAATCTACGGACTTCCGGCATCATAATGTTTCCTATTTGTCGGTCTGTTGGCGCAGTCATGGCTACCTTTGTGTTCGATACCAACCTGCCGTGCTTGTCGAAACGTGGAGTGAGATAGAGAAAGCACAGACAAGCGCAAGCGGACACGAAGTCCTTGCCACGTGCCGTGCCACTGCGTACAGTTGTGCGTGGATTGAATTGAACGCTCTCGATGATAGCTCTCTGTTCTCGGTCAAGGCGTGCGCCTAACACCTCGTAGCAAAAGGCATTCCAATCTTTACGCCAACGCTCAATATACTTCTGTGCTTTTTCTTCGCTATTCATCATCAGAAAGTTCTGGATTATCTGGCAGTGTTTTCAACAACTGCTCAAACTTATTAACGTTAACATTGGTATCAATGGTTTCGATGTAGCCTCTATCCTTTGCGTGAGTTTTAAGATAGAAAATTATCGCAGTTATATTGCCGTCGCCAATAGCTTGAAACAGCTTACTCTCGACGGAATCAACGGTATCCTCTTTGATGTCGTCACACACTTTCTTGAATTCGGCATCCTCATTGCACCAACGGTAATATGTTTGCCTGCTGATGTTAGTCATATCGCAAGCGTACGATATTATCCCGAAGCCGTCTTTGAGGTTCTTCAAAAAACGCTTCTTGCGTCTTTGCGTCAACTTTTCTTTAGTCTCTTTATCTTTTCCCATATATCTATCTAAAATAAGCTGTTTTGCATTATTCCTGCTTCGAGTTCCTTAACTCTCTTATCGTCTGGGTGTGGAGTATATTCCTTCCGATAAAAACCATTCTGGCATAACCAAAGATAGTGACTCCATGATGCGTTGTCATATTCTCCCTCTACATGTGGTTTCAAAGCTTTCTGTTCCGTTATTATAAACTGTTCCTTTGTTTTGTGCATGATTTTTCCACGCAACGTATGCACATCGAAAACATAATCTGGAATGGCAAATGATTTTTCATTATACCAATCCAAATCTACTGGCTGACATGGGTAATCTTGTAGATAGAAATCTATATTACCATGCTTGACAACTTTCAAAAGGATTGTCAACGCCTTTGAGTAATAAAGGATAGATGTGTGCTCTGTCATATCATCTGCCTCATGCAAGGCTCTGATTTCTTCACTGATAGCAGGATAGCCGAGACTGTCAGCTTTCTTAGTTATCATTCGCCATGTGGATTTGGGATAATATACCCTCAACTCATTTGCAGCGTATCCAGCCATTACGTCATCTTGTGCGTCTATTGCCTTGTCAAAGACCTTTTCAAGGTCGAACTTGCAATGACCGTTCTTAGTGGAGCATGAAAGGTCTGTTACAGGTTTGGGGACGTATTTCGTAATGTCTGCTTCGTCTCTTGAATTAAAGAGATTGCAAGCGAAATAATCGCCGTCTCTGTTCTTTCTTGCTAACAGCAGGGTTGAAACTGCCATTGATATAAACTTCTTATCCTTTCTCTCATTATCTTTCTTCCGCAGTGTAGTTATACGATGCGTCATGAGGTCAAAACAATCCTCGGCTGAAACTGTGAGCAGCCTTTTCCAAAGATAGTTCCTGTATCTTGGTATAAGTTCGTTAGCTGCATAGAAAGCGTTGCCGCTATCCTGTCGCCTTATCGCTTTTTGGATAAGACTTGATACCTCAAACATATTGTGGAGGTGTCTTGTCAAACATTGCTCTTTTCCCATAATTGGTAATATTTATATTGTAAAGGTAACAATAATGTATTTGAATAACAAATATTTGAATACTGAAAATCATCAACGTTAAAGATGTTTAACTTTGAACTATTGTGTTGTTTTCGGATAACTTCATATCTTTGTATTTAAGACATTAAGATTTTGCAGATGAGGCATTTATTGACTTTTTTGTTTTGCTCGCTTGTAGCTCTATTTGTGACCTCTTGCGCTAACGATTATTCGAAGGAGGATTACTCAAAGGAGGCAGAGTATTTGAAGCAGGTCTATGACGTGGACTCCGTGACCGTTATAAAGGCAAAGGAGATAAAAGCGTACAACCCCATGCTTGACGATGATAAAGAGAGGGTCTACCATTGGTCTGCCATAACGCATCAAAGGCTGATTGACGCAATGAAATCCAAGTCGGACGATATTTTCGACATCTTCGTAGAGATTTTCGAGAATCCAAATGCAAATTCTGATGCAATGGTAGTGGAGTTTGACAAAGGCGGCAAAACGCTTTCTACAATCATCTTCTCAATTAACGGAGAATATTACCAGTGGTATCTTCCAGTAGCCGAATACGCTATCAATGCTGTAAGAGAGCACAAGGAGAGAGAAGCAGACGAAAGGCTTACTAACTCCCTAAATGATATGCTTAACGCTGCACATTGATTTTAAAGTAAGGGTATTACAGGCGGTTTCTCTATGATAAAATCATTCGCCATGTTCATTCCGTATGCTCCTACGTTAGCAATAAGATATTTGCCGCCGTATCTCATAGGACCAGTATAGCAGCTATGCAACAAATCTTCCTCAACACAACTGCATCCGAAAATCCTTGCGTCAGATAACACTTTCTCATTTCCATTAAGCGGATAGATAGCAGCGTTCTTCTTGGCTATTACAAAGCCTACATCGTAATGCGTACAGTCGAGTACGGCTATCGGGGGCTGCGTTCTATACTGCTTGGTGTTAATGCAGGTGGTAAGAAGATACATACAATTGCCGAGGATTGGAGTGCCACACTCTATTAGTAACTTTACTTCTTCATTTGGATAAACTTCTTTCATGCGCACTGCTATTACTTCCGCATAATCATCATAGGTTGGCATGGTGCCGGTATCTTCGACAAATTGTGACTCTATTAGCGGGTCAACGCGCCCATACATATTTCCGCCTAAGTCGATTATTGAAGGGTGTAGCTGTTGAGCAATCTCCAACATCTTTTCCATGCGGATTCTGAACTTTTCAAGACTTCTTGCATAGGAGATATGGCAATGGATAGCTTTTACTTTAAGTACTCCGTCTTTTACCCAATCCCTAATAAGTTCATATTCTTGGCTATCGGACTTAATGCCGAAGCGAGAGGGCACGCCATTACCAATATCAATGTTCATTCTTAGTCCAACTTCCAAAGGCTTGTTGTGCGGTGATTTCAGCACCACTCTCGAAAGTTCGTCCACATTGTCGAAGTTCACAATGCCACCATGTAATATAACTGACAGCTTTTGCCCTACGGCAGGGATAACTCCATTGTAGATGATTTCATCATCGTTGAAGCCATTTACGAGTGCCATTCTATATTCACTTGGTGAAACGACTTCTGCCATACAACCGAGTTCTTTGACTATCTTCAAGAAGTCTTCGTAATAGTTCGTCTTGAACGAATAGCCAATATTGAAGTTATTGTAGTGCTTTCTAAAAGCCGCAAGGAGGTCGTTTAAATTCGTTTTAAACGCATTTAAATCAGCAAGGTATATAGGTGTAGGCAATGACCTATATTTATCGTTTGATGTTAATTTTTGCCTGATTTTTTCTAATGTCATATTGGTAGTATTTTCCCCATTTGTTTTCCATAGCAAGGCGATAGTTTATCGTATCTTGCCTTGACTGTGTTACGCCACCACTATTAGTTTCCATTTGACCTGCGTCCGATACAAAATACTTTGGCTGCAATGTAATCCTGTTGTAGAGCATTTCCTGCATCGCCATATCAATGTCACTTGAAGCCTCGTCCTTATAGTCGTATTTGGCTTTGAGACATTTCTTGTTTATCCAACGGCAGTGTCCGGGCATTCCTTTAAAGTTCCATTCCTGTGTATATTGGAAAAGAGTTTTTTGCGGTCCGTCATAAGCAAGTCCTAAATCCGAGTCCACGAGAATCTGTGCTATCCTCTCAACCTCTGCTGTTGCAATTGCTACTGGGTCAGCAAAATTCTCATGATTGATAGGGAGCCAGTCGTCCATACGATAGACAAACCTCTTTATATCATCATCTGCAATGAAGATAACATCTTCTGGCGTATTCCATATCGTCCACCACAACGTATCCATGAAATTGTAGCATGGGCAGTCGGCAGGGATAACAAGCAATTCTTTAACTCCAGCCTTACGGTAGAGTTCTGCCTCCTCCTCTCTTACAACGTATGTGCAGTATTCAAAGCAGTCCTGCGTTACAATGCGGTCAGAACGCTGGTATGACATTACATAGATATTGAATGATAGATTACTCATAATAAGCAGTATTGTAATATCTCCTCATTTTCAATCCATACTTAATGGGAAAGGTTCGCTGAATATCGCTGTAATCGCCAAGCAAATTCTTGCAGCGTAGATAAGCCATATTAACTCCTGCGTGCCATACAAAAGGTAGTGAAGCGTTAAGCCGTGGGTTTATCTCTAACAGTACGACATCACCATTCTCCTTTAAACGGAAGTCAAAGCAAGCGTTCCCGTCAATACCCAACTCTTTACACAATCTTGTTGCAATGGCATAGGCTTGCTGATTATATTTTATCTCACCTCTCATTATTGAGCCATAGGACATCATATAGCCAACATAACCTACAGCATGGGTAACCTCTCCATTTACAGCAAGGACACTGACAGTATAGTCATAGCCTTTCGTGTATTCTTGCAGGATAACTTCTTCGTTTCCACGTTCGACAATCTTGATTAAGTCAGCAGTGGAGATATATCTATCTGTCGCATATCTGTTGAACAATATTGGGTCAAGAGCTTTTTCATCGTCGATTATGGCAAATCCGTTGCCTCCGCAATGATTTGACAACTTGCAGCATAATGGCGTGCCATTTAGGACTGCCTTGAAGTTGAGAACATCATCTTTAGTTTTCGGAATGATTTGGAGTGGCATAATGGAAGCATATTTCTTCTGCAACTCTATCTTATCGTTGGCAATACTGATTGTGTTAGGGTGCGACACGGACACCTTTATCCCTTTTTGCTCAAAGTATTCTTTGCTGTCTGCCATAAACTGCAATTCCAGAGTAACAGTCGGCATGATGATGTCAATATCATTAGCCTTGCATAGATTGAGCAAGAACGGCAAATACTCTCTATCTGTAATCTTTGGTGCGATAAAATCTCCGTCCGTTGTTCCCTTAGGTGGTAATTGATGTTCATCTATATTGCAGGCGTAGACTTTCACGTTCACACCGTCTTCGTTCTGCTTTAGCATGTCAGCAAAAGATTTAGTGAAGCTTCCGCTGCATGTCATAAGTACGTTAAAATCTCTCATTGCTTCTTCTTTTTAGGTGTTATGGTGGCTTGCATTTGGTCGTACCAAATAGCCCTTGCTTTAATCTTTCTGTCTGATGTAGCAGTGTGTGCCACGACTACTTTCTTGTCCTCGATACCCAATGTACGTACAAGGTTCTTATAATCTACCTCATTCCGGCACACTATCATCACATAGTCGTACTTCTCGTACCGTATCAACTCCATGTCCTTGATTTTCGTCTCTCGCTGTCTTAGCTTGGAGAAATCGGAGCCGAGGTCTACGACCTGCAAGTCGCCAACCCAGTTTGCAAGTTTCGACATGTCAAACTCACCTGCATGGGTGTTGGCTTTGACATTGATAGCCTTTTTCTCTGCGTCCGAGTAGTTGACGAGCCTCTTGCACAGAACCTCTGTATCGGGGTTTATCTGATACAGAATCTTGCAGCGTTGGTTGCCGCTTATGATGTTATTTTCCTCGTCAATGACGATAACGCCGAAATCCCCCAACCGCTTTAGAGACTGCTCCAATGCCGCCCTGTTTTTTGCCGTTAACGGCTTCCGGGGATTGGGGAAGTTATGCTTTAGTTCCGAAACTTTCAGCTTCAGTACGTCTATTCGTTTCTTATCTTTTTCCATACGCTCTTAGTCATTTCAAGTCTGTGTATGTTCTTATCAGTGAGAGAAAGTCCGACACTGTAAAAGCCGAGACTTCTTGCCAAGTTCCATGATGCAGTATTATTGGGATTTACATAAAGATAGAGCATGTCAAGATTCATCTGTTCAAAGCCTATTTGCATTGCTTTGCGGACAGCTTGTTTAACAATACCTTTACCCCATAAATCAGTCCTTAAATTGTAGTAGCCGATAGCAGCGGTTCCGTAACCTATCTGCTTCAACGATACTGTGCCTACACAAGAGTCACCTGTAATTATTGCGTACATTCTGTTCGTCTTGCTTTGGCTGCGAAAGATGTAGCATTGTTCCTCGCTCTCAAGTGTTGCAGGTAGTGGAGTGTCACACTTCGTGTATTTCCACAACATAGGATTATTGCGGAAACTCCACGTATCCTTGGCGTGCTTTCTGCTGATTGGTTCAATTTTCACTTCCATTAAGCACCTCCATGTCAAGTTTTAAACATAACTTTGAAAGCGTATCATTATGGTCTATGATGTATTTCAGCATCTCGGGAGTGTCATCGCCGAAGATAGGACCATTGCAGAGTTGGTGAAAATCTATCTCTCCAAATGAGATATTCATTTCTATCAAGCATGGTTCCCCGTTTTCATCAATTGAGAAATCCCAAGAAATCATTTTGGAAACTCCGTAGAATCTATAAGCAAGTTTCTTCGCAGTAGCTTTGATTTTCTCAAAAGCAGGGACGGCAAAACCAGCGAACTTACCAGTATCGGGGTGCTCATTGAATACATCGCCCATCGCATTGTAGGCTACTTTCTTTAAGTATCCTCGTTCGTCTATGCCGGCTACAATTCCTCCGCTTGAACAATTGTCGACCCTACTGCCGGCAATACCCATTCTTAATACGGAAGACAGAACCCTAACCTCTCCCTCATGGAAAAGAGTGATAACACGCACGGTGTTTATACTGTTTGGGTTGAGCGTGGCTATACTTGCATCCTGTTTTACAACTTTCTGAACGATGTATTGCTTAAATGGATTTGAACCTTGATATTCCGATGAGTTCCTTTCATATACAAAGTTCAACAACTGCTCAACAGAATCTTTCTTTGTGTCCCAAAACTTAATACCATGACCTCCGTAAGAACAGATAGATGATTTTACGATAACTTCGCCCTCCTCTTTGCACAAATCTACAAACTGGTTTGCTGTTATCGGATTGTAATTCTTATCAAGGAAAATATCGTCCACCTTTCTTGCAATAGTCTGTGGCTTGTTTACGTCTGCAAAATACAGGTCGTACAATCCTTTATCGTCAAAGCCTGTGGAACGTTGTGGATTAGTATAGAAGACATCAATGAAAGCATAGAAGAAGCTATCGGGTATATAGAATTTCAACTTAGACTTATCGGTACAAACCTTGTTGTACACGTCATAATACTTATAATTGATTACATAATCTGCATGGAATTTCAACAGGCTTCTCCAAAAAGTTTCTATTTCCTTTCTCTGTTCATTGGAGATTGGAGCAAGGTTTTGGCTTTTCTCTCTAAACCAAATATCATAACTCGCAAGACGCTGTAATGACATACGCTCAGACAGTTCTCGTTTCTGAATATATACTAAATCTTGCTGTCTGATTAACTTTTTGATTGGATTCATGTGATAACTTATTTAAATTACAATTTCATTGCTATGTTTCGATTCGCAAATGTACTAATAAATATTTGAATAACAAATACTTTTGGCTAAAATTAGAATAGACTTAGCTCGACATACTTTTGACTCTTACTAATCGGAGGGTGAGAGCATTCGACAGTCCCTGTATGTTCATCACACCAACAATATCTTTTGAAATAAAGGCATTTATCTATCCCGTTACCATAATAGCATTCTTCATCTTTGTTAAGTGCCCTCTCTCCGAAAGGGCACTTTTTATCGTCTATTGGGATATAGCTTGTCATACTCCTCTTGCTAATTCTTACATATTGCTCGGTGTTATTATTTCCTTTACATCGGTTTCGGGTTCGTTGAGCGTGTCGCAGATTACTATTCTGTGTCCTGCACGTATCAGTTTCGGCAGATAGGTGTCTAAGGCATGAAGGGGGAATCCTGCTGTTGCCACACTTGCGGATTTTCCGTTCTCCTTGTGCTTCAATAATGGTATTCCTAAGACTGTCGAAGCTGCAACAGCATCTTTTTCATAGCACTCGTAGAAATCTCCGCATCTGAAAAGCAGCAGACAATCGGGATACCTCTCTTTCATTTTGTTGTACCGGCTAATCTTTTTAATCATTTCTAAACGATACCCCTCTTTCGTTTTCTTATACTGGCTAAACTCATAACTTCGTTTCTCAATCATTTCTAAACTTTTCATTGCTCTAATCGTTAATGGTTATTACTCACTTGCTCGTCTATCCATCCGAGCAACATTGTATTCTCGCAGTAGATTTGCACGATAACGTGATACTTGGGGTCTTCACAACACCACTGATTTGGAGCGGCTGGGTAACGGTAGCACTTGTAGCCTTTGTACTCGAACTCACCTGCGTGTGGGGTTTCTTTACGTTTCGGTTTCATGAAATCTTTTCTCCTCTAAGAATGTAGTAAAGTTCATTTTCATCAAAATCGTGGCAACATGGGTCTCCGTCCTTGTTAGTGCAGATAACATCAATAACTCGTAAGTAAATTTCTGTTACGACCAATGCTCCAGTGCCATTATAATAATCGTCCTCGCAATAACCGTCTTCGTCATACTTATAGTGGAATTCTAATTCCTCATTACCTTTTTCAAGATAAGCATCACCTTCTCTATCTATTATTTGAGAAGCCAACTCCCTGTAATCTTCATCTGTAAGTATCATACCTTTGCCTCCTAACCTTTAAGTTCAACACCTGTCATTCCGTTATTCTGATATTCGTATGAACGGTTTAACGCAGAAATCAAAGATTTCACAGTTTTAGGTTGCTGTGATATTCTGTTGTTCCAACTATGTCCCACTTGCAAGGTGTAGCCGAAGTAATTTATCAGTTCTTCAAGCGTTCCTGTTACTTCTGTTGTGTCAGTTGGTCTATCTCCGAAGTGCATTCTTGAAATAATGACAGTGTACGTTCTTTTTGTTTTCATTGCTCTTATGTTTTAAATTGTTGCTTTAATTTTGATATTGCAAAGATA
>CAZTUD010000002.1:0-47792 GCA_964616945.1 uncultured Prevotella sp. | reverse complement strand
TGTCGCCCATCATCCGGGCAATGTCCATCATGCGTCTTGAGAACTCAAAAGCACAGGAAAGCGTGAAGAGGTGAGTCTCGTTGTAAAGCCGCTTGCAGGCGGCATACTGCTCAGACAAGGACATGCCATAGTCCCTGGAGATTTGCACTCGCTGTGAGTCTATACGGCTTTTGAACCTCGCGGCAAGGGCATCGCTTTGTGCCCACAACGTCGACAGACTGTCCAGACGGGCCTTGTCGCGCCCCGACAGCCTGGACGCGCCAAGAGCCGACAACGCCACGGCAATCACGAGGCCGGCAGCCACGGCCACCGACAGTACCATCAACAACGAACGCCTGGAAAACCTGTTCCGCATGACACTTGCCTGGTTTATTTACGTTTCTTGAAGACTGGGCGACGATGCGACTTCGACGGCACGCCGTCTTCCACATACGGCCATCCTCCCTTCCACTTCAACTCGTCCATGCACACCACGCGGCCGGCATCGGGGTCGGAGGCAAGGAAGCTGTGATAAACAATCCAGTCCCTGCCCTTGTCGTCGGTGATGATTTCGGCGTTGTGCCCCGTGCCGACGAAGCCGTTGCCACGGTGGAGCACAGTCTCGAAATGGTTGTCGAGAAGCCGCCGCCCCTCCTTGTCCACATACGGGCCGAAGAGCGACCTCGACCGCCCCACGGTCAGCTTGTATGTACTCTTCAATCCCTCACAGCATGTGCCGTTGCTGCCGAAAAGATAGTAGTAGCCGCCACGGCGATGTATGTAGGCTGCCTCCATGAACGTGCCCGCAACCTGTTGCGGCTTCACGCCTGACTTCAAGGCAAGGCCGTCGTCGGCAAGCTCGGCTCCATAGATGCCGCTGAAGCTGCCCCAGAAGAGGTACTTGCGCCCGTCGTCCTCAATGTAGAACTCGTCAATGCAATTCTGTATGCCTATCTCCCGACTTATCATTATCTTGCCGTGGTCCCGAAACGGCCCTTCGGGACTGTCGGCGGTGGCAACGCCTATGCCGGCATCCCACTCGCCGCCCCACCGGGACATGGCATAGTAGAGCACGTAGCGGCCATTGATGTAGTTGATATCGGGTGCCCAGATGCCAGCACGCCTCACCATGCGGGGCCGCGTGGAGTCGTTGAACGCAGTGCCCACGAACGTCCAGTCAACAAGGTTGGGCGACTTGTAGATTGGCACGTTGCGTATGTCCTCGGTGGCATAGAGGTAGAACATGCCGTCCTGCGCACGAATGACAGTGGGGTCGGGAAGGCTGTTCGCAATGATTGGATTGGAATAAGTGCATGTCTTCCTGCCCTGCCGCGCCGCAAAGTCCGTATGTGGCACAAGCAGCATGAAAGCGACTGCAAACAGTGATATGGTCTTTTTGTTCATATTCGGTTTTTTATCAAGTATTTTCCAGGCTCCTATAGTATTCCAGCAACGCCTGCCACACGTCTTTCTGCTCATACCGCTCGTGTATCATGCGTGGGGCGTTGGCGGCCATACGCCTCACTTCGGCGGGATGGCACACAAACCAGCGCATGGCCTGCTCCAGGGCGGGGGTTATGTCGTTGGCATGGCGGCCACTGCCGTCGAGGGGAGCACCGATTATCTTGCCGTTGAGCCCGTCCTTTATAATCTCATTTGCCCCGTTGATGTTGGTCACTATCGACGCGAGCCCCATGGCGCCAGCTTCCATCGGCACATTGGGGAAGCCCTCGCGGTAGCTTGGGAACACAAGCGCGTCAGCGGCAAGCAGGCTGGGGCGCACGTCCTGCTTCTCACCGACATAAATCACGTTTTTGTCGCCGATGAAAAAGTCGTGCACGTCGTCGGGAATGGCGTCGCCCTTCTCCATCCTGCCCACAAGCAACAGCCTGACATGGGGATTGTCCCTTGTGATATGTTGCATGGCCGTGGCAAGTTCGCGCATTCCCTTGTCGTTGACGATGCGGCCGATGAAGATGAACACGAAGTCGTCGGTGGCGACTGGCCGCGCCGCGCTCACTATGCTCTCCCCGGCCAGCCTGCCACGCAGGAGCTGCCTCTCTGTCTCTATATCCCCACCGCTGACCTCATCGTATGGCTTGCCCAATAGCTCGGCAACAGTCTGCCTGCGCGACAAATGCCGCGTGTCCTTGCCGTTGATGTTGCCAAAGTGCAACACCCGCAATGGCTTGCCAGTGATGTGGTCGGTCCGCAATGCGTGCAGCACGCCCTGCCCCTCGGGTATCACGTTTGTGGCCATGAGGCAGGTAATGCGCTCCATAGTTTTCAGTATGAGCCTCAGAACTCCCTGCGCACCCTGATAGCGCAAGCCCGTAACGGTGTAAACGCGCCGTGGCACTCGCGCCGCCCACGCCGCAACCATCGCGAGCAGCGAACCTTTGGGCGTGTTGGCGTGGACCATCCAGGGACGCTCCTTGCGGAAGACTTTGTAAAGATTAGCCAACGACTTGATGTCGTTCTTGATGCTTATCTCGCGGTGCATCGGCACGTTGATGACACGGATGCCCTCGTGCCGCGACACAAAGTCGAGTGAGCCCGTGTCGGAGGCAAGGCCCACGACATCATAGTATTGATTGATGAACCTCAACTGCCCGTCGAGCAAGCCCACGAGGGATATGTCGGCGGTGGTTACGCGTATTATCTTCTTTTTCTTCGTCATCGTATAGTATGCAAGTTCATTTGGCACTCATCGCAGCGGAATTCCAACCGGAACTGGTGGCCGTCGCCAAGGCGCAGCGCAAGCGGCTCCTTCCAAGTGGGCAGCTTGCCGCCATGCCGCACGCAGCAGCCAAGCTCGTGGCGGATGCAGTAGCGGCACTGCATGACAACGCCCTCGCGCGGCCTGCCCAACTCGTAGGCGGGCTGGCTGACGCTCATGCCCTGGCTGGCGTAAAACCCACGCGCCTGACTGTTGGCGACATTATATAAATATGTGTATTGGCGGTATTCGGGCGACCAATATTCAACCCGTAGTGGCACGCTCCCGTATATGCCCTCCGTTGCGCAATCATTGGCATTGGTCATTCCTGGGCATACACGGGGGTATGCCCCTGCGAGCGCATTGACGGCATCGCGGCGAAGCTGCGCCAACAGGCTTGACGGAACAAAAAGGTCCAAGGCCTCGTCGCTGATTGCAATGTGCCGCGCCTCATAGACAGTTCCGCCAAGCTTCGACAGCTGCTTCCTCATGTTGTCGCCTTGTGGCCTGTCGGCTTTCCGGTGCTCAAAGACCATCGTTGCCGAAGCCTCGACCTTTTGCTCATCATTGGCTTGGAACGACACCTCGAGCCTGAAGCCGTCGGCGGTGGTGTCGAAAGCCATGTCCACAGGTATGACCCGCCGTGTGGCATCCGCCTCAAGGGCTTTCGCGAATGCGACGTCGTTGTTTCTGTAAAGCGACATGCCCAGTTGCAAGCCCTGCGGCATCCGCAGTGGGAACAGCTTGTAGCCCTCAGCACGGTTCACGCGGAAGCCCACAAGCTCATGACTGTCGTCAAGAAAGCAAAGGCCGTCGCCGTTGGAGAAAGCTATTTGGCTACCCCCCCCCCTGCCAGAAGGGGAGACGCGAAACCATCGGGGACGCACCTCTTCCACAGTCCCGACAAACTCGCCCAATGCCTTGGGGGTGAACCAGGTGGCAAGTTTGTCCTTGCGTCCCTCCATGAAATAATTTGTATATCCCCTGTTGAACGTCTTGTTGAGGTCGGGAACAAACCCTCCCCTCTCTGTAGGAGAGAAAACACGGGTGAGGCTCCCCCACGATGCGCGGCAATAGTCGCCCTGCCGCCGGCTTATAATCTCACCAAGCTTTCGGCTGTAGGCTGCGACAACATTCTTCACATATTCCACGCCCTTCAGCCGTCCCTCAATCTTGAACGACGTGGCTCCCGCGTCGGCAAGCTCCTCAAGGTGGTCAATCTGGCAAAGGTCTTTCATGGAAAGCAGGTAACGATCCTTGACAACGGTCTTGCCCTCCACATCCACAAGGTCGAACTTCATGCGGCACACCTGCGCGCATTCGCCACGGTTGGCGGAGCGGCCAAGCAGATATTGCGAGGCATAGCACTGCCCGCTGTAGCTCACGCACAACGCCCCGTGGACAAACACCTCAAGCTCCATGTCGGGCACGGCATCATGTATTTCTCTTATTTCTCCCACCGACAGCTCACGCGCCAGCACAGCCCTCGTGAAGCCGAGTGAGCGCAGCCACCGCACCTTCTCCACCGTGCGGTTGTCCATCTGCGTAGAAGCATGAAGTACTGGCGCACTGCCAACTTCCTCCAAGGCAACGCGCCGCATCCGCAAGGTAGCCATGTCCTGCACAAGCAATGCGTCAACGCCAATGCGCGACAAATCGGTGATGAGCTGTTGCGTGTCGCCAAGCTCGCTCTCGTATATTATGGTGTTGACCGTTACGTAAACCTTTGCGCCGAACTGGTGGGCGTAATCGCAAAGCCTGGCTATGTCGCCGACGCTGTTGCCCGCCGCCGCACGTGCGCCAAATCGGCTGGCCCCGATATACACGGCGTCGGCTCCATAGCGTATGGCGGCCATGCCACACTCAAGGTCACGGGCGGGGGCAAGAAGTTCAAGGGTGCGCATGAAATTACTGTAACTTCTCGACTATGTTTTCCGAAAAGTCAGCTATGGCATCCATGCACTCCAAATATCTCGGATTGTCATTACGCAATACCACAGCCGCATAATAACTAACCCCGTCGCAAACAGCTATTATATCTTGTTGGGTGAAACCAATTTTTAATGGGTGGGAATTATACCAATACTTGAACAACCTTCTTCTCGCAGCCTGCCGCCCGTCATGCGTATCACAGACATAATCCAAAATCAAGTTACCGTCCTGGAAAAACTCTTCCATGACGGCAATGATTGTGGCAGACACTTTCGCATCCTTATGCCTCTGAGCTTCGTTGGGAGTAATAAAAAACTGATACACCCCACTTATGCCAAGCATGTAATCTTCTATGAAGCCTATTTCATAAGCCACATTGTTGTCGATGATAAACGAAAAAACGTCTTCCCTCAACGATGAAACTTTATACGGCGAGGAATCGTTTATTCTTCTTAACGAAAGGTCTAACATTCACCATTCAATTTTACAAGTTTATATCCTCTTGCCTCAAACTCCTGTCTGGTTATCCTCCCCTGCACCATATCGGTAAAAGCTTGCTTTGCTCCCACAGCATGCTTGAATGCCGCTATCAATTCTTCCTTTGTCCTTTCCTTATACATATTCTTTCTCCTTTTGCTGCAAAATTATGAATATTTCTCGAAACCGCCAACAAAAACCAGACCTATTTTATGTCCTTTATGTCGTAAGGTGTCTCCTGATAGACGTAATAGTCTATCCAGTTGCTGTAGAAGAGGTTGGCGGCGCTCCGCCAGCGCACCTTGTAGCCACGGGCGGGGTCGTCGTCGCGGTAGTAGTGCTGCGGCAGAGCCACGTCGTCGCGCTTGCCGAGGTCGCGGCGATACTCTTTGTCGAGCGTGTCGGGGGCATATTCGAGATGGCCGAGGATGTAGAACTCACGGCCTTGGCGCGACGAGACGATGCTCACGCCGGCCTCCGGCGACGAGGCTATTATGCGCAGGTCGGGTACCTTGTCGATGTCGGCCTTGCGCACCTCTGTGTGGCGACTGTGCGGCATGTAGAACATGTCGTCGAAACCGCGAAAGATGGGCAACCGCTCGTCGAGGGGATAAGTCTTGAAGATGCCGAACTTCTTCATCGGCAGCTGATATTTCGGCACGCCGTAGAAGTGGTAGAGGGCCGCCATCGCGCCCCAGCAAAGGTAGAGCGTTGACTGGACGTTGTGCCGCGCCCAGTCGGCGATGCGGTTGAACTCGTTCCAGTAGTCCACGTCCTCGTAGGGAATGGTCTCCACTGGCGCGCCGGTGATTATCATCCCGTCGAACTTCTGGCGCATAAGCTCCTCCGAGTCCTTGTAGAACATCATCATGTGTTCCACGGGCGTATTCTTGGAGGTGTGACTCTTCAAGCGCATGAAGTAGATTTCCATCTGCAGCGGCGTGTTCGACAACAGCCTCACGAGGTCGGTCTCAGTGGTGACCTTCATCGGCATGAGGTTGAGGATGACGATGCGCAGGGGGCGTATCTGCTGCGAGTGGGCGCGCGTCTCGTCCATGACGAAGATGTTCTCGCGCTTCAGTATGTCAATGGCAGGAAGCCTGTCGGGTAGTCGTAACGGCATTTTCTATATCTCCTTTTTCAAGGCGCAAAGTTACGAAAAAACGGCGAAACCCCACTGCATACGCATAAAAAACATTGCGCCGCAAGGACAATGTCCCTGCGGCGCAATGTAGAAACCTGACATTGCATCGACACACATCACTCTATTTCCATTGTGAATGTCTTTTCAACAGGTGGCATACACATCTGGTCGTTGCATGCCTGATATTCCACCTTGATGCCAACCTTGCCCTTGCCGCTGAACGCCTGTTCGTAAACGGCATCGCCCTCCAAGACCGTAGTTCCCTTTTGGTTTATGGCCTTGCCCAAGGGCGACTTCAGAACACCGACTTTGCTCACGCCATCGCCAGTGCTGAACTCTATTCTGGTGCTAATGTAGGGGTCATCGTCGTCCACAGTGGCATAAATATGGAATGATGGGTGGAGCTTGAAGCGCACTTTTACGATTGTGTTGCCGTCGTTGTCCATCACCTGATCCACGCCCACCGCCACAGGGTTTTGCGCGTCAGTCGCCATCTTCGCTTGTTGGCGTGTCGTGGCAGCCGCAGGTATATAGCCCGGGTAATTGTTGTTCGGATAATTGTTGCCCACCACGTCGGCATCGTAGCTGTTGACCAAAAACTTCCAGCCACCCGCCTCCGTAAAAAACAACTTGTCCCTGTATTTCTCGTACCATTCACGCCACTCCTTTGCCGTGGCAAAGTCGCACAGCGTGTACCGCCTCAGCAGACGCATACCCTTGGCCGTGTCCTCTCCGCTTTCCATCAGGCAGATGGCTCTATCCAAGATGGCACTGTCGTTGTTGGCAATGCCAAGGCTGCGCGCGTCCTCGTCGATTACCACGTCAAAGTTCTTCCCGTCGGGGATGAAATAAGGGTTGTTGTTCCTGTAATAGTCCTGATAGCCCTTCTCGTCGTTGCCGTATAAGGCATAAAGTCGCGGATAGCGTTGCCGCAGATATTCGTCATAACTGAGAGTCGCGAGAGGCTTGAAGCTGACTAACGACTTGTCCATTGGCGTAAGCTCCTCGCCCCTGGTCTGTTTCTCCATTGCCTGTCGGCGTGCCATGCCGTAGGTACGGTTTATGTTTTCCGTTTCCTCGCACACTTTCCTGTAGCATTTCCTCGATGCCGCGTAAGACAAGTAACGCACGCCGTAGCGCGTCATTATGGTCTCAAGATACTTTCTCGCAATGGGGCGCTTATCCGCGAACTTAGAGATGTAAACCACGGAGTTGGCGAACACGGCCTTTGCCTCATCGGTCATGTCGTCGGGTGACGCTGCAAAGCCCCAGTGGAAGAAGTTGCCATGCCGTGCAATGGCCACGGCATCGATGCTCTTCCCCGACACGCCGCCGGAAATGATTTCTGCGTCGGGCGAATCCTCATAGCCGCCCGGACGCGACACCATTCCTATGCGGCCCTTCATGGCGTCGTATTTCTGCACCCTCCACATGGGCATGGAGTCCACCGCCACGCCATCGTTAAAATAGATGGGCAAAGCCTTTGCCTCGTCGGCCACGGCCTTGGTCCTGAACGTGAGGGTTACGTGGAAAGGCCCCTTAAAAATAGGGTGCGACGTGCGCACGCCAAGGGCGTCGGACATGAGGCACAGGCAGTACCAGTCGTTCTTCACCCCTATGCGCTGCCCCATTATGGCCCCCGCCTCGGCGATGGTCAGCATGGGGCGTGAGAAGTCGTAGGGCAGGTACAGCGGCCGTCGGTTCTCCACGACGTGGCCGTTGCTGTCAAACTTTTGAATTTTCGGCTCCAGCTCCCTCGGCGTGCCGTCCATTATCGTGACATCATATTGGTCCGACATGTCAGGCTCATACTGGCTTGCCTCGACCACACGGACGTTGGCAAAGTGGCTTTTCAAGAACCGCCCAAACGAGGCCATGCGCTTTTCCACGCTCCGTCTCACGGTCACGGAGTCGGTGCGCGACATGACGTTGATGTCGGGCGAGCCGCCCACATAAAGCACGCTTATTTGGGCTTTCCTGATGCCAGCCGCATTGATGGCAGAGAAGCATACGGCAAGCAACAATATCAGCAAGGCGAAAGATTTAGTCCTCATAGTTTTGTGTCAAGTTCTTGTTCAGCCCCGTGGCCGTCAGCGGGAACGGGAAAATCCACAGTTTCGAGCCGGCACTCAGCGTGTACGTGTTGCCGTTGATGTTTTTCACTATGTCGGCACGGAAGTCGCTGTCGGCGTTCCACCGCTTCAGCGTCAGGTAGGTGCGGCAACTGCCGAATCCCTCCTGCCGTACAACCTTGCGCAGCTCGTTTATGGCCTCCGCCTTAGTGGTTATCGTTCCTTCCAGAACCTTCGCGCTGCCCGTGGTGTAACGCTTGGCGCGAATCATGTCAAGGATGCGCATGCAGCCGTCGATGTCGCCACTGCGCAGCCTACATTCGGCCACCGTGAGGTACATGTCAATTGTGGTAAGTCCCACGCCGTTGAAATAGCAGTTGGAGTCGAGCCACGGCTTTATGCCGCTCATGCCGTAGATGGCCCTGCCGATGGCCGCCAGCCTGCGCGCCCGCGAATAGATTATGCTTCCCGAGTCGTAGGTGCCGTCGAGGTCGGCAGTGGAAGTCTGCAAGTAAATGCTGCTGTAGGCCGTGGTGAAAAGGTCCTCCGGCCACTGCACTAATGGTCGTGTCCAATAGCCGTTGGCGCTGACCACCTGATTATAGTCAACAATGGTGTCGCACGAGGCCAGCGAGCTTTGCGCCGCCGTCAGCGCGTCGTCATAGCGGCGCATCGACATTTCGGCCATTGCTTTCACCGCATATGCGAAAGCCTTGTTCACGCGCATCTTGCTGTCGGCCACGTCAGGCAGCGCGTCGAGGGCGATGGCCGCGTCAATGTCCTCAAGGATATTGTCGTAAACGGCCTGCACGGTGAGCTTCGGCTCCGAAACCGTGCGCGAGTCGCCCTCGTGGACGTAGCACACGCCGCCATCGGTGGCGGCGGTTGTTGGGTCGTAGGCCTTGGCAAAATGGTTCACTGCCAGATAGTGAAACCACGCTCTCAGCGTCAAGGCCTCGGCCTTCAGCTGACGACCTTTGGCGGCATCGCCTTGGGCGTTGTCAACCTTTTGTATTACCGGGTTAGCCACAGAGCCTATTATCTTGTAATAGGCATTATACTTGTAGTCGGTGTTCAGATAAGTCAGGCGGTCGGTCGTCTCGTCGCACGTCAGCAATATTTGATTCATTGTAGGCGTGGTGGCCGACAGTAAGTTCGGGATGTTGGTGGTGGAGGGGAACATATCTCCGACAAGTATCTCCTCGTCCATGCCGCTGAATCCCTCGTCGTCGTATTCCTGGTTCAGAAGCATGTCGAGCTGCGAGACTGTGGTCAGCAGATTGGTGCCCTTGGGCTGTATGTCGGTGTAATCTTCACAGCCTGCGACGATGACCGCAAGCATGATAATCAAGCTGTATTTCAATTTCATGGCGTTCTATGGTTTTAGAGGTTTACGTTCAGGCCGAACACATATGAGCTGGGATTTCTCACCGAAAGGGTTTCCGGATCGATGTTTTTGTCGTTGGCTACCCACAACCACTTGGGGTTGTTTATTTGAAAGCGCAGCGACACGCCGTTGACACCCCACTTGCGCGTCAGCTGCCTCGGCAGGTCGTAGCCGAAGACGATGTTGCGGATTTTAAGGAACGAGGCGTCGTACACATACCTGTCGGCGTAGGTTATGCTGGCATTGCTGCTGTTTGCCGCATAACGTCCGTAGCCGGGAGAGTCGGTGGGGTTGTCGGGAGTCCAGGCGTTGAGGAAATAGCTCGGCGTGACTCCCGTCGTTACGTTCATCAACGCCATTTGTTCCTGCAAGGCACGCATCGAGTGGCCGCCATAGTAAACCATGAGCAGGCTCAGGCTCAGGCCGTTCCACTCCACGTGGTTGTCCATGCCCATTATGGTCGACGGCTCTGTCTTGCCCGAATACACAAGGGTATTGACAGTTTGGCGCATGGGATTGGCCATCACCTCGTCGTTGTCGCCATAGAACGTGGCAATGCCCTGGTCGTTGAGGCCCGCATAGCGGTAGGAGAAGAGCGCGCTCACTGGGTAGCCTTCCCTGTATGGATAACTGTTCATCATCTGGTAGGCCATCTCTGCTGGGTTGTCAACCTTCGTTATCTCGTTTTTGTTGTACGACAACGTAAACGTAGTGTTCCACGTTACGCCCTTGCGTGTCGCTGTCCGTAGCCAGTCGTATGTAGCCTGAAGCTCGATGCCGTTGTTTTTCATGTCGGCTGAGTTGACGAACATCGACGAGAAGCCCGTCGTGGGGTCAAGCGTCATGTTAGAGAAAATGTCCTTGCCCACTTTATGGTACCAGTCGAAGCTGCCTCTGAGCCTGTTTCCCCAAAGCGCAAAGTCGAGGCCGACGTTTGTCGTGCGCGTCTGCTCCCACTTTAGTTCCGGGTTGTCGGGACTCTCTACCACCGACATCGGCAAGTGCGTGTAGCTGTTGTTGCTGCCGCTCGTGGCCGTCATGTAGCTGGTGGCTCCCTGGTAGATGTTTCCCGTTACACCGTAGCTGAGGCGCAGCTTCAACAGGTTCACGAAATTGGCACTTTTCATAAACCTCTCGTTCTGCAAGTTCCAGGCCCCGCCTACCGACCACAGCGGCTTGCCGCGATACTTGGCATTAAGGCCGTAAACGTCGGCGTAGTCCTTGCGAATGGAAAAGAAACCCACGTAACGCTCGTCGAAAGTGTAGGTAACGTTGAAATAGCCCGACGCATAACGGTGGTGGACTTCCTTGTATGGCGCCAAGGCCCCCTCAAAATACGGAGTGTAGAAACTGGTATGGGTAAGCATCAAGGAATTGCCGAGGTAAGTGTAATTCATTGTGCTTATCGTCGAGAAGTCGGTGGCCGCCGTAAGGCTGTTCTGCATGTCGTCGTCATATCCGAGGTAAAGCCCGCGCGCGCCCGTCGTTTTGGTGTCACGAAACTCCGTGCCGGCGATGGCGTTGATGTCGTGCTTGCCGAACGTGCGGTTGAAGTCGATTTGAGCACGCCACGTAAAGTCGTCCTTGTGGGTGTTGAGCGTCGCCTTGCGCCCGCCAGTCTGCGGCACGAGATACTTGTAGGTGCCGTCGTTGTTGGCCACGGTATAAACGTTGCGTATTGAGCGCACAAGGTAGCTGTCCTCGCTGGCGTAATCTTCCTGCCGCTTGTCCTCGCCCTCATAAATGAATTGAGTGTTCAGGTCAAGTCCCTTCATGATATGAAACTTCAGCCCTCCATGATAGCGCATGTACGTGCGGCGGGTCTTCGTGATGTTGTTGGAAAGCTCGTCAACATTGTTGAATTTCATCGACTTGTAGATGCTGCTGTTCTCGATGGTCTCGTTATAAGGATTCCCGTATGACGGCGCGAGATAAGCCGTAGTTCCGTCGGCGTTGTACATGCTCATATAGGCTGGCACGGCAAAAACGTTGGTTGCGAGCGAACTGTTGGTGCCGCGCCTACGGTCGATGATGCCGTTGGCCGAGAACGATGCCGTGAGCCAGGGTGCCAAGTTGTATGCTCCCTTGTAGTCGATGTTGAACTGGCGACTGTAAGCTTCCTTGAAGCCCGTGGTGTCGTGTTTATAGTTGACGGTCAGGCTGTGCTGGCTCCTGGCACTCCTCCCACGCAGCGCGAGGTTGTATTGCTGCAAGACCTCCTTCCGCGCGACATATTTTGAAAAATCCTTGGCAAAGTTGTTCTGTTTCAGGCTGTTGAGAGTCTGGTTGAGTTGTTCCTCGGAAATCGCTCCCGTGGCACGCTGGTAATAGGCCATCCGTATTGGCGAGAAGGTTTCTACAGAGCCCAGTGCCGACTCCGTAGCACTGATGGGGTCGGCCACTTCGCCGTCGTTGTTGAGATAATAATAGTCCCAATAGTCGCTCTCTGCGTCAACCTGCTGCGCTGGGGTCATGTAATGGTTGTCGGCATAGTCGTAGTTGCGCTTGTCGGTGACGGTGAGGTTGGCTGTGAAGTCGATGTTTATCTTGTTCATGTCCTTCGCCCTCTTGGTGGTAACTACCACGATGCCGTTGCTCGCCCTCGCACCGTAGATGGCGGTTGCGGCGGCATCCTTGAGAATGTTCACGCTCTCAATGTCGTATGGGTTCAAGTCGTCGATGCTGCCCTCTATGGGCAGTCCGTCGACGACGAGCAGCGGACTCGTCTCGGCATAGATTGACGATGTGCCGCGTATGGTCATCTTGCCGCCGTATGTTGAGAGGCCGGCCACTCGTCCCTCAAGGTTGTCCATGATGTTGGGCGTGTAGCGCTCGTTGAGCTTCGCATTACTGACCGTTGTCACCGAGCCAGTCATCTTGGGCTGCTGTATGTCCTGGTAGCCCGTCACCACGATGTCGCTCAACATGTTGTTGTCGTCGTCAAGGATGATGTTGGTGTTCCGTCCGCCCGACTTTATCCTTATGGTCCGCTTTCCGATGTAGCTCACCTCTACCTGGTCGCCCGGCTCGGCATCGGCGATGGTGTAGCGTCCGTCGAGGTCAGTAACAGCCATTTTCTGCGTGCCGGGAACCTTTACCGTCACTCCCACGAGTGGCTCGCCCTCAACGTCGGTTATGCGCCCGCTGATGCCCTTATTGTCGCCTAATTGTGCTGGACGGCTCTTGGCAGGAGACTTTGCGGTGTGCTTTATCTGGATGTACTTGCCCCCGACGGTGGCCGTGTAGGGCAGGCCCGACAGCAGCTGGTTGACGGCATCGATGGCGGTACTGTTCTTTATTACAGCCGATACCCTGTAGCGGCTCAGCTCGTCGTAGCCATAATTGATTTTGTAATAACCCGACTGCTGCTCCACACGGCTGAGCGCGGTTGGCAGGGGCAGCTTGTCCACCGTAAGGGTTATCTTCTTCCCACGGTCCTGCGCAACTGCAGTGACACCTACCAACAGCATGATTGCGGTCAGCGCAAACAAATGAAATCTCTTGCTCATGCTCTCTTATTTAGTTTAAAATGATTAACGTCTAAACTAAATACACGGAGGGCAAAAGATAAGACACCCTAAGAAAGAGATTTTTTGTTAAAAAGGAAATTGAGATGGCTATTTCACGGTCGCCACACCGCCCCGCAGCTCTATATTCACTATGCCAAGGTCGTTCAGGCGGCTTATAATGTCAGCAAGGCGGTCGGTGTGCTCGGCTATGAAGTGGATGCGGCGGCTCATGTCCTGCGGCTTCTCAAACACCACGCTCACGTTGTACCAGCGGCCCAGCTCCTGCATTATTTTCACAAGCGGCTCGTTGTTGAAATAGAAATAGCCGTCTTTCCATTGGGTGATGGGATAGGTGTCGACGCTGGAGATGTCAATCCCGCGCTCGCTGTCCCAAATGGCCTGTTCGCCTGGGGCAAGAGTATCGCTTGCGCCGCCTTCCTTGTCGCTGATGGCAACCTTGCCGCTGACAAGCGTCAGCGAGGCGTCTTCAGGCGAACGGGCACGCAGGTTGAACGACGTGCCAAGGACGGTGGCGGTGAAATAGCCCGTGCTGACCACAAACACATGGCCACGGTCTTTCTTCACGTCAAAATACACCTCGCCGCTGGCTCTCACCTCACGTGTGTCGCCAGTGAACTGTTCGGGAAATTTTATTTCGCTGTCGGCGTTGAGCCATGCCACGCTGCCGTCGGGAAGGCTCACCTTTACCGTCTTGCCACGGGAGGTGGCAAGCGTAACCATACGTATATGCCGGACGGTAGTCTGTTGACGCTTGGTAAAGTTGACAACCGCACCCTTTACCACCACAGGCTCACCGTTGTTGGTGGTGCATGTAACCTCCTGCACGGCATCGCTTGCCGCAAACACCTCCCCTTTGGACTTCGTGTCGAAATGGATGCCACGCAACAAGAACACAAGGGCAACTGCGGCAGCTGCGGCAAGCAGCCACCCTGCATAACGGCGCAGACGCACTCCCAGGAACCCACTGTTGGCAGAACTGATGGAAGCCACACTGGAAGACTTGACATCAGCATGGGCACGACTCCACTCAGTCCATGCGGCATCCACGTCGGGCGCAGACACACGGCGGCGGACGAAAGCGCGGCGCACTTCCAACTCCTCGTGGTCGGACGGCAGCTGTGCGTCCAAAAGGCTCATGTCTTGGTTGTTTTCTTCCATTTCGTTTTAGTTAATACACCTACGGTGCTGGCAAAGACACCTGCATTATTGCTTTTTAACATTAAAATGCTTTCGAAGCTGTCCGTATGCCTTTACGACATGCTTCCTCACGGCACTCACACTTATCTGCATGGCCTCCGCCACCTCCTTGTAGCTCTTGCTGTTGAGGCAGCATTCCTCTATCACGTGGCGCGTGCGCTCAGGCAGCTTGTCCACCTCACGCAATGTCTCGGCGATGCGCTCGTCCATCCCCTGGAAGTAAAGTTCGTCCTCCTCGCTCTCCGATGCCCTGATATACCTCAGGTATTTCTGGTTGGTCTTCTGTTTTCGCAAGTAGTTGGCGCACAGGTTTCTAACCGTCACGAAAAGCAAACCGTCAAGCCTGTGCGCGTCAACCTCCTCGCGCATTTCCCACGCCTTTGAAAAAGCATCCGACGCAATGTCCTTTGCCACCTCCATATCGCCAACGAAATCGTAGGCGAAATAGTAGAGGCGGGTGTAATTGGTGCGGAACACCACTTCAAAGTCATTGCTCGTCATTGCTTTTTATAGTTGTCCTTTAATTTTTACCAGAGCTGCAGCCGCTCGTTCTCGGGCAAGTACATCTTGTCGCCGGGCTTTATGCCGAAAGCGTCGTAGAAAGTCTGAATGTGTGGCAGCGCACCGTTCACGCGCCATTCGCCCAAAGCGTGCGGGTCGCGCTTCACGCGGTTGCGGATCTCCTGGTCGGTGATGTTTTGCCCCCACACCCCGGCGTAGGCTATGAAGAACCGCTGCTCAGGCGTGAAGCCGTCGATAGTCTTCAGCGGATGCTCTTTCGTGGCATTCTTGAATGCGTTGAACGCCACCATCAGGCCTCCGTGGTCGGCAAGGTTCTCGCCGAGGGTAAAGCGGCCGTTGCTATGCAAACCCGGCAGCACCTCGATGTTGTCGAAGAAGCTGGCATAGAGGTCGGCACGTTCGTTGAAGCCTTTCGCGTCGGTCACCGTCCACCAATCGTGCAGGTTGCCGTCGGCGTCATATTGCCGTCCCTGGTCGTCGAAGCCGTGGCTCATCTCGTGGCCTATCACCACGCCGATGGCTCCATAATTGAATGCCTCGTCAGCCTTCGGGTCAAAGAACGGACGCTGCAATATGCCGGCGGGAAAGCAAATCTCATTGGTCGTCGGGTTGTAGTAGGCGTTGACGGTCTGCGGAGTCATGTACCATTCGTCCTTATCAACGGGCTTGCCCGCCTTGTCGGCAATCATCTTGTCCAAGGCGAAGACGCGCGTGGCAAGAACGTTCTCGTAGAAGCTCTTCTGCGGGTCGATGACAAGCTTGGAGTAGTCGGTCCACTTGTTCGGGTAGCCCACCTTGACATAGAACTTGGAGAGTTTTACCAAGGCGTTCTCTTTCGTAGAGTCGCTCATCCACGTCTGCGCCTTTATGCGCTCGCCAAGGCTTATTTGGAGGTTCTTCACAAGCTCCTCCATCATCTTCTTAGACGACTCGGGGAAGTAACGCTCGCAATACATCTTGCCGAGAGCCTCGCCCATTGCGCTTTCCACCTGATTTGTGGCGCGTTTCCACAGCGGATAATCCTCCTTGCGCCCGCTCATCGTCTTGCCGAAGAAGTCGAAGTTGGCCTCGCGAATTTCGTCGGTCAGACACGAGGCAGAGCTTTGTATCACGTCCCACTCCATTATTGCCTTCCACTCGTCGGCAGTGAGCAATGCCGACAGCTTGTCGAGACCTGTGAAGAAAGCAGGCTGGCCTACGACCATCTCCTGAATGTCCTTCTCGCTGATGCCGTCGGCAAGGGCGAGTTTACGCAACGGAATGTTGGGATAGTCAGCCTCAAACTCCTTCAGCGTCATCTTGTTGTAGTTGGCCTGCGGGTCGCGCAACTCGGTGTTGCTCTTCGAGATGAGGGCAAGCTCCGTCTCAAAGCGGAATATGGCGGCCTCCTTCTTGGCGGCATCGGCGGCACTGAAGCCGTAGAGCTGGAACATGCGCTGAATGTGCTTCTTGTAAGCCTCGCGTATGGCAATGGTCGCCTCGTCGTTGTTCACGTACCAGTCCTTTTGCCCGAGCGTGAGTCCGCCCTGCCCCAGCGACAGAATGTTGCGGGCAACGTTCTTCTCGTCGGCCGCGAAATAAGCTCCGAAAGGCTGTCCGAAGCCAATCTTTGAGTATTTCAACTGCAACGTCCTGATGTCGTCAAGCGTTTTTGCTGCCTCAATGTCGTCAAGATAAGGCTTCACTGGCGCGAGCCCCTCGCTGTTGCGGCGTGCCGAGTCGAGGGCGAGCTTGTAGAAGTCGCTGAGCTTGCGCTCGGTGGTGCCCTCGGCATACGTCTTCTTGGCGAGGGACGTGAGGATGGTGTTGATTTGCTTGTTCACGCTTTCCTGAAGCATGTCGAACGACCCGTAGCGGCTGTAAGCGGCGGGCAGCGGGTGCAGCTTCTGCCATCCGCCGGTGGCGAACTGGTAGAAATCGTCCTGCGGGCGCACCGTGCGGTCGAGGTTCGACAGGTCAAGCCCCGACTTCGAGATGTTGCCCTTTGAGCCTTTTGCGGCATCAGCACCCACGACGGGAGCCACGGCGAGCAACAATGTTGGAAGAACAATCTTCATGTTCATAATTATGTTATGTTTTTAATGATGTATAATGTTTCTATTCGTAGGGGCATACACGGGGTATGCCCCTACGAAAGTGCCTCCAGCTTTTCCGACAGCTCCATCCAGCGGTCGTTCTCCTTGTCGAGGGCGGCCTTGGTGGTGGTATATTCGGTGACGAGGGTCATGTCGGAGGCGTTCTTCGGATCCATGAGTAGGTCGTCAAGCTCCTTGAGGCGAGCCTCCATGTCTGCTATCTTTTTTTCGCTCTCTTCCACGGCTTTCTTGGCGCGATTGAGCCTACGTTGCCGCTCCTTGTGGGCCTGATACGCAGCCCCACCCGTCGTGGCCTCTACTGTCCCTCCTCGGCCCTCCCCAATAGGGGAGGGAGAAGAGCTGCCCCGAGGCTTATTGTATAAGGGAGTGTTGTGGTTAGCATCTCCCTCCCCTATCGGGGAGGGCTGGGGAGGGGCTGTAGGGCCGGTAGCTTGCTGGCTCCTTATCCACTCATAAACTCCGCCGAGATGCTCCTTGACCTTGCCGCCCCCGAACTCATAGACCTTGGACACGATGCCGTCGAGGAAGTCGCGGTCGTGGCTCACGATGATGGCAGTGCCGTCGAACGCCTTTATCGCCTCCTTCAGCACGTCCTTCGACGGCATGTCGAGGTGATTGGTAGGCTCGTCGAGAATGAGCAAGTTGACTGGCGAGAGCAGCAGGCGTATCATGGCGAGGCGCGACCGCTCGCCGCCACTAAGCACCCCGACTTTCTTCTCCGAGGTCTCGCCGCCGAACATGAACGCGCCGAGCAGGTCGTTTATCTTCAGGCGCATGTCGCCCGTGGCCACCTCGTCGATGGTGTCGTAGATGGTCTTCGACTCATCCAAGAGCTGCGCCTGGTTTTGGGCAAAATAGCCTATCTGCACATTGTGGCCAATCTTCAGGCGGCCAGTGAACGGAATTTCGCCCATGATACACTTCACGAGCGTTGACTTGCCCTCGCCGTTCTTGCCGACGAACGCCACCTTTTCGCCACGCTTTATGGTCATGTTGACATCGGAGAAAATCACGTGGTCGCCGTAAGCCTTTGCCACGCCGTCGCAGATTATCGGATAGTCGCCCGAACGCAGGCACGGCGGAAACTTGAGGTGCATCACGCGGTTGTCAACATCGTCAACCTCAATAGGCACAATCTTTTCCAACTGCCTTATCTTTTGCTGCACTTGCACGGCCTTCGTGGCCTGGTAGCGGAACCGCTCGATGAACGCCCGCGCGTCGGCAATCTCCTTTTGCTGGTTTTGCCACGCCCTAAGCTGCTGCTCGCGCCGCTCCTTGCGCAGCACCACATATTCGTTGTACTTCACCCGATAGTCCTCAATGTGGCCGCAGGTTATTTCCAGTGTGCGGTTGGTCACATTATTAATAAAGGCACGGTCGTGGCTGACAAGCACGAGTGCGGCTTGGCTCTGGCCGATGAACTGCTCCAGCCATTGTATTGACTCAATGTCGAGGTGGTTGGTAGGCTCGTCGAGGAGCAGCACGTCGGGCTTGCGCAAGAGAATCTTCGCCAATTCGATGCGCATACGCCATCCGCCCGAAAACTCGCGCGTGGGGCGGTCGAAGTCGGTGCGCTCGAAGCCCAGACCCGTGAGCGTGCGCTCAATGTCGGCCTCATAGTTCTCGCCACCCATCATCTGCCATCGCTCATGCTCCTGCGTGAACCGCTCCACGAGCCGCATGTAGTCCGCGCTGTTGTAGTCGGTGCGGTCGGCCATCTCCCGCTCCATCTTGCGCAGCCTTTCCGCCGTCTCCGTGTGGTCGACGAACGCCTTGCGCGCCTCCTCCAATACTGTGGTGTCGTCGGACAACTTCATCACCTGCGGCAGGTAGCCTATGGTGCAGCCGTTTGGTACGCTCACCGTGCCCGACGTGGCTCGCTGCTCGCCGCACAATATCTTGAGCAACGTAGATTTGCCCGCGCCGTTCTTGCCCACAAGGGCGATGCGGTCGCGGTCGTTGACCACGAAGCTCACGTCGTGGAAAAGCGGGCGGGTGCCGAACTCTACGGTAAGGTTCTCTACTGAAATCATTTATTATTTCCGAAATTTATTGCAAAGTTACTCTTTAATTTATTAATTTTGCAACAAAATGGGGATTTATGTGGAAAGAAAAGCTTGGAAACTATCTGATTGACGTGTCAAAATATACTCTGACAGGCGTTTTCATCACGTCTTTGGTAAAAGACATGGGCGACTTGAAATGGCTTATCTATATATCAAGCGCAATAGTCTCCATATTGGCATTGATAATCGGACTTACGCTTACTAATAAGAAAAATAAATAATTATGGGCTCACTATTCATCTTGTCTGTTATTGGCATACCCTGCCTGCTTATACTTCTTTGGTGGCTCACCCCCAACGGGAAGCACTGGCTGCGGCAGAACGG
Organism: uncultured Prevotella sp.; assembly: GCA_964616945.1. Lineage (GTDB taxonomy): Bacteria > Bacteroidota > Bacteroidia > Bacteroidales > Bacteroidaceae > Prevotella. Next base: position 28,347 of record CAZTUD010000002.1, on the reverse strand, counting down.
GCTGCTGTAGTCATTCCTGCCCCACTACGGCCAGCGTGTTGCCATTCTGCCTGAAGCTCATGGGCGCAAGCTCGCCAAGCCGCTTCAATATTCCGCCCAGCGTCTCGTCACGGCGGGCTATGAAGTGCAGGCGGGTGGCACAGAGCGTGGCGTCGTGGCATTCAACCGTCACGCCGTAGTTGCGGCCAATCTCCACAAGGATTTCGTCAAGCGGCTGGTTGTCAAAATAGAAATAACCGTCGCGCCAGTTGGTGTATTTCTCAGTGTCGGCGGCCATCACCACCAGCCCGTCTTTTTGTGCCACGGCCTGCGTGCCCGGCACCAGCGTCGTGCCGCCACCGTCGGCATCAACCCTCACGCTTCCGCTCACGAGAACCACCGTGGCTCCGTTCCTGCCATTGGTGTTTACGTTAAACTCGGTGCCGAGAACCTTCGTCCGCAATCCGCCCGCGTCCACCACGAAAGGCCGCTGCTCGTCGCGCTTCACCTGGAAATAAGCCTCGCCCTCAAGTTTAACCTGCCTCACCAAGCCCTCGAATCGGCTCGGAAAATAGATTGTGCTGCCTGGATGAAGCCACACGCGGCTGCCGTCGGGCAACGCCACGGCGAGCGACTTACCCTCCGGCACGTCGAGCCTGAGTTCGCGGGCGTGAGTCGTGTCGAGGTCGGGCGCAAGCTGCGCCACGCTCACGGGTTGCAACGCCCGCCGCGCCGTGATGACAGTCTCGCTCAAGAAACCGCCTTTCAGCACAATGTCCTTTGGCTTGTCGGAGGCCACATAAACCTGCCCCGGCTTCAGCTGCGGCACAGGCTCGGGGCGGTTGAGAATGAACACCACGCCCGCGAAGCACGCCGCCAATGCCACGGCGATTGACACCACGGCGGCGCGGTGCCTGCGCGCGGCACGACGGCGGTGGAAGCGCACAAGCTCCCCTTCCACGTCCACTTTCTCACGCTCCATGCGCAATGCCGTGGCAATGGCCTCCGTCTCGCTACATCGGGTCTTCAGGTTGTCGTCGCTGCCAAGCTCCGATGCCTCGGCGTCGGTAAGCCCGTGTCCCGCTTCCATCAAGTCGAGAGCCTTGTTTTCTGTATATGTAAGTTGTTCGTCAGACATTGTTCCTGTTTTCTACTTATTTAAAACGCTCATGTCCGCGTTATGGCTACGTTTTTAAGCTTATTTTAGATAATAGTTTCCCAACCTGCCTTGCGCCTATTCCCAACGCCTTTGCCGCACCGCCTTCAAGGCCTTCACTATGTGCTTCTTCACCGTCGCCGTGCTTATGCCCATCTGCTCGGCCACCTCCTTGTACTTTTTTCGCTCAACGTAGCACGCTACAAAGATGTCGCGCGTGGGCGGCTTCAGCCCGTCTATGCTGCGGTTGACCCGCTGCTGCAGCTCCTCGCGCTCCATGAGCGACGACGCGTCGGTGGCATAGCGGCTCATGGCAGCCACATAGCGGGCGTACTCGCGGTGGCGCGATGCCTGGCGGGCGTAGTCAACACAAAGGTTACGCACGGCAATGTAGAGGAAGCTCTTTGCGCTCTCACGCTCCACCTTGGAAAAGTTGCGCCAAAGCCGCTCAAACGCCCCCGACACAATGTCGCGGCACGCCTCCTCATCGTCCACGTACTGGCAGGCGAAGAAGTAAAGCGGCGAATAGTATTCGCGGAAGACAAAATCAAACTCAGACTTTTCCAACATATTGCGCTGCAAAAATACAACAAAAACCGCTATTTTCATTCCAAACATGAAAATTTTATCAAGAAAAACAAAAAAATCGTACCCGATTTACACAGTTAAACGTTTTAGTATAAATTTTAAATCACTGGACAAATTCTAAAATCCAAGGCTTATGAAGAAAAGAAGGTTACTGATGCTGCTCATTGTTTGCTGCCTCTTCGCCCTGCCAACGCTGGCTCAAGGCGGCAACATAAGCATGACGTTCAAGAACGAAGCCCTCAGCTCGGCGTTGCGACGGTTGGAGAAAGCCGCCGACTGCAAAATCTCATTCTCCTACAACGACATCGCGCCCTACAAGGTCGACGGGCGGATTGACAAGGCCACCCTCCAGGGAGCCCTCCAGTTCTTGCTCGACGGCAAGCCCCTTGCCTACTCCGTCAACGGCAAGATGGTTGACATACGCCGCCAGCAGCCGCGCCAGCAAAGGCGGTTGAGCCGCGAGATAATGGGCATCGTGCGCGACGACACCGGCGAGCCGCTGCCCGGAGCCACAGTGACATCGGTAGTCGGCAGCGAGACCTCCGCCACCGTCACCGACGAGAACGGCCACTTCAAGCTCTCGCTGCCCTCAGAGGCACAACAGCTCACCGTCTCCTTCATCGGCATGAAGACGCGCACCGTGACCCTCTCGCAGCGTCCATCCTACGACATACGGATGGAGAGCGACGCACAGGCCGTGGGCGAAGTGGTGGTGAACGGCATGTTCACACGCCGCGCCGAGACTTACACAGGCTCCACCGTCACCATGACGCAGGACGACCTGCGGCGCGTGGGCAACACCAACCTCATACAGAGCATCAAAAACCTCGACCCGTCGTTTGAGATTGTGGAAAACCTCTCGGCGGGCTCCAACCCAAATGCCCTGCCCGACATTCAGCTTCGCGGGCAGTCGGGCTTCCCCGACCTAAAGGGCGAATATGAGAGCAACCCCAACCTGCCGCTCTTCATACTTGACGGCTTCGAGGCCGACCTGACCAAAATCATCGACATGGACATGAACCGCGTGGCAAGCGTGACGCTGCTGAAAGACGCCGCCGCCAAAGCCATCTACGGCTCGAAGGCCGCCAACGGCGTGCTCGTGGTGGAGACGAAGAAGCCCGAGCCGGGCAAGCTGCAGGTGACCTATAGCGGCAGCCTCAACATACAGGCCCCCGACCTCGGCAGCTACGACCTGACCAACGCAGCCGAGAAGCTGCAAGTGGAATACAACGCCGGGCTGTACGACTATCTCGGTTACAACGGCGTAATCTACTGGCACGACCCCACGCAGCAATACGCTTATACGCAGGAGTACAACCGCCTGCTGCAAGAGGTGGCGCGCGGCGTTGACACCGACTGGCTGGCACAACCCACCCGCGTGGGCGTGGGCCAGAAACACGTGGTCCACATTGAGGGCGGCGACGAGACTTTCCGCTACGGAGCCGACTTCGCCTACAATAATATAAAAGGTGTGATGAAAGGCTCCGACCGCAACACTTATTCGGGCGGCATCTCGCTTTCCTACAGGTACAAAAACATCCTGATGCGCGACAACCTCGAGGTGATGTACAACAAGGGCAACAACTCGCCCTACGGCTCGTTCTCGACCTACGCGCAGATGAACCCCTACTTGCGCATACGCGACGAGAAGGGCAACATAATGAAGACCTTGGAAGGCAGGCTCACCACCGTGGCCAACCCGATGTGGAACGCCACCATCAACACCAAGGATTACACCGACTACACACAGTTCACAAACAACTTCTACATTGAGTGGCTGGCGTTGAAAGACCTCAAACTCACCGGCCGCCTCGGACTGACCAAGACCGACAACGGAGCCGAGATTTTCCACCCCGCCACGCACACCGACTTCTACACTTACACCACCGACGAGCTTCTGCCACGCCGGGGCCGCTACACCCACACCGACGGCAACAGCTTCATGCTCACAGCCGACATTACGGCCAACTGGTCGAAAACCATCGGCAAGAACATGATTTATGCCAACGCCGGATGGACGCTCGACACGCAGAACAGCAACTCGACAACCGTCGTGGCCGAAGGCTTCCCCAACGACAACCTCGACAACATAAACTTCGCCCGCCAGTATCTCAAGGACGGCAAGCCGACCGGCACAGAGGCCACAACCCACGACGTGGGCTTCATCGGAGCCCTGAGCTACAGCTACGACGACCGCTACCTGAGCGACCTGTCGATACGCTACAGCGGCTCGTCGCAGTTTGGCAGCGACCATCGCTGGGGCACATTCTGGTCGGCAGGACTCGGCTGGAACGTACACAAGGAGAAATTCATGCAACCCGTCAGGTGGCTCAACCAGCTCAAGCTGCGCGGCTCATACGGTTATACAGGGTCGCAAAACTTCAGCTCCTACCAGTCGCAGGCCACTTACACCTACTATCAGTCGTCGTCCTACGACGGCAACATCGGCGCCTACCTCATGGGGCTCGCCAACAGCAACCTGCAATGGCAGCGCAAGGAGGACGTAAACCTCGGCGTTGACTTGCAGGCATTCAACAAGCGGCTGTCGTTCCGTTTCGACTATTACATCGCCAACACCGACGACCTGCTCACCGACGTAACCGTGCCTTCGTCAACTGGCTTTACCTCCTACAAGGAGAACCTCGGCAAGGTGCAGAACAAGGGCGTTGAGCTGCACGCCAACTACCGCCTCTACAACGATCCCGGCACGCGCAGCTTCGTCAACGTTTACGCCACGGCGACCCACAACACCAACAAGATTAAGCAGATTTCCAACTCGCTGCAGACTTACAACGACGAGCAGACCAGCACCGTTACCAACAAGCCCATAACCCGCTACTACGAGGGCTGCTCGCTTACGGCAATATGGGCCGTGCCCTCGCTCGGCATCGACCCCGCCACCGGCCAGGACGTGTTCGTGAAGAAAGACGGCACCACGACCTTCACTTGGGACTCCGACGACCTCGCCGTATGCGGCGACACCGAGGCCAAATGGCGCGGTACGGCGGGCTTCAATGCCGACTACAAGGGCTGGAGCCTCAACGTAGGCATGAGCTTCCGCTGGGGAGGGCAAATCTACAACCAAACGCTCGTGGACAAGGTTGAGAACGCTGACCTCGACTATAACGTTGACCGCCGCATCTTCACCGACCGATGGGTGAACCCAGGCGACGTGAGCCGTTTCAAGAACATAAAGGACGAAACCACCACACGCGCCACAAGCCGCTTCGTGGAAGACCAAAACGTGTGGACGCTCTCGTCGGTCAACTTCAGCTACGACTTCGCCCAGCTCAAGGCCATAAAGCGCGTCGGCTTCAACCGCCTGCGCCTGAGCTTCGACATGAACGACGTGGCCTACGTCTCGTCGGTGAAAATCGAGCGCGGCACCAGCTACCCCTTCGCACGCTCCTTCTCGTTCACTCTGCAAGCAATGTTCTAAAAGCCTCCCCCCTGCCCCCTCCCAAGGAGGGGGAGAAAAGTGGCAAAAGAATAAAAACAAAGAATACTATGAAAATACACAATATATATAATAAGGTGAAAGACGCTAAGGCAGGACATTTCTCTTTACTCTTTACTCTGTCATCTTTACTCTTCACTCTGACCTCTTTACTCTTAGCCTCATGCAGCGACTTCCTTGACGTGCGCCCCAAGACCGAGGTTGAGGCCAACGACCTCTTTAAGAATGAATCGGGATATACCGACGCGCTCTGGGGCATTTACACGCAAATGGCATCGACCGACGAGTATGGCCGCAACATGACGTGGGGAGCTGTGGACGTAATAGGCCAAGTCTATAGCAACGCAGGCTCATATACCTACAGATACCTGAAAAACTACGACTACACGCGCTCCACCTCGGAGACGCTCATCAACGCAATGTGGCAATCGACCTACAACACCATTGCCAACATCAACAACCTCATTGAGAACATGCAGGCCACGACGGCTGACAAGTTTGAGGAGAACCATTACAACGTAATCCTCGGTGAGGCTTACGCCCTGCGGGCTTACCTCCACTTCGACTTGCTGCGCCTCTTCGCCAAGGCTCCCGTGGTTGACGCAACGGCTCCCGCCATTCCCTACGTCACCGCCTACAACCACGACATAACGCCGCAAAGCACCGTGAGCGAGGTCATCGACAAGTGCATTGCCGACCTGGAGCAGGCCGCAACCCTGCTCAAGACCTCAGACCCGATATCCACGGGCATTGAGCCGGAGGCCGACGACGCGCTGCTCATACACCGCTACTTCCATCTGAACTATTATGCAGTCCGCGCCGAGGAAGCCCGCATCTACCTCTATGTCGGCGACAAGACTAACGCCGCCATATACGCACGCGAGGTCATAAACAGCGGAAAGTTCACGTGGACATCGGTAGATGACATCGCCACAACCGCCACAAACCGCGACCGCACGTTCTCCTCAGAGCAGATTTTCGCCCTTCAGGTGAACGACATGGAGGACAACTACCAAAACTACCTCAACGAGACAAAGTCAAACGGCAACCGCCTCGTCATAAGCAGCAATTCGAGGTATCTGCGCTATGGCTCCGCATACGACATTCTGGACACCCGCTACACGTCGGACACCGACTGGCGCAAGCTTTATCTCTTCAGCGACGTAATATCAGGCGACAATTATTATATGTACCGCTTCCCGGCCAAACTTTACCAAATGGACGACATGCCCACTACTTTGGCAAAACGCCAGCCCCTGCTCAGGCTGCCGGAAATGTACCTCATCCTCGCCGAAGCCGACGAGGACAACGCCGCCTCCTACCTCAACACCATTCGCCAGCACCGTGGCGTCACAGAGGAGGTGAACTCGCAGAACACCACCGACATGCAGACGGAAATTCTCTCAGAATACCTGCGCGAGTTCTTCTGCGAGGGCGTGATGTTCTACCAATACAAACGCTTGAACGTAGAGAAAATGCTTGAGGCACGTTCCGACTTCGACACCGACCTCTACGTGCTGCCCATGCCAGAGGAGGAAACCACTTGGGGCAACCGCCAATGAGCTCTTTAAATTTAGAAGCAATGAAAACAAGACATATTTTGATAATAGCCCTCGCCGCCTTGCTCACAACGGCATGCGAAAACGACCCATACCTGTATTCGTCGGCAGATAAAGTCTATCTCAGCGGCGACGAGAACCAAGGTGCCACCGACGACTCGACATTCTTCTCGTTCCGTCTCTACGGCGACGACGTGACCGAATACACGCTAAACGTGAAAGCTGACCTCTTAGGCAAGACCTCCGACCACGACCGTAACGTGGACATAATAGTGGTTGACTCGCTCACCAACGTGCCGTCGTCGGCCTACGAGATTGGCGACGCAGTGATCAAGGCGGGCGAGGTGTCGGCGACAATACCCGTAAGAGTGAAACGCACGGTCAGCGGCCTGGACCTGAGCAAGCAGAACGCAAAACTGACGCTGCGGGCCGTGGCCAACAGCGAGTTTGAGCAGGGCGTGGCCGACAAGCTCAATTACTCGCTCGTATGGTGCGACTATCTCGTAAGGCCGGCCTCGTGGAGCATAATAAACTATTACATCGGCAGCTTCTCGCAGGCACGCTTCAAGTTCATAATCGACTATACGGGCTACACGTCGTTTGAGGAATTTGAGAACGACTATCCGAAAATACTGTCCTTGCAAGCCCTGCTGAAACGCCTGCTTGAGGAATACAATGCCGACCCGACCAACGCCGACAACCCGGCGGGATGGCCATATCTCGACGACGACGGCACGCCACTGTCGTTCTGAGATAATAGGTAATAGATAACAGATAATAGATAACAGATAAAAGATAAGGCATGAAAAACAAAACATATAAGAAAGTGATGGGTAAGGCGGCGACTTTCTTACCTTTTTACCTTTTAACTTTTTTACTTTTGACCGTCGCCTGTGTTGACGACGACGGCAACTACGACTACACCGAATTGCCGACTTTCGAAGTTGACACCGTAGGCCAACAGAAAAGCTTCACCGTGCAACAGTTCTCAAACCTGCAAATACCCTCCCACCTCAACTATGCCGGCGATAAGAGTAACCTGGAATACACGTGGTCCGTCTATCTTACCGGCCAAGGGCAAAGCGACGTGACGGTTGACACCCTGTCGCATTCCGAGAATCTGGATACGGAAATCCGCGAGGCACCCGGAAGTTACATCGTGGAGTTTTGTGCCCTCGACCCAAAGACGGGCGTACGTGCCATGATGACTTACGGGCTGACCGTGGAGAGCGTCGTAGGGCAAGGCTTGCTCGTGTTCTACACCAACAACGGTTCTGCCGACATCGACATCGTGAAAACCCCGCTCTTCGACGCATCAGTTACAGAAGAGCGCACGGTGCATGGCTCATACTCGACCGCCAACCCCGACCACCAGCTCAAAGGCACGCCGATAAACGTGTGCTGGCAAAGCGGGAGCTTCATAATTCTCGTTACAGACCAAGACGCAGTGGAGCTTTCGGAAGACGACATGACGATGCTCAATGATTTCAACAACATGTTCTACGAGACACCTGAGACATGCAAGCCGCAAGGTGCGTTCATTGGCAACGTGCAGGCTGTTTTCAACGACGGCAAAGTGCATACCACCATAGCCTCATGGGCTGTCGGCACGCCGCGCTTCAGCTCGCAGCGCATGGGCGATTACGAGAATGCCGCCCCGTTCGCTATCATTTCATTAGGCGGAGGAATATTCGGTTATGACCAGACGGGCAAGTATTTCCTCACCGGGGGTATGTGGACATCGACAATGGACAAGGTTGACGTGAAAGGCGACGCCTTCGACTTCGGCAACGTGGGCAAGACCTTGGTTTACATGGCCAACGGTTACGGAAGCATCTCCAACACGTCAAGCTATGCCCAAGGCGACTACTTGGCTTACTGCATAATGCAGGACACCGACGACGCGGCTCACCGCTATCTTTACGTCGCCGACGTGTCACAATCGTCGTTCAGCCGCTATAAGGCGCAGGCCGCAATAGACTTGTCGGAATGTCCCGCTACGGGCGACGCCAAATACTTCGCCTTCGGACGGCGCGGCCCCGTGGTGTTCTACGCCGACGACCACAACGTTTACCAGCTCCACTACAGCATAAGCACCAACACCGCATCCGGGGCTGACCAAGTGTGGCAGACCAGCGAGAGGATAACGATGATGAAGATGTTCAACAACAGCATCACCGTAAACGACCTAAACTTGCAGTCGAAATACTTGATGATTGCCACCTACAACGACACCACGCAGCAAGGCACGCTACACATCCTTGAGGCCGACATAGCGTCGGGCGTGCTGAACACGACACCCGTGAAGACCTTTACAGGCTTCGGCGAGATAAAGGACGTGGACTTCAAGACCAACTAATAACTATAAACTAATAAAGCTCATGAGAAAACTGATATTGGCACTGTGCCTTATGCTCGGCTTGACGGCATCGGCACAACAAAGAGGCCTTTACGAACGCGCACGCGAAGCAAAGGCGGCGGGCGGCGAGCAGCTTGAGAACTTCAAGAAGGAACTTGCCACATTGCGAAACGCAAAGACAGAAAGCCAGCTCATCAATGTAGCCAACGCCTACTATGCGATTGGCGACCAAAAGACATCGGAGGAGATGCAGGCACAAATCAAGAAAAAATATCCAAAAGGAATGTTGATGCGCAACTCCTCTCTCTCCGAACTCTACAAGATAAAAGGCGGAGCGGAGGCAGAGAAAGCCTACAAGCAGTGGATAAAGAAATACCCAGAGAAAAAGCTCGGCAGCAACATCGTTTACGACTACGGAGCTTACTCTGTGGCTGATGCCTACGCCGAGGAGGGCAATGCGGCTAAAGCCTTGGAGTATCTCCACTTGTGCAAAGACTCGGCATGGAAAGTGACGGCTTACAATGTGGTGGGAAAAACACTTATGAACAAGAACATGGATGCCGAAGCCGAGACCGTACTCAAAGAAGGCTCAGAGGCCGCTGATGCCGTGATTGGCAACATCCACGACATACGTTTATCGGAGCTTCATGGCTGTTATCAAAGCTACGCAGAGGTGCTTGCCAAGGAGGGAAAAGTACAGGAATCGTTGGCGCAATACGCCAAAGTGCCAGCCAGGAATCGCGGCCTCGGCTACGCTCAGATGGAGGCAAAGGCCGGGCACAACATGGAGGCATGGACTGTGGTAGATGGACTGCTGCGCGACGGCAACCAGAATAAAGACTCGGAAGAACTGATGAAGACCGTATGGCAGCAAGCCAACGGCTCGCTCGACGGCTTCGACGCTTACGTGAAAGGCATCAAGGACAAGCGCATGGCAGACAAGATGGCTGAGGTGAAGAAAGGCATGGTGAAAGAACCCGCTCCCGACTTCACCCTGAAGGACATCGACGGCAACACCGTGCAGTTGAGCAAGCTGCTGGGCAAGGTGGTTGTAATCGACTTCTGGGCAACATGGTGCGGCCCATGCAAGCGGTCGCTGCCAGCAATGAAGATGACGGTTGACAAATACAAGAGCGACAAGGACGTGGAGTTCCTATTCATCCACACCTGGGAGCACGGCACTGCCGAGGCTGCCAACAAGGACGCGAAAGCCTACCTTCAGGACAACGGCTTCGGCGAGTTCCACCTCGTGATGGACACAAAAGACCCTGAGACGCATGTCAACAAGGCTGTGTCAGCATTCGGCGTTACTGGCATCCCCGCAAAATTCGTCATCGACAAGGAGGGCAACATCCGCTTCAAGCTCACCGGTTTCAGCGGCAGCAACGAGGAGGCTGTGGCCGAGCTATCGCAGATGATAGAAATGGCAAAAGCCGCGAAATAAAACAATAAAAAAGAAAGCCGTCATCCGTTAAAGTTCGGAAGACGGCTTTCTTTTTATGCAATCATCCCTCTCCTTTGGAGAGGGGATTAAGGGGTGAGGCTTACTTCACCTTGTCAACGATGGCCTTGAAAGCCTCGGGGTTGTTGAGGGCGAGGTCAGCGAGAACCTTGCGGTTGATTTCGATGCCTGCCTTGTGCAGGGCACCCCAGAACTGGCTGTAGCTCATGCCGTACTGACGCACGCCAGCGTTGATGCGCTGTATCCACAGGGCGCGGAAGTCGCGCTTCTTGTTGCGGCGGTCGCGGTAAGCGTAGGTGAGACCTTTCTCGTATGTGTTCTTGGCTACGGTCCACACGTTCTTGCGGGCGCCAAAGTAGCCCTTGGTCTTCTTCAGCAGTCTTGTCCTTCTGGCTTTCGATGCTACATGATTAACTGATCTTGGCATAATTTTTCTTCTTTAATACGTTCGACTAAGTTTTTGTTTAACACGCTTGTTAAGTTTAACGGAGACGCAACAGGTCGCGCACCTGCTTCACGTTACTCTTGTCGAGTATCGCTACATGGTCGAGATTTCTCTTCTGCTTCTTCGTCTTCTTAGTCAGGATGTGACTGTGGTAAGCATGATGACGCTTAACCTTTCCAGTAGCGGTGAACTTGAATCTCTTCTTTGCACCGGAGTTTGTCTTTAATTTTGGCATTTTTTAAAACTTTGATTTGTTATTATAAAAGGTGGCAACGCATATACCTGGCGGTACCACACAGTATGCTTTGAGAATTGAGGTTTGAGATTTGAGCTTTATGATTACAACTCCTCATTCCCCACTCCTAACTTCTAATTCTTCTCTTCTTTGTCTTTCGACGCAAGGGCGGCGAGTGCATCGGCTCCCTTGGCGTTGCCGAGCAGTCCGCGCTTTTCTGCGTCCTCTGCCTCCTTGACCTTGGCATCTTCCTTGGCTTTCGCCTCGGCTGCAAGGCGGTCGCGCTTCTGCTGGCTCTGCTTTGCCACGCCAGCCTTCTTGGGCGCGAGGAAGAGGAACATGCGCTTGCCCTCAAGCTTTGGCAGCTGCTCCACCTTGGCCCACTGCTCCAAGTCGTTGGCAAACCTAAGCAACAGCACCTCGCCCTGCTCCTTGAAAAGGATGGAGCGACCACGGAAGAACACATAGGCACGCACCTTGTTGCCTTCCTCAAGGAACTCCTGGGCGTGCTTCAGCTTGAACTGGTAGTCGTGGTCGTCGGTCTGAGGCCCGAAACGTATCTCCTTCACCTCCACCTTGGCTTGCTTCTGCTTCATTTCCTTCTGGCGCTTCTTCTGCTGGTAGAGGAACTTGCTATAGTCGATGATACGGCAGACAGGCGGTTGGGCATTGGGGGAAATCTCCACAAGGTCAAGACCTTGCTGACGGGCCATGTCCAAGGCTTTGCGTGTAGGCATCACCTCTGCACCACCGTCACTAACCACACGAACTTCCCTGACGTGAATTTGTCCATTCACGCGGTACTGATTCTTCAAATTGTCTTTCTTCATCCAGCTATTTTAAGTTCTGTACATACGTTTTGGGTACAATTCGCCCATTACAGCGTGCAAAATTACTCAAATCCATTGATATGGCAAAATTTATCGCCCATTTTTTTAAGATTTTCTGTCGGTGCAAACCATGCCCGACTGTCGCAGGGCAAAGAAATGCCATGAATGTTTTGTCAACTCAATGGAAAACATTAATTTTGCACACAGCTTAAACAATTACAAAAGTCAGCAAATGAGAAAGATATTGCTTTTCATCTCCGCCATTGCGTGCCTTGCCTCGTGCCAGCAAAGCGAGGACGAAAAGGCCGCACCCGCCATGCGGCGCATCGACTCGTTGTACAACGCCCGCAACTACCAGGCCACGCTCAACGCCATAACGCAACTACGGACCAACCATCCGAAAGCGGTCAAGAGCCGCGAGCGGGCATTGAGGATTTGGCAAGACGCTTCGCTGAAAATGGCGCAGGAGGACATCGGGCGCACCGACTCGGCGTTGCAAGCCACAACAAGGGAGTTCAACGCCGAGAAAAACATTGGCCGCCGCAACCGCCTCGGCGTGAGGCGCGACTCGCTACAGGTGCGCTACGACGCGCTGTGCGGAACCGTGCGTATGATACACAAGCGGCAAAAAGAATGGTGACAATTCAAAATTCAAAATTAACTTATGCCCATGTGTCATTGCCTTTTTGATGCCATTTCCACAAAGAATGCGTAAAATAGAACGGCAAGTTCAAATTTTGAATTTTGAATTTTGAATTATGAATTGGAATAAGTAACTTTGCAAATGATATGGCTGAGAAAGACACAAAACAGGAATTCAAGGACGTGATGGCGGAATGCCGGGAGCTGTTTGTAAAGAAGCTGCACGACTACGGAGCCTCATGGCGCATCATGCGCCCCTCGTCGCTCACCGACCAGCTCTTCATCAAGGCAAAGCGCATACGCTCATTGGAAATCACGGGCAAGGCAATGGTGGACGAGGGCATCCGCCCGGAGTTCATAGGACTCATAAACTACGGCATCATCGGACTGATACAGCTTGAGAAAGGCTTCGCCGACAAGGTGGACATGACCAACGACGAGGCTACGGCACTCTACGACAGCCACGCCAAAGAAGCTTACGAGCTTATGCTGCGCAAGAACCACGACTACCACGAGGCGTGGCGCGACATGCGCGTGAGCAGCTACACCGACTTCATACTCACCAAGATAGAACGCATAAAGGAGCTGGAGGACTTGCACGGCAAGGCAATAGCCTCAGAAGGCATCGACGCAAACTACATGGACATCATCAACTACGCCGTCTTCGGAGCTATAAGGCTAAAAGAGTTAGGAATTAGGAATTAGGAGTTAGGAATTTAGAGTTAGGAATTTAGAGTTAGGATGGCAGAAGCAAACCATAAAACGCAACCCACAACCACCAAGTCGCAATGGAAAATGGCGGTGGTGGTAAACCTGTGCCGGCTGGTAGTAGGAGCTACGTTCGTGTTCTCGGGTTTCGTGAAAGCCATCGACCCAATAGGCACACAATACAAGATACAAGACTACCTTGCCGCCACAGGACTCGCTGGCGTCCTGCCCGACTGGCTTACGCTCACCACGTCCGTCCTTCTCGCGGCACTGGAGTTCAGCCTCGGCGTGTTCACGCTCTTCGCCATGCACAGGCGGTCGGCGTCGAAAATCACGGTCGTCTTCATGGCTGTGATGACGCTCGTCACCGTGTGGCTCGCGCTGTTCAACCCCGTGAAAGACTGCGGCTGCTTCGGCGATGCCATACACCTGACAAATGTCCAAACGCTGCTCAAGAACATCGTGCTGCTGGCGTGTGCCGTAGTGGTGGCGTGGAAACCGTTGCTCATGTACCGCTTCCTGTCGCGTTCAACGCAGTGGATAGCCGTAAACTACACCATCCTCTTCATCCTCCTGCTCAGTGCCCACTGCCTGTATCATTTGCCTATACTCGACTTCCGTCCCTACCACGTTGGGGCGAACATAAAGCAGGGCATGGAAATACCCGAGGGCGCGGAGCAGCCAGAGTTTGAGACCACATTCATAATGGAGAAAAACGGCGTGAGGAAAGATTTCACGCTTGACAACTATCCCGACTCCACGTGGCAGTTCATAGACTCTAAGACAGTGCAGACGAAGGAAGGCTATGTGCCGCCAATCCATGACTTCTCGATACAGCGGGCTGACGGCGACGACATAACCGACAGCGTGCTCTCACGCAAGGGATACACATTTCTTTTAATATCGCCACACCTCGAAAATGCCGACGACTCCAACTTCGGCGACATCGACCAGATTTACGAGTACAGCCAGGAGCAGGGCATTCCTTTCTACTGCCTGACGGCATCAACCGAGGGCGACATACAGCATTGGGAGAACATAACGGGAGCGGAATACCAATTCTTCATGACCGACGAGACCACGCTCAAGACCATCATACGCAGCAACCCAGGCCTCGTCCTGCTCAAGGATGGCACAATAATAAGGAAGTGGAGCCACAACGACCTGCCTACGGGCAAAAGCCTGCAAGGCCCCATCAGCAAGCTTGAAATAGGACACATGCCGGCCGACAGCATGGGCAAGACCATAGCCCAAGTGTGCCTCTGGTTCTTCCTGCCATTGTTCGTGCTGGTGTTTGCCGACCGCACGTGGGCATGGACAAAATACGTGAGAGAGCATCAAACAAGATATTTTCAACGTTTTAAAAACAAAAGCAATGAGAAAGAAAATCGTAGCAGGCAACTGGAAAATGAACGAGACCCTGCAGGAGGGCGTGGCCCTGGCAAAGGAAATCAACGAGACTCTGAAGGCTGACAAGCCAAACTGTGGTGTCATCATCTGCACACCGTTCATCCATTTGGCAAGCGTCGCACAGGTCATCGACCAAGACGTGGTTGCACTGGGCGCCGAGAACTGCGCCGACAAGGCAAAAGGCGCATACACGGGCGAGGTGAGCGCGGCTATGGTGAAATCGACTGGTGCACAGTATGTCATTCTTGGCCACTCGGAGCGTCGCCAGTATTATCACGAGACTGCCGAAATCTTAAAAGAAAAGGTTCAGCTTGCTCTTGCCAACGGCCTAAAGGTAATCTTCTGCTGCGGAGAAACCCTTGAGGAGCGCGAGGCCAACAAGCAGGAAGAGGTAGTAAAGGCAGAACTTGACGGCTCTGTGTTCAACCTCACCGCCGACGAGTGGAAGAACATCGTCATTGCTTACGAGCCTATCTGGGCCATCGGCACAGGCAAGACCGCCACGTCAGACCAGGCTGAGGAAATGCTCGCTTACATCCGCAAGATTGTTGCCGACAAGTATGGCAAGGAAGCCGCTGAGGACACCACCATTCTCTATGGCGGAAGCTGCAAGCCAAGCAACGCTCCCGAACTCTTCGCAAAGCCCGACATCGACGGCGGACTCATTGGCGGCGCATCGTTGAAAGCTGCCGACTTCAAGGGCATCATCGACGCTTGGAAATAATCTATGACTAATTACGAATTACTAATTACCAAATTGTCGCCGTGCTAATTGGTAATTAGTAATTCGTAATTGTACACCGCGAAGCGGTCAATTAGAATTCGTAATTAGTAACTCGTAATTAAATGAAACACATCGCCATTCTGCTGTTATCCATCATATGCTTCACCATACAGGCGCAAGCCCAGACCTACACGCAGCACATACAGCAAAAGGAGCCAGGCAAAGGCTCTGTGAAGATAACGCAAAGCAAGGAGATTGACAATCTCGTGAATGGCGTAAACACAACACAACCCAAAATTACACCACAAGCCACAGCTGCGCCAAACCTCAAAGCTCAAACCACTGCTGCAAAACCGCAGAAGAAAGAGAAAGCCGACACGGGCAGCTATATTGGCCAGCCCAAGCATTACACTACAGAG
This sequence comes from uncultured Prevotella sp., assembly GCA_964616945.1. Lineage (GTDB taxonomy): Bacteria > Bacteroidota > Bacteroidia > Bacteroidales > Bacteroidaceae > Prevotella. The sequence goes on along the minus strand of CAZTUD010000002.1, from coordinate 12,374 downwards.
ACTACAGCTGCCGAAAGGGAGAAAGCCTTGAAAGAAAAGGAAGCTGCCGCAAAGGAAACCGAACGCAAACGCGCCGAAGCCGAAAGGAAGCAGGATAGCGACGAGGAAATGAACATCCCCACCGTTGACATGCGCAAGAAAGTGATGCGCAATGCCCACAAGGTAACGGGCTACCGCGTGCAGGCGTTCGCGGGTGGCAACACACGAGCCGACAAGCAACGGGCGCAGCAGATTGGCGATGCCATAAAGATGCGCTATCCCGACCAGCCCGTCTATGTGCACTTTTATTCCCCACGATGGATTTGCCGCGTTGGAAACTATCGCTCCTACGCCGAGGCCGAGCGGATGCTCAGCTCAGTGAAGAAAATGGGCTACAAGGGAGCCACCATCGTGAAAGGGAAAATCACCGTGTTCGAATAGGTTAAGAATGATGAGTAAAGGGTGAAGAGTTAAAAGTAACAAGGTAATCATAAACCTCAAATCTCAAATCTCAAACCTCAAATCTCAAATAAACATGAATCCAGAAACCGAATTTCGCGACGGCCTCGACGAGCTCGCCGCACACTATAAAGACATACTAAAACTTTTGGGCGAAGAGCCAGAACGTGAAGGCTTGCTGAAAACTCCCATGCGCGTGGCAAAAGCGATGCAGATACTGACGCGCGGCTACACGCAAGACCCGCACAAAGTATTGAACGACGCACTGTTTGAGGAGAAATACAATCAAATGGTCATTGTCAAGGACATCGACTTCTTCTCAATGTGCGAACACCATTTGCTGCCATTCTACGGCAAGGCCCACGTGGCGTACATCCCCAACGGCCACATCACCGGCTTGAGCAAGATAGCCCGCGTGGTGGACATCTTCTCCCACCGCCTGCAAGTACAGGAGCGGCTCACCGAGCAGATAATGAACTGCATCAACGACACCCTTCACCCGCAGGGCGTAATGGTTGTCATCGAGGCAAAGCACTTGTGCATGATGATGCGCGGCGTGGAAAAGCAAAACAGCATAACCACCACGAGTGCCTACAGCGGCGTGTTTGAGGCGGCAAGGGTGCGCGAAGAATTTATGAGCCTGCTGCGCGGAGAATCGAAACGAATATAATTAGTAATTAGTAATTAATAATTAGTAATTAAAATGAAGTTTATCTCTTGGAATGTGAACGGCCTGCGGGCTTGTGTCAAACCAAAGACCGATGACGACGGCAACGTGAAGAGCAAAGGCTTTGAGGCTTACTTCAAAGAACTTGACGCCGACTTCTTCTGCCTGCAAGAAACAAAGATGCAAGCCGGACAACTCGACTTGCAGTTCCCCGGCTATGAGTCTTTTTGGAACTACGCCGAGCGCAAGGGCTACAGCGGCACAGCCATTTACACCAAGCACCACCCCCTAAGCGTGGTCAACGGCTTGGGAGTGGAGGAGCACGACCATGAAGGGCGCGTCATAACTCTCGAATACCCAAGCTTTTACCTTGTCTGCGTCTATACTCCAAACTCGCAAGAAGCGGAGACGAAAGGGGGCAAACCACGCCGCCTCGGCTACCGCATGCAATGGGAGGACGCTTTCCAGGCGCATCTGCACAAGCTCGATACCACAAAGCCCGTCATAGTGTGCGGCGACATGAACGTGGCACACGAGGAGATAGACATCAAGAACCCCAAGACCAACCACCTGAGCGCGGGCTTCACCGACGAGGAGAGAGCAAGGATGACCGAACTGCTCGGCAACGGCTTCATCGACTCTTTCCGAACGCTTCACCCCGACGACGTAACTTATTCGTGGTGGAGCTACCGCTTCCACGCACGCGACAAGAACGTGGGCTGGCGCATCGACTATTTCCTCACTTCAGCAAAGCTGCGAGAGAGAATAACCAATGCGTCAATACATACTGAAATTTACGGCAGCGACCACTGCCCCATAGAACTTGACATAGAGCTTTGAAAGCTGTCAATGCACAAGCCTCCCGCCCTGCATTCAAACGAATGACAGGACGGGAGGCTTCTTTTTTGCCGACACGTCAATGCTTATTCTTGTCCGTCTTGCGGCTGCTGTCCCATCTCTGGACGCGGGCCTGGGCCACCAGGACCGCCAAATCCCTTTCCAGGACGCGGGCCACCCCGACGCTTGTGCATCTGCTGGTATTGCTTGTACTGGTCGTCGGTGAGAATTTTCTTCAGCTGCTTTTCATAGTTCTCATGGTTCTTGCGCATGTTCTCCATGCCTTTCTTCATGTCCTCCTTGGCAGCCTTGTGCTCCTTCATCTCAGCCTCTTGCGTCTTCACGAAGTCCTTGTTCAGTTCCAGCACCTTGGCTTTCTGCTTGTCGTCCAGTCCAAGCTTCTCGCTCATGCGGTTGGTCATCTCCGTGGCATCCATTGGCTTAGGACCACGGCGTTCCTTATTGCTGTTGTTGTCGTTCTGCGCCACAGCCACGGTCATCGCCATAGCTGCGACCATTGTCAAAAATAGTTTTCTCATAATCCTCAGTGTTTAAATCGTTGTTTTGCTTCTCGAGAACACTTGTATGACGTTGACAAGAACGCTGAGTTTAAACACATTGGCACGACTTTAAAACTCTTTATGAGACATGTGCCACAACACATAAAATATCATAAAGCTATTAAACCTTTGACCGCACGTTGCCTAAAGGAGAACAATCTCCCCCGATCCATAGCATTTGTGGTGTTGTTCGTCATAGACAACACAGAATTGTCCCGGAGCCACACCGTGGATGCGGTCGTCGCTGTGGATGAGGAAAGTCTCCCCCTCACCCCCTCCCAAGGATGTGGGAAGAGCTTCCACCGTGGCAGAATGCCATTCGGGAGTATGGCGTATCTTGAAAGTAACGCGCTCCGGTAATGTCGTGATGCCTTCGGTGAGGAAGTCGAAACCATGTATCCAGAAGTCTTTCTTGTAGGCTGTGTCGGGGTCATAGCCGTGGCTGACATAGACAATGTTCTTCTCCACGTCTTTTTTCACCACAAACCACGGCCCACCGCCAAGTCCAAGTCCCTTGCGCTGACCTATGGTGTGAAACCAATGGCCACGGTGCTCGCCTATCTTCTTGCCTGTCTCAAGCTCTATTACATCACCAGTCTGCTCACCCACATAACGGCGCACGTATTCATTGTAATCAATGTTACCAAGAAAGCAGATGCCTTGCGAGTCTTTCCTTTTCGCGTTGACCAGATGCTCCCGCTCGGCAATCTCACGCACTTCTTCCTTCATGTAATGCCCGATGGGGAAAATGGCTTTCTTCAGCTGCCACTGGTAAATTTGTGCGAGGAAGTCGGTCTGGTCTTTCACAGGATCGGGACTTGTGGTGAGCCATTTCAGCCCGTCTATCCATTCCGTCTGCGCATAATGCCCCGTGGCGATGAGGTCGTAGTCGTGGCCGCGCTTCTCGTCAAAAGCCCCGAACTTTATGAGGCGGTTGCACATCACGTCGGGATTGGGCGTGAAGCCAGCCTTGACTTTCTCCATAGTGTAGCGCGTAACCTGACTCCAATATTCCTTATGGCAATCGACAACCTCAAGCCTACAACCATATTTCGCTGCCACCGCCGTCGCCATCTCCAAGTCTTCCTCCGAATTGCAGTCCCATTCCTCCTTTTCTTCGGGACCAATCTTTATGTAGAAGCAATCGGGATGGATGCCACGGCTTGCGAATTCGTAAACCACGACCGACGAATCCACTCCACCCGACAGCAGCACGGCGATGCGCTTGTTGCGAATGCTTTCGTAGTCAATCATTTCTTGCTTTCCTCCTCAACCTCCTGCCGTTCTTTCTTTATGCGTTCCTCTTCCATTGCCTTCATGTAGGCGTTGACAATAGGGTCGTCGTCATATTCGTCCATCTCTGAGAACTTCTTGCGCACATTGCGCAAGTGCTTGTGGTCGCGGCGGCTGCGCTTGTCGAGCCAGTTGGCAAAGTCGAGCGTCGTAACTATGCCAGTGGCAGGGTCAGGCAGCAGTGCGGGCATACCGGCTGCCCATCCTTTCACCTTGTCGCCAATGCCCTCCTTGCCCCAAACCGTCACTTCGCTGATGGCTGTGCCAGCGGGTATGAGGAAAGTGGAGTCTTTCAGCTCCGACGGCACTATGCGCTCCGCAATGTAGTTCACCTTTGCCACCAGAAGCGTGTCGAACTTGGCAGGCACAAGACACACGCCGCGCCAGTTGGTAGTGTCGCGGTAACCGTCTCTCGTGCTCACTATCACGCCCCTCATGGGCACACGCGTCTCGATGTCGGCCACGATGAGCTTGCGCATGGGTTTGTCATCTTGCGCGTTTGCCGCAAGCACGAAAAGGCATAGGAGAAAGAGAATCGATGTCTTCATGAATATTCGTTTATCTTATCCCAGTCGTTGAGCAGCTCGGTCATCTTCTGGTAAAGCAGGTTGCAGCCAGCGTCGAGAAGTGAGCTGTCGGGCAGCGGGCCGCTGTTGATGGCAATGGTGAAAATGCCTGCCGCCACCCCCGCCGCCACGCCAAGGGGCGCGTTTTCCACCACAATGCCCTCCCACGGCTTTAGATTGCCAGCCTTGCGCAGACCCGCCAAATACGGGTCAGGAGCGGGCTTGCCATGCTTCACGTCGAAAGCCGTGGTTATATGGTCGGGCGCAAGCCATTGGCCGAAGTCGTCGTGCAACCGCGCTATGAGCTGCTTTTGCGCACTGCCCGTAACGACGTTCACCGTCATGCCACAGTCCACAATCCGTTGCATCAACTCCTTCACGCCGTCGAAAATCGGGGCTTCGGGCAAGGAATGGAATATGCGGCCCTTCTCTGCATACATCAGCTTCGCCTCCTCTTCCGAAATAACGATGCCTTTCTCGCGCTTCACCATCTGCCGCACGGTGTCAAAGCCCCGTGCGCCCTCTGTGGCGTAAGCGTCGTGCTTGGTCATGTGGATGCCGAACTTCGCCATTGACTCTGTCCATGCTATGGCATGACCCGGCATAGAGTCGTAAAGCACGCCGTCCATGTCGAAAAGCACAGCGTGGGGAGAGAAAGGGTGGGGAGAATGTGAGTTGTAGCTGCTTATGGCCTGCGTTATGTCATTCATGGTGCTATTTCTGTAATCAGTCCCTCCACTGGGAGGGAAGCTTTGCGGCTTAAAGCCGCAAAGCAGGTGAGGCTACTCCTTCTCCAGCCTCTCCTTTATTGCCTTTGTCTCAGCCTCGTAGCCGGGCTTGCCGAGGAGGGCGAACATGTTTTTCTTGTAAGCCTCAACGCCGGGCTGGTTGAACGGGTTCACGCCCTCAAGCAGGCCGCTTATGCCGCACGCCTTCTCGAAGAAGTAGATGAGCTGACCGAGATAGTACTCGTTGAGCTGCGGCACGCTGACACGAATGTTCGGCACGCCACCATCGACGTGTGCCAGACGAGTGCCAAGCTCCGCCATTTTGTTCACCTCGTCCACACGCTTGCCCTCAAGGAAGTTGAGGCCGTCGAGGTTTTCGTCGTCGTGCGGGAATAGCAGCTTGCGGTTGGGAGCCTCTATCGACAGCACTGTCTCGAAGATGCTGCGCTCGCCCTGCTGAATCCACTGGCCCATAGAGTGCAGGTCGGTGGTGAAGTCGCACGAGGCTGGGAATATGCCCTTATGATCCTTGCCCTCGCTCTCTCCATAGAGCTGTTTCCACCACTCGGCGATGAAGTGCAGCTTAGGCTGGAAGTCGGCGAGGATTTCTATCTTCTTGCCTTTCTGCGTGTAGAGAGCCTGGCGCGTGGCGGCATACTGCGCGGCGATGTTGTCAGCAAACGGCACGTCAACGCCAACGGCCTTCTCCATGTCCTGCGCACCTTTCACGAGAGCCTTGATGTCGAAGCCTGCGACGGCTATCGGCAGCAGTCCCACCGGCGTGAGCACGGAGAAACGTCCGCCCACGTTGTCGGGTATGACAAAAGTCTTGTAGCCCTCTTTCTCGGCTGTCTTGCGGGCCGCACCCTTCACTGCGTCGGTGATGGCGACGATTACGTCCTTCGCCTCGTCCTTGCCGCGCTGCTGCTCGCACTGCTTCTTGAGCAGACGGAAAGTGAGGGCGGTCTCGGTGGTGGTGCCGCTCTTCGAAATGTTGATTACGCCAAACTTCTTGTCCTTGAGGTAGTCGGTCAGCTCGGCGAGATAGTCCTCCGAGATGCTGTTGCCGGCGAAAATCACGTTGGGAGCTTTCGACGTGTCGTTGACAAGCCAGCCGAGCGAGTTGCCCAAGGCCTCAATCACGGCGCGGGCACCAAGGTAGCTGCCGCCGATGCCAGCCACGACAACGGTGTCGCACTTCGAGCGCAAAATTTCGGCGCAAGCCTCAACGTCGTTGAGGAAGTCGTCGGTGGTCTCCGTGGGCAGGTGCAGCCAGCCCAGGAAGTCGTTGCCCTCACACTTGCCGTCCTCCAAAGCCTTTTGGGCGGCCTTCACCTTCGGCTCGTAGCCTTTCAGCGCGTCAGCGTCGAGGAACTCTACAGCCTTCGAAATGTCTAACTTGATGTTTTCCATAGTAATAAAACATTAAATCAAAAATCTTTTTCCTTTAGACAAGATAACGTTTTAAAGACAGAGTAACAAATGTCTTCATCTTTACTATGTCTTTGCCGTGTCATTACGTCAGTCGTTCTGTCAGGGCGAGGATAGCCTCGGCGGGTGCCGCGCCACGATATAGAATGTCATAGACGGTGGCGAGTATCGGCATGTCAACGTTCGCCTGCTTGTTAAGCTCCGCCATGCACATTGTGCCGTAGTAGCCTTCGGCCACCATCTTCATTTCGAGCTGCGCGCTCTCAATGCTGTAGCCGCGGCCAATCATCGTGCCGAACGTGCGGTTGCGCGAGAAGTTGGAGTAGCCCGTCACGAGCAAGTCGCCGAGGTAGGCACTGTCGCAGATGTTGCGCTTCGCCGGGTTCACCGCCGTCAGATACCTGTCCATCTCGCGGATGCAGTTGGTAGTCAGCACGGCGATGAAGTTGTCGCCATAGCGCAGCCCGTTGCAGATGCCCACGCATATGGCATAGACGTTCTTCAATACCGCAGCATATTCTATGCCAATGATGTCGGTAGAGACTTCCGTCCTCACATAGTCGCTCCTCAATGTCTCGGCAAACGCCCTCGCCATCTGCTCGTCAGTGCAGCCTATCGTGAGGTATGTGAGTCGGCCAAGGGCAATCTCCTCGGCGTGCGACGGGCCGCCGATGCAAAGGATATGGCTGTAGGGCACGTTGTAGCGCGTGTGGAAATATTCCGACACCACCATGTCTTCGTCCGGCACGATGCCCTTTATCGCCGTTACAATGGTCTTGCCGCTTATGTCCACCGTGAGCTTCTTGAGGTGGTTTTTCAGGTATGGAGACGGCGTGGCGAAGATGAGCGTGTCATATTTCCTTGCCACGGCGTTGATGTCGGCAGAGAAGGCGATTTCGTCAACGTCGAACAGTAGCGACGTAAGGTAAGCGGGGTTGTGGCCAAGCCGCTTGAAGTCGGCAATGCGGTCCTCGCGCCGCATGTACCAGCCTATGTGCCCGGTCTTGCTGACCACCATCTTCGCTATGCCCGTGGCCCACGAGCCTCCGCCCATGATGGCTACGCGCCCCATGTCGCCGCTGCCGGCTCCCTTAAAGAAAGGGAGATGCGCCGCCCTGTGCCAAATGTTCTTTATGAAACTCATCTACCTATCTAATATATTGTCCCTCCGTCCAGTTGTTGGAAATGTGCCTCACAAGGATTTTGTTACCTACCCGCTCAAAGAAGACATACCATGTCGTGTTGCCGCGCTTCCAAAACACATACTTCAAGTTGTCGCCATATCGTTGGAAATGGTAGGCAAACTCAGGGGCTATTTCGTGGGCATGGAGATTGGGAATATTATAAATGAAGTCCACTATCTCATCTACAAACTTATCGGCAAACTCCTCATTTATTTTGTATCCATAAGCTTGGAGTATTGATGGTAGATTGTCAATAAGATTCTCAACCTCCGGCAAGAAACGTATTTTAATTCCTTCCATACAGTTCTTTTACTTTCTGATGGCAAAGTTTCCTGAAATCCTCTATGTCTATGGATCTTGCCCATGCCTCCTCGAAAGTCTCCTTCTTGGGTTCCCTCATCGAGTCTTTCAGCAAGTCAATGAGGATTAGTTTGTCCTTATTGCTCAAGTTTTTCAGCTGCCCCCACACAGGAGGAATTGCCTTGTTCTGTTGAACTGTAGTCTGCATGATAGTCTCCTTCCTTTTTAATTCTCAAACCTCAAATCTCAATTCTCAAACCTCAATGCTCAAACCTCAATGCTCAAACCTCAATTCTCAATGCCCCAGTCATTGCGCCTTGTCAATCCAGCCCTGAATTTCGTCAAGGGATGGCTTGTCGTAGCCAAGCTTGTATTTCTTGTTGATTTCCAGCATCTTCTGCTGCAAAGCCTGGGCCTTGACATCCTTTATGTCGGAAATGAGGTTGAAGCCAGCCTTGCGCAGCACGTAAACCCACTGCTCGGGCACGCCCACCTTTTCCTGCCAGTCCTTGACCGAAGTCTGCGGCATCTTCACCTCGGGCTTGAGCTGCGGGAAGAGCATCACTTCCTGAATGTTCTCCTTGCCCGTCATGAGCATCACGAGGCGGTCGATGCCGATGCCGATGCCGCTTGTCGGTGGCATACCGTATTGCAGGGCGCGCAGAAAGTCGTGGTCGATAATCATCGCCTCGTCGTCGCCCTTGGCGGCAAGCTTCATCTGGTCGATGAAACGCTGCTCCTGGTCTATCGGGTCGTTAAGCTCCGAGTAGGCGTTGGCAAGCTCCTTGCCGTTGACCATAAGCTCGAACCTTTCGGTCAGCCCAGGTTTCGAGCGGTGCATCTTTGTCAGCGGCGACATCTCCACGGGATAGTCGATGACAAACGTGGGCTGTATGAACGTGCCCTCGCAGTATTCGCCGAAAATCTCGTCGATGAGCTTGCCCTTGCCCATTGTCTCGTCAACGGTCTCGAGCTTGAGCTTGTTCATGGCAATGTCGCGAATTTCCTCCTCCGTCTTACCGTCGAGGTCGTAGCCAGTCTTCTCCTTGATGGCCTCGAGGATTGGCACACGGCGGAATGGAGCCTTATAGCTGATGACCTTGCCCTGGTATTCCACCTCATCCTTGCCGTTGACGGCAATGCAAATGGTCTCAAGCAGTTGCTCGGTGAACGACATCATCCAGTTGTAGTCCTTGTAGGGCACGTAGAGCTCCAGGCAGGTGAACTCCGGGTTGTGGTACTTGTCCATGCCCTCGTTGCGGAAGTTCTTGCCAATCTCGTAAACGCCATCGAAGCCACCCACGATGAGCCTCTTCAGGTAAAGCTCCGTGGCTATGCGCATGTACATGTCGATGTCGAGGGCGTTGAAATGGGTGATGAACGGGCGTGCCGACGCCCCGCCGGGGATGTTCTGCAGTATCGGTGTCTCCACCTCGGTATAGCCGTGCTTGTCGAAGAACTGGCGCATGGTGCGTATGACCGTGGCCCTCTTTAGGAAAGTGTCCTTAACGCCGTCGTTCACTATGAGGTCAACGTAGCGTTGGCGGGCGCGCATCTCCGGGTCGTCGAACTTGTCGTATGCCACGCCGTCCTTGTATTTCACTATCGGCAGCGGCTTGAGGCTCTTGGAAAGGACAGTCAGCTCTTTCGCGTGGACGGAAATCTCGCCCGTCTGCGTCTTGAAGACGAAGCCCTTCACGCCGATGATGTCGCCAATGTCCAAGAGCTTCTTGAACACCACGTTGTACATGTCTTTGTTGTCCGTGGGGCAGATGTCGTCGCGGGTAACGTAAACCTGTATGCGCCCCTTGCCGTCCTGCAACTCCACGAAGCTTGCCTTGCCCATCACACGGCGGCTCATCATGCGCCCCGCAATGGAGACCTCACGCTTCTCGTCGTCCTTGTAGTTGCTCTTTATATCTGTTGACTCGGCATTCACTGGGTACTCGGCGGCGGGATATGGGTCGATGCCCATGTCGCGCAGCTGCTGCAGGCTCTGGCGGCGGCCAATCTCCTGCTCACTCAATTCCAAAATGTTCATACTGTCTGTTGTTTTTCTTTTCTTATATTCTGCAAAATTACGAAATAATGCGGAAACGAACGCTGTTTTTTGCTTTTTTATAGGTATGCGCCACTATGCAACAAGAAAAATGTAAAATAAAATTGCCAAAAAACAGCACTACAAAAAATGCTCTGAAAAATGTTAAACGTTTAACATTTGGGGTCGCCCAACCCTCTCGGAGCAGCCTCCACACAGTGGTCCGCCCTTCTTCGCGCCGCCAAGAAGGAGCAAAAAAAACGGCGGGAAGAGGCCTATTTTGCAATTCGCTGGAAACCAGACGATTAGGAACTTCGCTGAGAATCGCGTATTTCGAGCCAAACCTTGTCTTGTTCGTCACGAGGCCGCTCACGAGAGGGGGTTTGTAAAAGATATTCAGACAAATGGAAACAAATGTTTTGGTGATGTCGAATAAAAATGGTAAGTTTGCATTCCAAAAGACAACTGAAAACCATGAACATAGAAAAAGAAAAGAAAGTCATTGAGAACCAAGAGGGGCTGAGCCACACCCTCGGCATGGAGTTCATCTCCACGCCCGAACCCGACACGTGCATGGCCCGCATGAAAGTTGACGGGCGCAACAAGCAGCCGTTCGGATTTCTGTCGGGCGGCGCCTCGCTGGCGCTTGCCGAAAACCTTGCCGGCGTGGGCTCGATGGCGTTGTGCCCCAAGAAGATAGCCGTGGGCATCAACGTGAGCGGCAACCACGTAAGGGCCGTCGTCGAGGGCGACACGGTTACGGCCTACGGCAAGCTGCAGTTTCGTGGCCACACCCTCCACGAGTGGCAGGTGGACATAAAGAACTCAAAGGGCGAGCTTATATCGACGGTGCACGTCACCAACTACGTCATCACTCCACGGCAGGACAATGCTTGACTACGCGTTCTTCCGGCTTCCCGACGCAGCCGAATACCACGTGGTGCGCGGCCATGCCCAAAGCTTCGGCGACACGCCCGACATGGACTCCTGCAAGGGCTTCGTCATAGCCCCGTTTGCCATAGGCGGCAACTGCCCGTTTGTGGTCATTCCCCCCGAAAAAGTACAGACTAAGCCCATGCCCAAGCGCGGCGGGGAGTTCACGCTGAAATGGCGCTGCAAGAACAACCGTGCGGTCTATCACCACGACTTCCTGCTGCTGCACCAGCTGCTCGCCAACGGCTCGCTCGACGAGGTGGTGCTCTCACGCCGCGCCGACTGCAAGGTCGCGGCATGGTCGGGCACGCTCGCGCAGATATTCCAAAGGGCGTGCCACCTCTACCCCAACCTGATGGTGGCTCTCGTCTATACCCGCGCCACAGGGGCGTGGCTTGTGGCTACACCAGAGAAGCTGCGGCAAGACGGCGACACGAGTGTCCTCCACCCGTCGCCGTCAGTATGCGGGCTGCCAAGGGAGAAAGCCTTGGCAGCCGTATTGCAGAACGAGTCGATAGACCGTCGCTACCACGGCGGCTTCTGCGGGCCGTGGGGCATCTTCGGCGAAAGCAGCCTCTACGTCTCGCAGACGTGCATGGAGATGCGCGACGAGAGGAACTTCAGCATGTACGCCGGAAGCCGCCTGCTGAAAGGAAGCGCGGAAGGAGAGGGATGGAGAGAGACAAGGGCAAGACTTGAGACAATGAAAAACATACTCGGATAAAAGCTATAAGAAAACATGAAAAGGGAATGGAAAACCATTGAGGGTTTCGACTTCAAGGAGATATTGTTTGAAGAATACAACCACATCGCAAAAATCACCATCAACCGCCCGCGCTATCGCAATGCTTTCACGCCGCTCACGGTATGGGAGATGAGCCAGGCGTTCACGTGCTGCCGCGACCGCCTCGACATACGCGTGGTGATACTCACCGGCGCGGGCGACAAGGCATTCTGCTCTGGCGGAGACATGCACGTGAAAGGGCGTGGCGGATATGTGGGGAGCGACGGCGTGCCACGCCTCAACGTGCTCGACGTGCAGATGCAGATACGCCGTCTGCCAAAGCCCGTGATAGCTATGGTCAACGGCTTCGCCATCGGCGGCGGACATGTGCTGCACGTGGTGTGCGACCTGACGATAGCCTCCGACAACGCCCGCTTCGGACAGACGGGACCAAAGGTTGGCTCGTTCGACGCGGGCCTCGGCGCATCCTACCTCGCACGCATCGTAGGACAGAAGCGGGCGCGCGAGATATGGTATCTCTGCAAGCAATACACTGCCGAAGAGGCCCTACAGATGGGACTTGTCAACAAGGTGGTGCCATTGGACAAGCTTGAAGACACTTGCGTGGAGTGGGCTAATAAAATGATGGAGCGGTCGCCGCTCGCCCTGCGCATG
>CAZTUD010000001.1:0-49588 GCA_964616945.1 uncultured Prevotella sp. | reverse complement strand
TCGAACCCGGATCAAAGGTTTAGGAAACCTCCGTTCTATCCATTGAACTATCAGACCAACACGTGGCGCAAAGTTAGCGATTTTTTTCCGAAAGCCAAAAGAAAGAACAGACTTTTTCTTGAAAACCTTTTTAGAACTTGTAACCCACGTCCTCAAAAACCCGCTTCATCAAGTTGTATTTCTGCAACACAAGCGGATAGTCGGCGTACTGCGTCCTCACTTGCTCTTCCGTATTTGAAAGCACAAGCTCGACGTATGCGTTTACGTCCTCTTGCTTTTCAGGATACCAGCCCCAAAGAATGTTTCCCGACCATTGGTTTACTGCTCGTTTTATGAATCCTTGGCTTAATATTTGCTTCCATTCGTTTTCCTCCACTCTGTCGGAAGAGAATCGTGCGCCGTAAACGTCGTTGCTGACCGCATAGAAAGGCTCCAGGGCTTCGTCGTTGTTGATTATGATGCCGCCAAGCATCGACGACATTATGCCTGCGCTGAGTTGCTGCTTGTCGACACTCGGGTCGGCAATGTCGCCAAGCGCCACCGCTATGCACCGCTCGCCGCTCACGCTCTTGTAGGCTTCGCCCGAATTATTTTCCGTAATACTCCTTACAGCAAGCCAAGAGAAAGGCCGCAGGCTTTTGGCTTGCAAATGCGCAAGAATTTGGCTCTTCACGAAGTCGGCGGCAGCTCGCTTCTCGGCCACAGTCGTAAGATATTCGTATGAATAAGAACGTCCCGGCGTCTGGGCGTCGCCCACAGAATAAGTTATGTCCAAGGTCTCTATGCGGTAAATGGCCTTTCCCGCCGAATCGTTGCCAAGATACTGCCGCCTGATTGTGTCATTGAAAAGCAAGTAGGTTTTCTCGTCGTTGAAAAACTGCCTCCTAATCTGCGCCTCCTCGTTGTTGTCGCCGTCGGCCGGCATGAAAGCGTCAAGAGTGTCGTCGGTGCCAGGAGCCAGTGAGTCCTCGCTGCCACAAGACGAAAGCAAGGCAAGCAGCGAAAGGCATATTGTCAATGTTTTTTTCATGTTCATTGTCTGTTTTTTATTCGGTTGGAATTACGGTATAAGTGCGTTCGGGCCGCTCATTGTTGGTCATTCCAGTATTAAACTCAATCACTTCGTTGGGTATTGGCAGAGTGTATGCGGGGTCGTTGGCCTGCAAAACATATTGGCGTGTCTCGTCAGGGCGGAACCTGCGGCTGTAGGTTGTGTAAGTGTGTGCTATCTGCTTCGACTCTGGGTAATGGTCACAAACGCTATAACGTCTTAAATCAAACCATCTTGAGCCTTCAAGTGCAAACTCAAGCCTGCGCTCATTCCTTATGGCCTCCACCAAATCACGCCCGGTGGCAGCCACTTGATAGTTGCTACCAGTTTTATATCTGTGCTGGCGCAAGGTATTCAGCAACTGCCGAGCTTCGCTCTCATTACCAAGATAAGCTTCAGCCTCGGCTTTCATAAGATAAGCGTCAGCCGTGCGGAAGAGAAACCTGTCTGAAACCTCAGCCAAGTTTCCTTGCAGGCCGTAATAATAATGGTTTTGATAATACGATGACTCCATAGTGGAAGTTTGGTCGGTGGTTGACCCTGCAATTTTTGTGTAACCAACAAAATTGCCGTAGGTCCACCAACATTTCGTCTTTCTCAAGTCGTCATCGTCGTATGCGTTGTACAAGTCACGCGACACTCTGAAGCACTGGTAAATATTGCACATTGAGCAGGGAACAGAATTGCCGCCCATTGAGAATACCGTCTCGACTGAAGCCTTGGACAGTGGTGCCGTCTGCAAGGTATTGTAGTCGGTCAACTCAGGCTTTGCGTCAATCACCTTCTGCGCGTATTCGGCGGCCTGCTCCCAATTCTGCATGTACAAGTAAACGCGGCTTTTCAGCAGGTTTACGGCGTTTATGTCAGCATGGTATATCGAGGCCGGCTTGCCCGCCTGCGAAAGCGTCTGTTCGGCAACGGCCAGGTCAGCAAGCACTTGGTCATAAACCTCCTGCACCGTATTGCGTTGGTACAAAACGTCCTTGACCTTGGCTTCCGTCTTTATCGGCACGGCGAGGTCAGTGGCGGCAGTGGCTGACGAATATGGTTTGCCATATAGGTTCGCCAAATAGAAATAATAGGCCGCACGCAGGAAGTGGGCCTCGCCGTTCACCCTCGTAGTGCCGGCTTTCTCGTCGTCGGTGCCCTGCGGCACCCTGCCAACACTCTCAATTATGTTGTTGGCCACGTTTATGCACCTGTAAACAGCCTCCCACGTCTCGTTTTCCGTGAGGTAGCCCTGCTGGTTGTAGGTTTCGCCCGTGCGCTGCTGCCAAGTGTAATAGCCAAACACTTTTTCGCGAATGCCGTTGCCGTAAGTGTAAAGTTCGCCATGCTGCTCCTCAATCTCGTCGGCAAGATAATGGATGAAGTAGCCCATGTCGGTTGAGTTGGTCAAGTCAGTCGAGGCGGTCACGGGGGCGTAGCAGTCGCCAAGCAGCAGCTCGTCGAGGTCCTTGTAGGAGGAGACATAATAAGTGTCCTGCGAACGTTCCTCCAAATAGTCCGAACACGACTCCACGAGCAATGGCGCGGCCAGCAACGCAACGCATGTCTTTATTTTGTTTTTCATGTCTTATGTCTTTTATGAAGTATTAGAATATTACGTTCAACCCGAAAGTCCATGTTGGCGTCTCTGACAATTGGACCTCCGTGAAGCCTCCTTGCGTTGGCGTTTGCCCTTTCAGCTTTCCGCTACAGAAAGTGTGGAGGTTGGTCGCCCCAAGCGTCAAGGCAAGCCTTTGCAGGTGGCAGGCCGTGAGCCATGCGGCGCGAAGCTCGTAAGTCAGCGATATGTTCTGGATTTTCATGTAGTTGGCACTCACGACCCTTGCGTCTGAATAATCGAACATCGTCCATGCGTTGTCGGCAATCTTCACGCCCTCATAGTTGTAAAGGCTGCTCCAATGCCGCCAATATTTGTCATACCCCGGCGACAACTGGCCCATTACGGCAGGAATGTTGGTCACACGCTCGTCGCCCGGTTTCTGCCAGGCGTTCAGCAAGTCGCGGTTCACGTTCATCTCAGAACTGTAGCCTGCAACGAAGTCGTCGAACAGGCGGAACTGCCGTGTCTTAGCCCCAAGGCTGTAGTACAAGCTCACGTTGAGCCTCCAGTTTTTCCACGACAGCGTTGAATTTATGCTGCCAGTAACATCCGGGTCGCGCCTTCCCGACGGCGTAAGCACCATTGTGAAAGTCTCATACCGCCCCATCGACTTCAGCTCATCCTGAATGTCTTCGCCGTCGTCGAAATGCGGGCCGCCGTCATCCGAGTCAAGCCCTATGAACTTGTACGACCAGAAAGTGCCCACGGGCTGCCCCTTGACCACAGCCGTGCCGTTCAGGAAGTCGGAAAGGCTGTAAGTCTGCGAGCCAGGAGCCGTCTTCATCTCGTTCATTATCTTCGACAACGAGGCCGACACGCTCCAATACCAGTCCTTGCTTTTCACGGGAATGGCCGTCACGTTTATGTTGTAACCCTTGTTTGTTATGTCGCCGGAGTTCACCACATACGACGAATATCCGTTCACGTCGGAAATCTCCTTGCTCATAAAGGCCTTTGTGGTCTTCTTGTAATAATATTCGAAGCCCACCATAAGCCTATTGTCTAAGAATAAGCCTTCAAGCGCAAAGTTTGACGAGTGGGTCTTTTCCCATCTGAGGTCGGGGTTTGCGAATGCCGAGGCCGTTGACGTAAGCTCGTTGTAATAAGCGCTCACCGAGCCTTTGCGCAGCACCAGCTCCGAGGTTTGCCCGTCAAGCATGTTTCCCTGCTCGCCGTATGAAGCCTTCAGCACGAGCGAATTTATCCACGGCGCGTGGTTCTTCAAGTTCAGCACGGCAGCCAAGTCGGTCATTCCCGATACCGACCACACGGGCAGAAGTTTGTCGTTGCTCCGCCGCCCGAACTTGTTTGAGCCGTCGTAGCGCCCGTTGGCGTTTATGGTGAAATAGTCGCCGTAGTTGTACGACACCGTGGCGTAAGCCGACAGCAGGTTCGTGCGGTTGTCGGTTATCACGGGCACGTTGCCTCGCAGCCATGCGTCGTAGGCCGTGAACGTGGCCGGTATGTCGGCCATGAATTTCTTTCCCCGGTCAAGATAATATCCGCGGTCAGTCCTGACGTAAGCCTCGTAGCGGTTTGAGTTGGCCTCGCCTCCAACCACGGCCGAAATGCCGTGCACGCCCTCGCCGCCAAACGTCTTGTTGAAATTGACCTGCAGCCTCACCGTATAACTTTTGTTCTTGTCCCTTTCGGTTGTCAGCTCTCCGCCGTATGGCATCAGGCTTTCAGCCGTCGGTTCTTCGCCGAGTTCGCTGTATCTCAGGTTTGCAGCGTAATAAGTGTTTTCGCCCCAATAGCCGTCTTGGTCGGTGTGCGACGTAGAGGCCGACGCTATGCCGTTGAACGACAGCCAGGTGAACGGCGCATAGCGCAAGTTTGCCGTCACCGTGGCCCCTGTGGTGCTTTGCTTGCGGAAGCTGTTGTCAAGCTCGTTCAGCACGTTGTAGTTGAAGAAGCGGTTGCGGTCGGAGCTTGGCCTTTTGTAGAACGAATACGTGCCGTCGGCGTTGTAGGCCGGTATCGTGCGGCTGGTGTTGTAGGCGTAGTTTATCGTGTTTATCTGCGGATATTTCTTTTTGCTCGTGTACCCGCCGATGTTGAAGCTCAATTGCAAATTGTCGGCAAGCGTTATGTCGAGCTTGCTGTTGGCGGTATATCGGCTGTTGTTGTTGCCCTTTATCACGTCGTTCTCGTTGGTGTACCCAAGTGAGGCATAATAGCGCACTTTGTCGCTTCCGCCCGAAATGTTCACATTGTGGTCGTGCGAAAACGAGTTGCGCGTCAGCAGGTCAAACCAGTCGGTATTCTGCGTCTCCATGCTTTGCACCGCCTGCTGAAACTCGTCGGCAGTATAAGTGCCGTTGTAGAGGCACTGCAACGCATATTCGTAGCCCACAAGAGGCATGTCGTGGGGATAAATGTAATGCATACGAGTGAGCAACTGCGAAAATTCAACTCGTTCCTTCGAGTTCATAAGGTTTATCTTGCGGTCGGTGTAATAAGGCCGCTTATGAACAGTGGCTGTGGCCGAATAAGACACCTGCGGCTTTCCCATGCGCCCTTTCTTGGTCGTTATCACAATCACGCCGTTGGCCGCCCGCGTGCCGTAGAGGGCCGTGGCGGCGGCATCCTTCAGCACGTCGAGCCTCTCGATGTCCTGCGGATTGAGCCCCGTTATGGCGTTGCCAATGCGGTTCACATAGTCGGGGTCGTTCAGCACGTCGGGCGACAAGTCCACGGGGTCGTTCACTATTATGCCATCTACCACCCACAGCGGCTCACGGTTGCCGATTATTGTCGAAGTGCCGCGAATGCGTATTTTCGGCGTGGCGTTGAGTTCGCCGCTGTTGTTAGTCACCACCAGGTCGGGAATGCGGCCCTGCAGCATCTGCTCCAAGTTGGTGACGCCCGGAATGCGGATGTCGTCCATGCTCACTGAGCTTACGGCACTCGTCAAGTGGCGGCGGTCAATGTTCTGGTAGCCGGTCACCACCACCTCGCCGAGACTGTGGTCGTCGGCCTCCATGCGTATCACGATGCCCGCCACGTCGGTCTTGCAGCTCACGAAATATTTCACGTCCCTCAGCCCTATGTATGACACAATAAGGTTTTCGGGCTTGCCCTTTGCGAGCGAAAGGCCAAACCGCCCGTCGCTGCCCGTCATGGCCTGCGTGCTGGAACCAATTTTTATCACGGCCCCGATAATCGGCTCGCCAATGGCATCAACCACAGTGCCACTGACGCTTACCTTTCCGTCCCTGTCGGCGGTGGCAGGCTTGGTGGCGGCCTTGTTTGCCTTCACCGAATAAAAGCCGTTGTTGGAAGTGAAGCCTACGGGCAGGCCGCTGAGAGCCTGCGAAAGGGCTTCGCCTGCGGTAGAAGCCTTTATGCGCGTGCTCACGCGGTAGGCGGCGAGGTCGTCGTAGGAGAAAATGATTTTGGTGTTGAACTTCTCCTCAATAAGTTTCAGGACTTCGGTCAGCGGCCTGTCGCTGACGGTCTGCTCAAGCCGTTCGTTGCCGCCCGCCTGCTGCGCGAAGGCTGTTTGCGGCAGCGAAAGGGCAAAAACGAGGAAAGGAAAGGCGATAAGCTTTTTTCTCATTTTGTTTGCATGTTTGGTTACAGATTTGGGCGAACGCCGTTCGCCCCCATTATTAATTTCCCATATTTTTTATACCACGAAGACGTATCAATCTGGCATTCGGGTACCTTTTGTTTGAACAAAATGAAAAATAGTTTTAAAAAAGGTGCAAGCATCCTTGGTAGTTTAGGTTTCAAGATTACGGCGTAAAGGCAACGCGATTACGGCGTAATGGCAACGCGATTACGGCGTAATGGCAAGACGATTACGGCGTAATGGGAAAGCGATGCCTTAAAAAAAGACAAAAATGGGTCACTTTATCACGATGCCGCCATGCTCAAACGCCACGTTCACGTCGGAAGCGTCGTTTAGCAGGCGCAAGGCCTCCTCCACGGGCGCGTTGCGGTTGTACATGAAGTGGAAGCGGCGGTCGAGCAGCCCGTTGTCGTTGCAAATAACGTTCATGCCATACCACGAGCCCATTTCTTGCAGGATTGTGCGCAATGACGCATTGTCGAAATACATTATGCCGTGCCGCCAGCTGGTGAAGTCCTTGGTATTGACGTGGCTCACGCGCAGGCCGTCGTCCTCAATGGTGGCATCTTCGCTGGGGCTTATCCTCACCACGCTGCCGCCCGCGCTCACCTCCACGGCTCCCTCTACAAGGGTCACGTGGGCATCGTCCCTGCTGTAGCTGCGCACGTTGAACTCCGTGCCAAGCACCTTTGTGCGCAAATGCGCAGTAGTGATGACGAACGGACGGGCGACATCGCGGGCTACTTTGAAATAAGCCTCGCCCTTGAGCCTTACGCTGCGCTCGCCGTCGGCAAACTTTTCGGGATATGTCAGCGAGCTCAAGGAATTGAGCCAAACCTCGGTGTCGTCGGCAAGCACCACGTGGCGCATTTCGCGGGCATGGGTGACAATGGTCAAAATGGCGGGGTTTGCGGCTTCCTGGGCAGGTTTTGCCACCACAGCTGCATGTTTCTCCACAGGCTTGGTTTTCGGCTTGATGAGGGCAACTTTTTGCCTTGCAACGGGACGAATGGTTTCCGCACCAGGTAAAACCATCGTGAGCAGCAGCACGATTGCAGCGGCTGCGGTTGCCGCAATCGCGGCAATGCGCACAATGCGTGTCTTGCGCTGCCTCTTCCCCACCCTTTCGGCAAAGGCTTTCCAAGTCTTGTCTCTGTCGGGCTTGATGCCACACCTGCGGCCAATGGCCTCGCCAATGTCCTGCAAGTCGACCCATGCCCTGCCGCCCTCCTCGCTGTCAAGTAGGGTGCGCATGTCGTCGGCCGTGGCATTGCGCGTGCCGTCGATTATGTCGATGAGACTTTCAAAAGCCTGGTCTCTGTCGCTGGTTGTCGCATTCATTACATTTACGTTGACGTTTTTGTTTAGCATAAAGACACCGTGGGTAATCTTTATTTGTGTTTATTAAGAGTCGTTGTCCTTGAGCTGCTCCCTGAGCTGCCGCAAGCCTTTCATGACGTGCTTCTTCACCGCGCTCGTGCTTATGCCCAACGCCTCGGCCACCTCCTTGTATTGCTTCCGCTCAATGAAGCAGGCCGTTATTATGCCGCGCGTGCGTGGGGCGAGTTGGTCGATGGCCGTCATGACGCACCTCACGCGCTCCTCGTGGAGATTGTCGTCTATGGCCACTGCCGCGTCAGCCGTGAGCAACTGCATTTGAGCGTAGCGGTCGCGCACCGCCTTCTTGCGCAGGAAGTCGGTGCAAAGATGGCGCACGGTGGTAAAAAGGTAAGCATAAGGATTGGCCACGCCTCGCGCCTGCACGTTGCGCCACACAAGCTCAAACGCATCGCCCACGATGTCCTGGCTTGTTTTGTCGTCGTGGGTGATGCGGTAGGCAAGGTAAAAAGCCTTGTCGTAGTTTGCCTTGAAAAAAGCCTCAAAAGCGTTAGCGTCCAACTCCCAACTTTCCCTCCTAATTCCTAACATCTGCGGACGGCCACAAGGGCCGCCCTGCAACCTTTAATTCTTCGCGCCAATCTTGCGCTTCCATTTACCGTTGGTCATGCAGGCGATGCCTATGATGACGAGCGGAATGGAGAGCAACTGGCCCATGTCGAGAGCCATGCCTGCCTCGAAATCGACCTGGATGTCCTTCACAAACTCTATGAAGAAGCGGGCGGTGAACACGAGCGTAAGGCAGAGGCCGACGTAGAAGCCCGAGCCCACCTTCTCCTTGTGGTGACGGTAGATGCCGTAGATGACGAAGAAGAACAGGGCGTAGCACAACGCCTCGTACAGCTGCCCTGGATGGCGCGGATATTGGTCAATCTTCTCGAAGATGAAAGCCCACGGCACATCGGTGACCTTGCCTATAATCTCCGAGTTCATAAGGTTGCCGAGACGTATGAACGTGGCGGTGACGCACGAGCATATACCCATGTTGTCGAATACAATCCAGGCGTTTATCTTGTTGCGGTAGGAGTATATGAAGATAGCGATTATCATGCCTATCACGCCGCCGTGGGAGGCAAGCCCCTCATAGCCTATGAACTTCCACGAGCCATCGGCCATGTGATGGATTGGCAAAAACATCTCAACCACGTGGTCCCACGACGATAGAAAATAGTCGGGCTGGTAGAAAAGGCAGTGGCCGAGCCTCGCGCCAATCAGCACGCTCACGAAAATATAGATGAAGAGCGGGTCAAACTTCTCGTCGGGAATCTTCTCGTCCTTGTATAGCTTCCTCATGAGCAGGTAGCCGAGCAGGAGGCCGACGAGCCAGCACATTGAATACCAGCGCACACCGAAGCTCCCGATGTGGAACATTATCTCGTTGGGATTCCAAAGAATGTAAAGCATAAATCACCTAAGAGCCTCTCCCAAGCCCTCCCCAAAGGGGAGGGATGCTGGTTACATGAAAAGCCTGCCAATTAGCATGAATGCCGGGCGGCGCGTCTGATACACAGACTGGCGAATGTATTTTTTGAGAGGACTTTTTTTAATTAAACCATTATATTTCTGTAGATTTGAGATTTGAGCATTGAGCATTATGAAATGACTTGCTATTAATTTATGGTAATCATAAACCTCAATGCTCAAAGCTCAAACCAATCAAACATTGAACCTGAAGTGCATTATGTCGCCGTCCTGCGGCTCATAGTCCTTGCCCTCCACGTAGAGCTTGCCGGCCTCGCGCACTGCGGCCTCGGAGCCGTATTTCACGTAGTCGTCATATTTTATGACCTCTGCGCGGATGAAGCCCTTCTCGAAGTCGGTGTGGATGACACCTGCGCATTGCGGGGCCTTCCAGCCCTTGTGGAACGTCCAAGCCTTGACCTCCATCGGCCCGGCTGTAATGAACGTCTGTAGGTTGAGCAGGTGGTAGGCCTTCTTTATGAGGCGGTTCACGCCGCTCTCCTCAAGCCCGAGTTCGTCGAGGAAAAGCTTCTTGTCCTCGTATGTGTCAAGCGATGCAATGTCCTCCTCGGTCTTGGCGGCAATGACCATAGCCTCCGCGCCCTCGCGTGCGGCAATCTCCTCAACTATCTTGCTGTAACGGTTGCCCGTCTTCGCGCTTGCCTCGTCAACATTGCAGACATAAAGCACGGGCTTCGTTGTCAGGAGGAAAAGGTCGTGAGCCGCCTTTTGCTCCTCCTTGCTGTCGAACGTCACGCTGCGGGCATTCTCGCCACGGTCGAGCACGTCCTTGTAGGCATGAAGCACGCCGACCAACACCTTTGCGTCCTTGTTGCCCGTGGCGGCAATCTTCTCCTGCTTGGCAAGCTGGCCTTCGATGGTCTCAAGGTCCTTCAGCTGAAGTTCTGTGTCAATAATGTCCTTGTCGGCGGCCGGATCTACGGGTGCTCCGCCCTCGCGCACTACGTTGTCGTCGTCGAAGCAGCGTATGACGTGTATTATGGCGTCGCATTCACGAATGTTGCCAAGAAACTTGTTGCCAAGCCCCTCCCCTTTCGAGGCTCCTTTCACAAGGCCGGCAATGTCAACTATCTCGCATGTCGCCGGCACTATGCGCCCTGGATGCACCAACTCGGCAAGCTTGGTGAGCCGCTCGTCGGGCACCGTTATCACGCCGAGGTTCGGCTCGATGGTGCAAAATGGAAAATTTGCCGCCTGCGCTTTCGCGCTCGACAGGCAGTTGAAAAGCGTGGACTTGCCCACATTTGGCAATCCCACGATACCACATTTCAAAGCCATATATTATAAACGTTTATATTCTTCAGCTTGCAAAATTACTCAATAATTGCGACAAAACTTGCGTGCGACGAAAAATAATCCTTGCTTTTTGTTGTTTATTGCGGATTTTACTGTTAATTTTGCAACAACTATTACAAAAACATAATGGGCAACAACTTTCTCGACATCACCATCCGCTTGGTTGTCGCCATGATTCTTGGCGGCGCAATAGGTCTTGAGCGCGGCTACCGCGCCAAGGACGCTGGCTTCCGCACCCACTTCCTCGTGGCCGTGGGCTCGGCCCTGTTCACACTCGTCTCAATGTACGGCTTCACTGACGGCGTGAAAGACACGTCGCGCGTGGCGGCGCAGGTGGTGTCGGGCATAGGTTTCCTCGGCGCCGGGCTGATAGTGTTCCAAAAGAACGTTGTGCGCGGTCTTACCACCGCAGCCGGCTTGTGGGTTACGGCAGCCGTGGGCATGGCCTGTGGCACGGGACAGTTCTTCATGGCCGCGCTCACCACAGCCCTCATGCTCCTTGGCCTGGAGGTGTTGGGCCATTACGTGCCTCACCTTGGAGGCATGACCAACGTGCAGGTGTCGTTCACGTCACCGACGCGCGACGCCGCAAAGCGAGCCATAAAGGAGATACGCGGCATCGTGGACGACGTGGTGACCTACGAGATGAAAGACAAGCGCACGTCGCACGGAAACATCTACGAGGTGCAGATGGAAGTGAAGATGAAGCGTCGCGACCACAAGGACATACTGCTTGAAAGCCTTCACGACTTCGACGACGTTACCATTGTGAGCGAGGAGTAAGGAGTGAAAAGGATGAAGCCGGTCGTGGCATCACTGCTACAGCCGGCTTCTGATTTATGAGAATGAGAGATTAATATGGTCAACAGCCCTTGTGAGTCATTATGTCAAGCACCATGTCGTCAGTAGGGCACATGGCCTCCTTGCCAATGCTGGTAAGGTTGCGTATGCTCTTGTCGACATCCTGGTCTATTATGCCCTCGGCGGCCGTCACATGGTGCCCCTGTATGGACAGCAAAGCCGACAGCAAAGCTGACGATACGCCCGAGCAAATCTTTATGCTGCACGACGGCTTTGCCCCATCGCAAATCATGCCCGTCAGGTTGGCTATCATGTTCTGTATGGCAAAGCAGACGCGCTCGTAGTCGCCTCCCATGAGATAGACGATGCCCACGCTCGAGCCTGTGCTCGCCACTACGCAACCGCAAAGGGCCGACAGCGTGCCGAGGCTTTGCTTGATGTATATTGCCGTGAGATGCGACAATGTGAGGGCGCGAATAAGCTCATCCTCGGTGTTCTCGTTCTCTTTCGCGAAAACAGCCACGGGGTTGGTGGCGCAAATGCCCTGATTGCCCGAACCACTGTTGCTCATCACAGGTATCATGGCCCCGCCCATTCGTGCGTCGCAGGCGAGGGCTGTCTCCGAGATGATATGGCAGTAAATTGAGTCGCCGAAGATGCCGTGGCTCAGCGGCCGCTCTATGGTCTTGCCGAGGCAGTGGCCGTAGTTGCCTTTCTTGCTCTCCTCGGCGGCGCGTATGTTGTAGTCGCGTGCCGCGAGCATGAAGCTTATCTCGTCTATAGGCGTCGTAGTGGCGAAGTCCCAAACTGTCTTCATGTTGAGCTTTATACCGCCGTCTTCTGCGTTCTCACCGACACATTTGCGCTTGTCGAGCAACACCTTGCCGTTACGCTCCTCATAGACGAAGTTGGTGTGTGAGCCGGCGATTATCGCCGTAGCCTTGTCCTCGCCAGCCTCGCAGGTAACCTCTATATAAAGCTTCTCGGTGATGTTCTGCTTCAGCTTTATGTCTATGCGGCTTGGGTCACTGATGAACTGCTTTCCCTCGTCAAGTGTTTCGGGCGTAAGGTCCTTTATCACCTCAAGTTGGTACTGGCTCTTGCCCACTATGGCACCCAGGGCGACAGCTATCGGCAGGCCAATCATGCCAGTGCCAGGAATGCCAACGCCCATTGCGTTCTTGAGCATGTTGCCACTCAGCAGCACACTTATTTTCTCAGGCCGCTTGCACAAGTCCTCGGTCGCCCGTGCCGTGCACAGCGCCACCGCCATAGGCTCAGTGCAGCCCACGGCAGGCACCACTTGCTGTTTTATAAGAGCTATGATTTGCTCCCTTAGTGTTTTTTCTAACATTAGTCTTAAAGCTTTAGCCAAGTCGCAAGCGGCTTGGCATACGACAGAACTTTATTTCTTATAAGCGTCAAGACCCTTGTTCAAGAAGTCGAGGTAAGCAGGCACGTCCTCCTTGTAGGTGAAGGAACCAGAAAGCGGGTTGCCGTTGTTGTCAACCGTTACGTAGAACGGCTGGGCGTTGGCCCCGAACTTGTAGGCCTGCAGGTAGCTCCACTTGTCGCCAATGGTACGCAGCGTACGCGGTTGTCCGTTTGCGCCCTTCACCACGATTGGCTCGGGCAGCTTGGTCTTGTCGTCAACATAAAGTGAAATCAGCACGTAGTCCTTCGTCAGCTTGTCGGCGACGCTTGGGTCAGTCCAAACGGCAGCCTCCATCTTGCGGCAGTTGACGCAGCCAAAGCCAGTGAAATCTATCATCACGGGCTTACCCTGTGCCTTGGCGGCAGCCATACCGAAGTCATAGTCTGTGTATTTTGCCTCAACCACCTTGTTGTTGAGGTTGAAGTCCTGTGTGTTCATAGGCGGGGCGAATGCCGACACCGCCTTGCAGGGAGCACCCCACAGCCCTGGAATCATGTAGATGGCAAAGGCGAACGAGCAGAGACCGAGCATGATTGCCGGCACAGGCATGGGCTTGTTAAGCTCACCACCGATGGCATCCTGCTGGAACTTGAGCCAGCCCACGAGATATGCACCGAGCGCACCAAAAATGACTATCCACAAGGCCAGGAACACCTCGCGGTCCATAAGGTGCCACCCGTAGGCGAGGTCGGCAACGCTGAAGAACTTCAACGCAAACGCAAGCTCTATGAAACCGAGCACCACTTTTATCTGGTCCATCCACGAGCCGCTCTTAGGGCTTTTCTTCATCAGCGTGGGGAACATGGCGAAGAGCGAGAACGGCACGGCGAGAGCCAGCGCGAAGCCGAACATGCCCACGGCAGGGGCGAGCCAGTCGCCCGACGTAACCGTCTGCACGAGCAGCAGACCAATGATGGGCGCGGTGCACGAGAAGCTCACAAGCACCAGCGTGAACGCCATGAGGAATATGGAAATGAGACCAGTGGTGTTGCTCGCCTTGGTGTCAACCTTGTTTGCCCACGAATCAGGCAACTTTATCTCGAACCATCCGAAGAAGCTCACGGCAAACACCACGAGCAACAGGAAGAGGAAAATGTTGAACACCGCATTGGTGGAAAGGGCGTTGAGCGTTGACGGGCCGAAAATCGCCGTCACGCCGATGCCGAGCGCAAGATAGATTACGATGATTGAGATGCCGTATGTAGTGGCCTCGCGTATGCCGCGCTTCTTGTTGTCTTTTGAGCGCTTCAGGAAGAAGCTCACCGTCATTGGGATGATTGGCCAAATGCAAGGCATGACGAGCGCGAGCAAACCACCCACAATGCCCATCAAGAAGATGTATAGCAACGAGTGGTTGGCAATGTCGTTGGTGCCGCCAAACTGCTGCAGTTGTTTTATTACCGGCTTCCAAATATTTGCGGAATCTGTCTCGCTGACATTTGCCAAGGCTGCTGTGGCCTGGGCTACAGAGTCGGCATTTAAGGCTTTGGCAGAGTCGGTATTCGCCGTTTCGACCTTGGCTTGCTCTTCCACAGCCTCTTCTTTGGCTTCCTCCTTCTTTACCTCCTCGGCAGCCTTGGCGTCCACGGCAGGACTCTTGCCCGATTTCTTTATATCCACGCTTGTCGGCGGCATACAGTTCTGGTCGTTGCAGGCACCGTATTCAAGATAAGCGTCGATAGTATAATTGGGCTTGGTGAACTTCACTTTCTGCACGAAAGTTACCGAGTTCTCGAAATAACGTAGCGTCATATCGAAAAGCTTGTCGAAGCTCTTTATTTCGTTGCCACGTGGCTGAAGCTTGCCCATAAGCTCCACGCCATCGAGCTTGTTGACATTGAATGTCGCCGAGATGGGACCGTCAGCACCAAGGTCTGTGCTATAGACGTGCCAGCCCTTGTCTATTTTTCCCGTGAAAATAATCTCCGCCTCTGCTGTCTTGCCTGTCTTCAACTGTGAAGAGAAATGCACGGGGTCGAGCATTTGTGCATGGGCCAGGATGCTTACAACCAGCAGCAGGGCCAAGGTCATTGCTTTTTTCATGTGTTAAATAATCTCCTTGATTTAGATTTGATTTTCAGTAACCTTATATAACTTTATACGCTTTCAAGCATGAATTGGGTATCAAAATGCAATATTATTGATAGTTTTTAACTTTGCGACTGGCTTGCAACCGCAAAGTTAAAAACTAAAAATCACTTCTGTTTTTGGTATTTAAGAAAAGGTCGTTGGATTTTCAGTTATTGCAGGCTTTACCTTTTTGCAGACATTTTGGAGCTCTTTTTTGCCGCTCCCTTTGCCTTCTTGGCACTGCTCCCTTTCGCGGCTTTCTTTGTCACAACATTCCCGATCGCTGCCACAGCTGGGGCAGTGCCCTGCTTCTGTATCTCCACCTGGGCTGGCGGCAGGCAATTCTGGTCGTTGCATGCGCCATACTCCAGATAAGCGTCAATCTTGTAGTCCTTCTTGGTGAAGCGCACTTTCTGTATGAACTTCACGCTGTTCTCAAAATAGCGCAAGTCCATGTCGAAAAGGTTATCGTGCTTCGCAATCTCATCACCTTCGTGGGTCAGTTTTCCCACAAGCTCCACGCCGTCGAGGCTGTTGACATTGAGCGATGCCTGTATGGGGCCGTCGGCACCAAGCTCGGTGCTGTAAACGTGCCAGCCTGGGGCAATCTTGCCGGTAAAGACAATCTGTGCTTCAGACGTACCATTTGTCACGAGGTCGGAGGTGAACTCCACCTGCGCCTTGGCTGCGACAACCATGAGGGCAAGCAGGGCCAGAGACATGAGTTTTTTCATAATTACTTTCCTTTGGTTTGGTTTATTTGTCTGCAAAAATACGATATTGTTTGCATTTGGCAAAGCTTTTCTGTTTTTTTAATTCTTTCCCTTTGCTTTTTGACTAAACGTAGGCAAGAAAGAGGGCCGCGGCTTATCACAGCTACGGCCCTGCCAGGTTTGTAGAATAGTCAAGTTATTGGCTATTATTTTTAGGTATTTCACTTGCGCCCGAAGTCGGCGGGGATGTCTCCCCATCGGCGCGTGTCCCATTGAATGATGGGCGTTCTGACGGCGTGCGAGCGTAGCCATTGTTCGGCCCGTCCAATGATATGATAGAGTTGTTCTGTTTTCTCGTTGCGCTCAAGCTTCGTCTTGCATTGCTTTTTCCTCACCCAAAGAATGGCGTTGTAGGAGTCGGAATAGATTGTTTTGTCGGTAATGCCGAGCTTGTCCATCAACGCCAAGGCATGCACTATGGCAAGGAACTCGCCTATGTTGTTTGTGCCATAGACTGGCCCGAAATGGAACACCCTCGCTCCCGTCTGCAAGTCAATGCCCTGATACTCCATCGGCCCAGGATTGCCAGAGCAGGCCGCGTCAACAGCCCAGGCGTTCGCCCTCACCGAAGCCCCACCCCTGCCCTCCCCGATAGGGGAGGGAGATGCTTGAGTGGCAGAAAGTCGGGGTCTGTGTATTTCCATATCCTGTACGATAGTCTTTATTTGACACAACACTTTGTCTGGGTTTCCAAGTACTTCCTCATTTGTGAAACGTACAGTAGTGTAGCCCATACTGTTAAGGTCGGCTGTACATTCGGCATCAGCAACAGGCTTATCGCCTTTAAAATGATACTTGCCATCTACCTCAATGACCAGTTTGTAATGCAGATTGACAAAATCTGCTATATAGTTTCCTATGGCATGTTGCCTTCTAAATTTTATTCCAATCCCCTTGTCACGAAGCAACCGCCACAACACACTCTCTGCTTCTGTCATAAAAAGCCTATTCTCCTTTGCATATTGCTTCAGAAGATCATACGATATGGTATCGGCAGTTTCGAAGACAAAAGTCTTTTCTCCTTTCACCTAAAATATATTGTAGCGTTTATGTGGTTTGCTTCCCCCTCCCCTATCGGGGAGGGCTGGGGTGGGGCTTCACATTCTCTCAGGCACCTCAATGCCAAGAAGTGCCATGCCGCTCTTTATCACCTTGCCTACGTTCCTGGCAAGCATCAGGCGGAAAGCTTTCTCCTCTTCGGTATCGGCAGAGAGGATGCTGTAGTCATGGTAGAACTGGTTGAAGAGCTTTGTCAGCTCATAGCAGTAGTTGGCAATGCCGGCAGGGTTGTAGTTCTGCCCTGCGTCGGCAACTGCCGCCTTGAAGCCATCGAGCTTCTGCACAAGCTCAACCTCCTTGGCATTAATTTGAGGTTTGAGATTTGAGGTTTGAGATTTATGATTGCCACCAAGCCCTATTCCTGTCTCTTTGCTCTTGCGTAGAATGCTCTGTATGCGTGCATACGTGTATTGTATGAATGGGCCAGTGTTGCCGTTGAAGTCGATTGACTCGGCGGGGTTGAACAACATGTTCTTGCGTGCGTCAATCTTCAGTATGAAATACTTCAATGCACCCATGCCCACGATGCGGGCTATCTCCTGTTTCTCTGCCTCGGAGAAGTCTTTCGACTGGCCGTGTTCCTCACTCGTCTTGCGCGCGTCGGCTATCATCTCAGCAATTAGGTCATCGGCGTCAACCACCGTGCCCTCGCGGCTCTTCATCTTGCCATTGGGCAGCTCCACCATGCCGTAAGAGAAGTGAACCAAGTCTTTGCCCCACTTGAAGCCGAGGCGGTCGAGCAACATTGAGAGAACCTGAAAATGGTAGTTCTGCTCGTTGCCTACCACGTATATCATCTTGTCTATTGGGTAGTCATTGAAGCGCATCTCGGCGGTGCCGATGTCCTGCGTCATATAGACAGATGTGCCGTCTGAGCGAAGCAGCAGTTTTTGGTCGAGCCCGTCCTTGGTGAGGTCGGCCCATACGCTGCCGTCCTCTTTCTTGTAAAACAAGCCCTTTTCGAGGCCTTCCTCAACCTTGCGCTTGCCCTCAAGATAGGTTTGCGACTCATAGTAAATTTTGTCGAAGCTCACGCCGAGAGCCTTGTAGGTCTCGTCGAAACCAGCATATACCCAGTTGTTGAGCTTTTGCCACAGGGCGCGTATCTCTGGGTCGCCCGCCTCCCACTTCACCAACATCTGGTGGGCTTCCTTTATGAGCGGTGCCTCGTTCTTGGCTTTCTCGTCAGCCTTTCCCTCGTCCATGCCCTCAGCAATGTATTTGGCTTTCAGCTCCGCGCACTCCTCACGGTAGTGCTTGTCGAACAGCACGTAAAAGTCGCCAATGAGGTGATCACCCTTTTTGCCAGTCGACTCCGGCGTGCAGCCGTTGCCCCAACGTTGCCATGCGAGCATCGACTTCATTATGTGTATGCCTCGGTCGTTCACAATGTTGGTCTTAACCACCTTGTTGCCGTTGGCCTCAAGAATTTTCGCGAGGCTCCAGCCCAACAGGTTGTTGCGCACATGGCCGAGGTGGAGTGGCTTGTTGGTGTTTGGCGACGAATACTCCACCATCACCAAGGGTGAGCCTTCCGTTGCCTTAGTCAAACCGAAGTCTGGGTCGGCGTCAATGTCTCGCAGCATGTCAATCCACGCCTCCGGGGCAATGACAAGGTTGAGGAAACCGCCCACGGCATTGTAAGCCGACACAACCTTACAGTCGCGCACGAGCACGTCGCCAATCTCCTTGGCAGTGTCCTGCGGCTTCTTGTGCGACATTTTCAAGAATGGGAAAACCACCAACGTCAGGTTGCCCTCAAAGCCGGGCTTCGTCTTTTGCAGTTGCACCATCTTCTCTGGCACGTCCTGTCCGTAGAGCTGCTTCACGGCGGCAAGGGCCGAGGAGCTTATTTCTTTCTCAATATTCATTTGTCGTTTGCCAAATTTATCTATTATCCGTTATCTATTATCTTTTATCTTTATTTTTGGTGCAAAGTTAAGGAAAAAATCCTTATTTTTGCACCATTAAATGATTTTTATGGAAACAAGGAGAAAGAAAGGCAAGTCGATATACAAGACCATACGCGACTACGCCATCATCACAGTGGCAATGCTGATGGGTGTCATCGGCCTGAACATGTTCCTGGTGCCCAATGAGATAACAATGGGCGGCACAATGGGTATCGCCGAAATCGTTTACTGGGGCACGGGCATCCAAACGCAATACACCTATTTCGCCATCAACGGTGCATTGCTCATTGCCGCGCTGAAAATACTCGGCTGGAAGTTCTGCGTGAAAACCATCTACGGCGTTGTCGTGTTTACCCTCGCCTCCACCGTCTTCCAATGGCTTGGCGGTGCCGACATCCACCTGCTTGCCGACCAGAAGTTCATGGCGTGCATCGTGGGTGGCGTGTTCATGGGCACGAGCGTCGGCCTCGGCCTGTCGGCTGGAGGCTCCACTGGCGGCAGCGACGTAGTGGCGGCAATGGTCCACAAATACCGCGACGTGTCGCTCGGTCATGTCATCCTCTTCTGCGACCTCGCCATCATAACGTCGTCATACGTTGTGCTGCGCGACTGGGAGAAAGTTCTCTACGGCTACGTGCTGCTCTTCATCGTATCGTTCTGCGTCGATTACGTAGTCAACTCGCTGCGCCGCAGCGTGCAGTTCTTCATCATCTCCGACAAGTGGCATGAGATTGGCGAGGCGATAAACAAGATTGCCGACCGGGGCTGCACCACGCTCAACGGCAACGGCTTCTACAGCGGCAAGGACAAGAAAGTCATCTTCTGCATTGCCAAGAAAAGCGAGTCGTCGTTCATCTTCGACCTCATCGACGAAATCGACCCCAACGCCTTCGTTGCCCAAAGCGCGGTCATCGGTGTTTACGGCATGGGCTTCGACCGCGTGAAAGTGAGGAAGAAAATCAGCTTGGAAGAGATAAAGAGGGAAATAAAGGTTTAAAAATAAGAAATTATTTGGCGTATAACAAATATGTTCTTATTTTTGCAAAAAAAGAAAATACAATGGAAGCAACGGTATTAAACCAAGCCCAGTTGGACGTGCTTAGGATGATGTCATACATACAATCTCCTGAGTCCTTGCAAGATCTCAAAAACGTCATTGCAAATTACTTTGCAAAGAAAGCAGAGGATTCCATTAAAGAAATGTGGGATACTGGCGAGCTGAATGACGAGAAATTTGAAAGTTTCAAAACCTTGCACGAACGCACTCCATACGACCGATGATGGAAAGTTATGTCATTGACACAAACTGCCTTATAATGATAATATCCGTCAAAGGCGAATATTATAAACTATGGCAAGATTTTCTTAAAGGAAAATTCAACATTGTAATATCAAATGAGATTTTGGAAGAATACATTGAGGTTATAGGACGCAACTTGCGACCAGACATAGCTGATACCATCAGTTATGTTATTCTCAATCGCAGCAACGTAATTCGCGTTGATCCAACCTTTCATTTCCATCTCATAAAGGCCGATCCTGACGACAACAAGTTTGTTGATTGTGCCATTGCAGGAAACGCAAAACTTATCGTCACAAACGACAAGCATTTCAACGAACTTGACAATGTGGATTTCCCTAAGGTCTTCCATGAGACCATTGACAATCTTATGAAACAACTTGGTTATCAAATTTAACCAACATCTAAATGCTGAAATCGAAAACGTCAAAAGGCTGCGGCTGCCTATGTCTCATCGTTGGACTTGCCGTAATCGCGCTGTTCATTGAGAGTGCACACCTGATTGACTTCGCGCTAAAGCCCGAGAAAAACGACGGGCGCGACTACAAGGCGCACCTTGCGGGCATGAAAAGACACTATCCGTGGACAAGACAATGGATTGACTCACTGCAAAGGGCTAACGCCTTGCGCGACACGTTCATAATGGTGCCAGGCGGCGACAGGCGGCTCTTCGGCAGCGACAGCACACGCCTACATGCACTTATAGTGAATGCCCCCCACCCCACTCCACGCACGGCTGTGCTGGTGCACGGCTATACCGACTGCGCCATCGACATGCTCCATTGGGGATATGTCTATTGCCGACAGCTCGGCATGAACCTTCTCATCCCCGACCTCCACGCCAACGGCAAAAGCGGCGGCGAGGTCATGCAGATGGGGTGGAAAGACCGTGAGGACGTACTGCGGTGGATAGCCATCGCCGACAACCTGTTCAAAGACTCCAC
Organism: uncultured Prevotella sp.; assembly: GCA_964616945.1. Classification (GTDB taxonomy): domain Bacteria; phylum Bacteroidota; class Bacteroidia; order Bacteroidales; family Bacteroidaceae; genus Prevotella. The sequence goes on along the minus strand of CAZTUD010000001.1, from coordinate 28,880 downwards.
AGGCCATGCCCGCATCTTGCTCCACGGACTGTCAATGGGGGCGGCAACCACGATGAACGTGGCAGGGTTGGACTCACCCGTAAAATGCTTCATTGAGGACTGCGGCTATTCGTCGGTATGGGACGAGTTCAGCTACGAGATTGGCGAACAGTTCGACTTGCCCGCCTTTCCCCTACTCTACTCCGCCTCCGCACTGTGCAAGCTTAAATATGGCTGGTCGTTCGGCGAAGCCTCCCCGTTGCGGCAGGTGGCAAAGTGCCGCAAGCCTATGCTTTTCATCCACGGTGGAGCCGACACCTACGTGCCCACGCGCATGGTTTTCCAGCTCTATGCCGCCAAGCCCGCGCCGAAATATCTTGTTGTCTTCCACGGCTCACATCACGCCCGCAGCTACCAAAACCACAGGCTGGAATATGAGCGCAGGATAAAAGCTTTTGTCCGCCGATACCTTTAACCCTATTTCAGCTCCATGCCCATGATGTAGTCGTTCATGTAGAAGCCGTTGCCGATGTCGTAGTCGCCCTCCCTGAGCTTGTGCATGCCCATGCGCTCATAGAAGTGCAACGCCTTGTTGTGGCGGTTCACGTGCAGCTCCAAGAGGCATGGGGTAGGGTGCAGCTTGCGAACAAGTGCAACCGCATGGTCAAACAGCTGTGTGCCAATATGTTGGTGCTGGTAGTCGGGCAACACATATATCTTCTGGAGGTCGAAGACATCAATGTCTTTCTCGCTCTCGGCTTTCTCCTCGTCGGGAAGTGGCTGCACCGAGACGTAGCCCACGGCCTCACCGTCAACATAACATATCAAATAAGTATGGTGCTCCACCGTCATCTGCCTGCGCAGGCTGTCGGTTGAGTACATCATTTCCATCATGTAGTCGCATTGCTCCGTCGTTATGATGTCCTTGTAAGTCTCAGGAAATGCCACGTCAGCGATGCCCTGTATCACTGGTATGTCTGCCAGCGTCGCTTCTCTTATTGTCATTTTTTCATTACTCATATCTTCGTTGGATATTTTCTTCACATACTCGTACAGCTTCTTGTAGAACGGGTGGCGGGTGAGGGTGGCGGGGTCGCCGATGATGATGAGCTTCATGCGGGCGCGGGTTATCGCTACGTTCATGCGGCGCAGGTCGCGCAGGAAGCCAATCTGTCCCTCGGCGTTTGAGCGCACCATAGAGATGAGGATGATGTCGCGCTCCTGTCCCTGGAAGCCGTCAACGGTGTTCACCGTTATGAGGCGGCGGAAAGGCTTGAAGAACTCGCGTTTCTTTATCAAATGGCGCAAGTACTGCACCTGTGCGCGATAAGGCGATATCACGCCCACGTCAATTCGTTCGTCCAGTATGCGCTGCTTGCCTATCTTCGTGAAATATTGCTCAAGAATGGTCAGCGTCTGCTCCGCCTCGTCGCGGTTTATGCGCCCGTAGGTCTCACCGATGAATTCCTCCTTGCCCTCCACCTGGTCAATCCACATTACTGGTATGTCATACTCCAGTATGCCACGGCGCTGCTTCACCTCGTCCGCCGTCCTCACCTTTCCGCCGTAGAACCAGTCGGACGAGAAGCGCATTATCTGGTCGTTCATACGGTATTGCACCTGCAGGAGGGTTACGCATTCGGGCTTGTTCTCCACAATGCGCTCCATGAGCGTCTTGCCAAGTCCGCCTTTCAAGGCGGCGATGCTTTTCACCGTGGGCGGCAGCTGGCAATGGTCGCCCGCAAGGATGACACGGCTCACGCGCCTTATTGGAATCCAGCAAGCCGCCTCAAGAGCCTGCGCCGCCTCGTCGATGAACAGCGTGCCGAACTTCTGCCCCTCAAGCAATCGGCTGGCCGAGCCTACGAGTGTGGAGGCAATGACCCGCGCCTCGCCGAAAAGCTCGGCGTTGATGCGTATCTCAAGCTCCGTGGCGCGAGCCTTCAGCCTTTCGAGCTTCTGGTGGAAGTTGTCGTCGCGCCGTTTCTTCCTTTGCCGCAGCTCACGTATGGCTTTCCTTATTGCCCACAGCTGCGGGTAGTCGGGATGTGCCTCAAACCGCCGTTCGTAGGTGAAGCCGAGCATCTTGTCGTTCACGCGCGTAGGGTTGCCTATGCGCAGCACGTTGATACCCCTGTCAACGAGCTTCTCGCTAATCCAGTCAACAGCCATGTTGCTTTGAGCGCAAACAAGCACTTGGCTCTCGCGCATCAGCGTCTCGTTTATTGCCTCCACAAGGGTCGTCGTCTTGCCAGTGCCAGGAGGCCCGTGCACCACTTCCACGTCCTTTGCCCAAAGCACCTCGTTGACGGCCTTTTCCTGCGTCTTGTTGAGCCACGGAAAGGTCATAGGCTCGAAAGTGAACCTCTGCGCGGGCATCTTCGAATAGAAGAGGTCGCGCAAGTAAGCCAGACGGTTGCCTTTGGCATTGATTACGCGGTCGAGCGCGTCGAACATCGTGCGATATGAGGTCTCGTCGAACGACAGCTGCACACCAATCTGGCTTGAACCCTGGGCATTGAGGCTTGCGATTTGCTCCTCCGGCACCACCACTACCATGCGGTCGCCATCGACGTAGGAGACGATGCCAGTGCAAAGCCCCTCCAAGCCCCCCCCAAGGGGGGGATATTGATTTGATACAGAGCCATTCAAAGCTTTCCCCTTCTGCTTTAATGGCATTATGGGTTGCTCATTTAATCGTTCTGTGGATTGCTCTTTTGGTAATTCACATCCCCCCTCTTGGGGGGGCTTGGGGGGGCTTTGACTTGTTTTTTGACCTTTAAAGAACATCACCGGCTTGCCGAACTCAAAGTTGTGCTCTATGTTCTGGTCGGCGGTGCGGAAAACCTCTATCGTCATCTGGTTGAGCGAGTTGTAGCGGCTCTGCCCAATGCGCACGGGATACCATGCGTCGCCGCGCTTCACCCTGCGGCCGATGCCCATTGCCTCGGCCTGCTTGCGAAATGCTTCCTTTTCCGTCTGGTATTCTATCTGCAGCAGCAACTTCTGCTGCATCAATGCTTGTACTGGTGATGTTGTGCTCATAATTCGCTTGCAAAGATAACAATAATTCGCAATTCATAATTCGCAATTCACGATTATATTGTATTTTTGCAAGCATGAACGGGATAAAAATAGAAAACCTCACGATAGGCTACCGCCACAAGACTGTTGCGGAGCATATCAACGCCACAATCGTTGGCGGACAGCTGACATGCCTCATAGGGCGCAACGGGCTTGGAAAGTCCACCCTCCTGCGCACGCTCGCAGGCTTCCAGCCGCCATTGGGAGGCAAGATGACTTTGGATGTTGACGGCACACACTACGACCTTGCGGCAACCAGCAAACCCACGCTTGCACGCCTCGTGAGCGTGGTGCTGACCGAGAGAGTGGATGTCAGCAACATGACCGCCGCCAACATCGTGGCGATGGGGCGGATGCCTTACACCAACTTCTACGGCACGCTGCGACCAGCCGACCGCGACATCGTGACCCAAGCCATGCGCATGGTGGGCATGGAGGCATTCGCGCGGCGCGACATCGGCACGTTGAGCGACGGCGAACGGCAGAAGATAATGATTGCCCGCGCACTGGCGCAGCAGACACCCGTCATGCTTCTCGACGAGCCGACGGCGTTCCTCGACTATCCGAGCAAGGTGGAAACCATGAGCCTCCTCGCCACGCTTGCCCACGACATGGGGAAAATAGTCGTCGCTTCAACCCACGACCTCGACATCGCCCTGCGCACCGCAGACCGTCTGCTCACCATCAGTCCTCACCACGGACTGCTGGACATAGACCGCGAAACGCTGCGACAAGAAATAGGCCACGGATGACACGAAAGGCACGGAGATGCCGCTCCGACTGATGGTGCTGGCGTGAGCCCATAGGGCTCTTACCGCTTGATTAGCCCCGCCTCATCCATGCGAAAGCACGGTGAGACGGGGCTAAATATAGGGTGGGGGAGAGGCTGTTTACTTCACTATCACCTTCTTCACTGCGCCGTCGCTCATCTTGATGATGTTCACGCCCTTGCGTGGCGAGCCGAGCTGCTTGCCGTCGATGCCATAGCGGGCAGTCTCTACGGCATTGCCACTCTCAGCAGAAACACCCTTTATGTTGGTGGCATATTGTGTGGCCTCCATGATGTTGAGGAACTTGCCCCAGTAGGCGTCAGCCTTGTACGCCTCGAGCGTGCCGTCGGGCACCACGAGCGTGGCCTGTCCGTAAATCTTGTCGTTGAACGTTGGCGAGAGAGCCGACGGGTCAGGGTTGAGCGTCTGCACCTTGTTGAGTGGCAGGTAGCTCTCTGTGCGTCCGCTCGACATATAGCTTGACAGAGAGGTTACCTTTGGTCCAATGGTGAGCGACTCATAGTAGTACGCCCCGGCAATGCGCATGTTGCTAACATTACGGCCTATGTAGTAGTTGTGAACGTTCACATGCGCCAGGGCATTGCTGTTCCATCCACCGCTGCCACTGATTGGCGTGTCACTGTCCTCAATGATAAGGCTGTCGAGCTCAAGTGATGAGCCACCGTATGTGGTGGAGCCAACCGTTTTACGCAAAATGGAAGATCCAACCTTTGTAACGCTGGCGGGAATAACGAACTTCTTGTCAGCTGGCGTGTATCCCAAGAAGCTGCTGTTGTCCAAGGTCGTGGCACCACTGAGGCTGCCAAGCTTGAGGTTTTTGCAGTCCTCGAAGGCGTGCTTGCCAATGGAGCCGTTGAAGTCGGATGGCAGCGAGAACTCGGTTATGCCACTGTTGTAGAACGCCGAGTCGCCGATGGTGGTGCAGCCCTTCGGGAGCTTGACGGAGGTGATGTTTGTGCAATTCTTGAATGCGCCCGTGCCGACACCCAACACCTTCAACGTTCCGAAAAGGTCAAAAGGCGGTACGGAAATAGAGTCAAGTACGGTTATTTCACTGGGATAGGTGGAATAGTCCCAACCGCTTGCCTTTTGTGTGGCGTTGGGTTCCGCCACGACGGCAGTCTTCTCCGAAACATTAAGCTCGTAGAGCAGGTGGCCGTTGCCCGGATCCTGTTGATTGTAGTCGGACACGGTAAGCTGTGCATTGGCTCCTTGGGTTGCGCACAATGCCACAACGAACATTGCAGCCACCCTCATTTTGCGTAAAGTCTTGTTCATAATTTGCAGTTTTATTGTTGATTAAAAATTATTTTTACTTCACTATCACTTTCCTCACCTTTCCGTCGCCTGTCTTGACGATGTTCACGCCCTTTCGCGGCAAGCCGAGGGTTGCGCCGTCGATGGAGTAGCGGGCAGTTTCGGTGGCATTGCCTTGGGCAGCCTTCACGGCGTTCACGCCCGTGGCGTATGTGGAAGCCTCAACGATGTTGTAGAAGTCCTTCCAGCCTGTCGCCGCCTTGTAGGCATCGAGCGTGCCGTCTGGCACGATGAGCGTTGCCTGGTTGTAGATGACCGAGCTGAACGTGGGCGTGAGAGCCGACGGGTCGGTGTTGAGCGTGCGCACAGTCTTGAGGGGCATGTAGGTCTCCGTGCGGCGGCTCGACAGGTAGCTGCTCAGGGCGGTAACCTTCGGGCCTATCGTCAGCGACTCGTAGGTGCTGGCGTTGGCGATGCGCAGGTTGGTAATGTTGCGGCCAATGTAGTAGTTGTGTACATTTATCCTCTCCAACACGCCGCTGTTCCATCCCCTGTTGCCTATCGCCGTCTCGCTGTCCTCAATGATGAGGCTGTCAAGCTCCCAGTAGGGCTCGTTTTCCAATCCGAAGATGTTGCCCACGTTGGTCACCTTGGCGGGTATGACGAGCTTCGTTGCCGTCCTCATTCCAGGGCAATGGTAGAACATGAGCCTCGCGAGAGTGGTTACGTTTGAGCCGATGCGTACATTGGTCAGCAGGCTGTCGTTGTAGAACATTAGCGCGCCGGTGCTCGTCATGCCGTTGCCGCTGTCGAAGCTCACGAGCTTCTTGCACTCTGCGAACGAATAGTCGCCCGCCCCGCCAGTGAAGCCGTCGGGCAGGCTAATGGCGGTTATGGCAGTGCCATAGAATGCCGAGTCACCGATGGAGGTGAGGGCGGAGCTCATGGCAAAATCGGCGAGCTGGTCGTCGTCGATGAATATGCCCTTGCCCACGCTTGTCAGGCCATTGCCCGCGTCGAAGCTCACGAGGCTCTTGCACCTGCCGAAAGCATAGGCTCCGACAGGGCCTTGTAAGTCGGGGATGGTGATGGAGGTCATGCCAGTGTTATAAAACGCAGAGTCGCCGATGGTGGTGCAGCCCTTGGGCAGCGACACCGACTTTAAGAGCGTGCAGTTCTTGAACGCGGCGGCATCAACGCCAATCACCTTATACCAGTGGTCGAAAGGGCTTGGCAGGTACACGGAGTCGGGGATGACGACGTTGCCTTGATACCCCTTCGTAGCATCCGTTATGCCCGACTTGCGCACCGTGGCGGTGCGGTCAGAGTAGTTGTAGGTATAAATGATATTTTCGGTGCCGGTGGCGTTGGGGTTGCCGTCGGGGAACTGTGCGCTGACTCCCTGCGCCGTGCAGACGGCAATCCAAAAAAACAATGCTTTCTTTATATTTCTCATATCAATCTTAGATTTTTTACGTAAACGTTTTACTGTTCTTCTTCCCACTTTTCCCACGGGTTGAACCTGGGCCAACCGTCGGTGTCGCCCTCCTTTGCCTCCGCCGGCTCATTCGGGTCGAAGCTGCCGTCGTCAACGCCTGGGCTGGCGGTGGTGAGAACCTGCTCACCTCGCAAACGTACTGTCTCACTCTTGGGGGCGATATATAATGCTTTCTTTTTCATATCAATTCATGCTTTAGTTTGCAATAACCTCTCAGCGAACTTTTTTACATCGAATTTCTCGAATTAAACGAATTACTTTAATGTGTTCTTTTTTAGGAAATTCGGGAAATTCGATGTAAGCCTCATCTTTCGCTGCTTATTTCACGATTATCTTCTTGCCTCCACGAATGTAAATGCCGTGCTGAGGGTTGCTTATGCGCTGACCCTGAAGGTTATAGACGGGGGCGTTGGCAGAGCCGTCGGTGGCAGGGTCGGCGTTTACTGCGCTGATGCCCGTCGCCTCGCTGTCCTCGTCGAACACGAGGCTCACCTTCGCCCCGTTGGTGCCGCTGACCTGCAAGTAAGCCTTGTGTATCGGCATGGAGTAGCTCTGGTTGACCTTGCGGAAAACGCCACGCTGCATGACATACTGCGAGCCAGCCGATGTGTCGTAGATGTCGCCGCTTGCGCTCACCGTAACGGGCTGCATCACGTTCTTGCCCGAGATGGCGCTTGCCGTGGCGTCGTCGTAGGTGCCTTGGTCGGTCTCGCCGATGGCATACCAGAAGCCCGACGGCGTGGCGGTTGCGTCGTCGTCCATAACCTTTATCAGCACGCCCGTGTTGGCGGGCACGTAGGCCTCGTCGCCCGTCTTGCCCGTGTATTCGTCAACGCTGTTCATGCGTATGTGGTATGTGGCAGTGCCATAGTCGCCGCCACCCTCCAGGATGTCGGTAATCATGCCCACGAATGCGGCGAGCTTGCCGCTGCTGTTGTCGGTGTAGTAGGCGTTGAGGTCGGTGTCGAACTCGCGCGAGAACGTGCCGTACTTGTTGGATATGGTGGCGCCGGGTATCTGGTAGTCCACCATCGTCTGGGCGTAGGTGGGTAGCACCTCCTTGAAAGCATCTACCTGCGACTTGCGCACGTATATCTTTTGGCCGGTGTAGAACTCGTGGTAGTCGTCGCCAAGCTCGAAAGCCTGCGACGACAGCTGGAAGCTTGGCGTGCCGCAGAACACGATGTCCTTTATCGTGGAGCCAGTAGGCTTTACGGTCGAGCCGGAAGTGGAGGTGCTCGTCACGAACGCCATCGCGCCGATGTAATCCACGTCGTCGCGCAGCACCACCTCGTCGATTGTGGACGGCGCATTCTGGAAAGCATAGTCGCCCACCGCCGCCACGTTGAGCGTTGAGCCACCGTGGCTAACGCTCGTGCCCACGACGTATGTGCACACGTTGGCTGCCGTGGAAAGCAGCATGGCGGCATTGTCAGACACGGCAATATACTCGTCGCCGTCGTTGGAAGTAGCGTCGCCTGTGTGGGCCACGTTGAACGACGGGTCGATGCCGGAGGCACCACCCTTGAACTGAGTGTAGTAAGAGCTTGCCTGGTAGGTGGAGAGCAGGCTCTTGCGCACGGAGATGGTGATGTGGCTGAACGCGTTGTACTTGTCGCTGCGGTTGGTGCCGTTGTCGAACGCCACGGTGTTGTTGTCGGTATAGGGAATGTTGCTCGGGCTTATCATGCTCTCGCAGAGGAACGTAACGTGGTTGAGGTTGTCGCACAGTCCAAAGGCACGCTGCCCAATCTTCGTAACCTTTTGCGGAATGGTTACGTTGGTCAGGTTGGTGCACTCGTAGAAAGCATAGTCGCCGATTGAGGTTATCGACGGCGGCAGCAGCGTCATGTTCTCGTGAGCCTTTGCGGGCGGAAACACCACAAGGCTCGTCTTGTCCTTGTCTAACAGGTAGCCGTTGACGGCGGAATAATAGGCGTTGCCCGAATCCACGGTGAAATTGTTGAGGTTGGTGCAGCCCTTGAATGCCCGCGCGTCAACGCTGCTCACGTTTGCCGAGAGGCTCACGTCTGTCAGGGCGGTGCAGTTGCGGAAAGCCTCGCTCTTGATGGTCGTCACGCTCGACGGTATCTCAAAGCTCGTTAGTCCGCAGTCGGCGAATGTGCCGGCTCCTATGGTTGTTATCTGCGGGTTGCTGCCCCAATTCACGGTCTTCAGGCTTGAGCATCCACGAAAGGCGTTGTCGCCAAGCGTAGTCACTGTTTGCGGTATGGTTATCGAGCCCAGGCTTGTGAGTTTGTTGAATGCGTCAGCACCAATGGTAGTGAGATTGGAGCCGTTTAAATAAACCCCTGTTACGTTTGGCAGGTTGACAAAAGCCGAATCCTCGATTGTAGTCAGGTTTGAAGTACTGTAAAAATTAATATAAGACATACCTTCGCAATTAACGATGGCATTCTTGGAGACTGTCTCCACCGCGTCGGGAAAAGTGATGTTTCCAAGCTCTGGACAATCGTAGAACATCCATGTGGGCACTACCTTTAGCGTGGATTGGTTGTCAAATTGCACGTTGCTAAGATTATTACACATGCGGAAAGGCGACTCACCTATCTCGTTCACGGCCTTTCCTATGTGTATGCTTTTCAGCTGAGAGCATACAAAAGCCTCCTTGGCAATGCGCGTGGTTGGTGAACCAACAGTTTCATAATTTTTGCTGCTTGTGTATGCAGGTGGCACGAACAAGAGGGTGGTCTTGTCATAGTTGTACAACGCACCCTTTATGATACCACTTTTGGAACTACCCACAGAGAAGTATTCGTTGTCCGATGCCACCTCAAATGTCGAGAGGCTCTCGTTGAACGAAATTGCTCCCTCGTCAATGGTGGTCATGCTTGCGCCAATCTTCACCGTCTGCAGGTTATCACACTCGTAGATGCACTCCGAGCCCTCCATCGTAGTAACCTTATTGAGATCTACGGTGGTGAGGGTGTTGTTGTAGATGATGGAGTTGCTCAACACCTTCGTCACGTCGTCAGGCACGGTGAAGGTGGTCTCGCCCTTTCCGGCAGGGTAGAAGACAAGTGCGTTGTCGCTGCTGCGTATCAACAAGCCGTCCTCGCTGCGGAAAGTGGTGTTGCCCGAAGCCACCTCTATCTCCTGAAGGCCGGTTGCCTGCGGCAGTATCGACGGCCACGTGTTGGGTATGGTCTTCACCGAAGCGGGGATGACAAGCTTCGTTATGTAGGTGCTTCTTATTGCCCCGGGGTAAATCTCCTCCACGCCGTCGGGTATGGTGAACGTTGTGCTGGTGCCGCTGCTGGAGCTGCCGTATGTCGATGGCACGGCTATCAGCGCCTTCTTGCCCTTGGTGTACAAGGCACCGTAGTCATCTACCTCAAAATAGTTGGAGCCGCTTACCAATGTAAACTTCGGCAACGATGTGGCAAGCGTGAACGGCTTTATAGTCGTTACGTAAGGTGAGAGGTTAAAGTTTTGCAGGCTGCTCCCGAAGTTGGGGTTGTCAATGGTAGTGAGGTTAGTTGAGCTGAGAATACTCAAAGTGCCCACATTGTCCCATGTCGTGGTTGTCGTGGAGCCGGCATTGTTAAGGCTGGTGTAATATCCTATTCCAGTTACCGTGAGTGTAACGTCGCCCACCTGGAATGTAGCAGGTATGGTTTGATAACCAGATGCGGTTGACCCGCAAGCCGAGACATAGTTGTTGTCGGCGTCGGTGACAACATATGTCACCTGATTATAGACTATTACGTCTCCTACACTATAGGCTCTGCAAAATTGGGGGGGGGTAGAAGTATAGCATGGCAATCGTCATGCACAACAGTTTGAAGTAAAGCTTTCTCATACCTTTCATTATTATATAAAATCTCTCCTTGTGGCGCTTTGCCACACTTGTTGCGCCAAAATTACCATAAAAAGTTTAAACTTCAAAAATATTTTGCACAAAAAAATCAAAAAAAACGCCTCCAACTACAATTTTTCTCTTTTTCGACGCTAAAACGAGGTTTTAGTAAGCAAAACACAGCCAAACCGACCTCACCCCAGACCCGCCAGGGCGGGGAAGATGCCTCCCCCGTGGGGGAGTGCATCAAAAACGAGGCTGGAAGCCTCACCCGTGGGGGTGTATCAAAAACGAGGCTGACGTGAGCACGTAGGGCATACACGGGGGCATACCCCTACGGTAGGATGATGATTCAGCTCTGCGTGAGCCCAGAGGGGCATACACGGGGGCATATCCCCTACGGTAGGATGATGATTCAGCTCTGCGTGAGCCCAGAGGGGCATACACGGGGGCATATCCCCTACGGCAGGATGATGATTCAGTTCTGCGTGAGCCCAGAGGGGCATACACGGGGGCATATCCCCTACGGTAGGATGATGATTCAGCTCTGCGTGAGCCCAGAGGGCCCCGCTTGATTATTGTAAAGGCAACTGACAAAAAAACGCAGGGGGTAAAACGGGGCTAAAAAATGCGGAAGACTGTGGCTTTTGACCATTTTTCGCCCGTCGAGGACACCTCACGACGCCAGTCCGTCTTCCCGGCGGCGCGAAGGCGCATGCTTTACGCCGCGAAGGTGGCTCCTTGGCGGCGGCAAGAAGGCATCCCGGCGGCGTAAGGCAGGCACCCTTACGCCGTAAAGCATAAGCAAAAAAGCAAGAAAAATTGTACAGATTTCGGAACAGGCTTATTATCAGCAAGTTGCAACCTCGGCTGAGAATGGCGTATTTCGGGGCAAAGTAGTCCTCGGTTTGAAATACGCCACTCACAGAGGGGGTGTTGTAATAATCTTTCCAAAACAAAAATTTTTTTCTTGCCAAAACACTTGCCCGCTTCAAAAGAAAAAACTATCTTTGCCACACGAATAGATAAAACCTATAGCCATGAGCATAAACATCAAGCGAACATCGCAAAAGAGAGTGGTGATAGTGGGCGGCGGCCTCGGCGGGCTGCGCCTCGCCGAAGACCTTAAGGGCAGCGGAATGCAGGTTGTCCTAATCGACAAGAACAACTACCACCAGTTCCCCCCCCTAATCTATCAGGTAGCGTCGGCAGGCCTCGCCCCAAGCAACATCTCCTTCCCCTTCCGCCAGCTTTTCCGCAAGCGCAAGGACTTCTATTTCCGCATGGCGGAGGCACGCGCCGTCTTCCCAGACAAAAAGATTTTGCAGACATCCATCGGCAAGATAGACTACGACTACCTCGTGTTCGCCGCCGGGGCCACCACAAACTTCTACGGCAACAAGAACGTGGAGGAGTGGTCGATACCCATGCGCACCCTCGCCGAGGCGATGGGCCTGCGCAACGTGCTGTTGTCCAATCTGGAGCGCGCGCTCACCTGCGCCACCGAGGAGGAGCGGCAGGAGCTGCTCAACGTCGTCATAGTGGGCGGCGGAGCAACGGGCGTGGAAATTGCCGGAGCCATCTCTGAGATGAAACGCTACGTCATTCCCTACGACTATCCCGACATGGATGCCTCGCAGATGCACATCTACCTCCTCGAGGCTGCCGACAAGCTGCTCGCCGCCATGTCGCCAGCGTCGTCGGAGAAAGCCCTCAAGTTCCTCACGGAGATGGGCGTGGACGTGCAGTTCGGCAAAATGGTAACCGACTACAAGGACTTCCGCGTCACCTGCAAGGACGGCACCAGCATCCCCACCCGCACATTCCTCTGGGTGTCGGGCATCAGGGCGCAGCCCATAACGGGCATCGACGGCGAGAGGCTTGGGCGCGGCTTCCGCATCAAGGTGGACGAATACAACCGCGTGCCGGGCATGGACGGCGTGTTCGCCATCGGCGACCAGGCACTGATGACCGCCGACCCCAACTACCCTAACGGCCACCCGCAGCTCGCGCAGGTTGCCATTCAGCAGGCAAAAAACCTTGCCAAGAACCTAAGAAGCCAAACCTCAAACCTCAATGCTCAAACCTCAAACCTCACCCCCTTCCGCTACAAGGACCTCGGCTCGATGGCGACGATAGGGCGCAACAAGGCCGTAGCCGACATAGGCAAGGTGCACTCGCAGGGCTTCATGGCATGGCTGCTGTGGCTCGTTGTGCATTTGCGCTCAATCCTCGGCGTGCGCAACAAGCTCACCGTGATGCTACAGTGGGCATGGCAGTATTTCAGCTATTCCGGCTCCATACGCACCATAGTCTATGCCACGCGCCCCCGCATGATACTGGAACGATGGAAGCGGGAGGCGCACACCCACCTTGGCACCGACCTCATGGAGGAGGAAAAGGAGAACAAATAACATCATTAACCCTACAAACAAAAACATTATGGCAAAGACAGGAGAAGTTTACAAGTGCCAGAAGTGCGGCGTCATGGTAGAAGTGCTGCACGGCGGAAGCTGCTCGCCCGAATGCTGCGGCGAGCCCATGAAGCTCTTGAAGGAGAACACCACCGACGGAGCACGCGAGAAGCACGTGCCGGTGGTGGAGAAAATAGACGGCGGCTACCGAGTGAGCGTGGGCTCGGTGGAGCACCCCATGACCGAGACCCACTACATAGAGTGGATTGAGCTGGTTACGCCCGACGGCGTGCTGCGCCGCAATCTCACCCCGCAGGACAAGCCCGTGGCCGAGTTCAAGACCGACGCCACCGACGTTTACGCCCGCGAATACTGCAACCTCCACGGCCTCTGGAGGTCATAGGCGGCGCACCAATTTCTCGCAGATTGCGCAGATTAGCAGATTCCAGTCCCTTGAACAGAGATTTTCGATTTCGCAGATTTTTCTCAAAACCAACATGTACACCATTGGGCGATGAGAAAAATCTGCGAAATCCACAAAGCGGTTTGTCTCCACATGAACGAATAAAAATCTGCTAATCTGCGAAATCTGCGAGAGAGAGAAAAACGTACTGCCAAAGTGATGTGTCAGCCCTGCACAACGCTTTTTATAAAAAAGAAACGCCAAACATGCCATAATACACAAAAATTCATTAACTTTGCCCCAATAAAAGCAAGAGTTGGCGCATAGAAGTGGGGAGAGAACTATTAACAGACAAGCAGATAGAAGGCAACTTCCGCGAGATGTACAAGCGGCTCTACTGGATGAGCCGCGACATCACGGGAGACGACGAGGCATCGCGCGACATAGTGCAGGAGTGCTACTCCGCGCTGTGGCGCTCCCACCGCGACCTGTCCGCCAATGAGCTGCCCGCCTATCTCTTCGCCAGCGTGCGCAACGCGTCGCTCAAGCGTGTGCGCGACCAGCGGAAGATTGCCACCGTGCCGATAGACCTGCTCGCCGACGACGGTCCGCTCGCCTCCGACGACAACTGGAGCGAGCGCGAGGCTGCGGTGCGCAAGGTGGAGCAGGTGATAAGGCGTCTGCCGCCAAAGGCACGCGAGATGCTGTCGTTGCGCTTCCGCCACAACCTTTCCTACAAAGACATTGCCGAACAAACCGGCAGCAGCATAGAGAGCGTGAGAAAGACCCTCTACCGCGCCATGAAATCAATACGTTTGCAAATTAATGCAAATAATATAGAAAATCCGTCCACTAATACCTGAAAACCCACTTCTATTATAATATGAGCAACGAAGAACAAGATATATTGGCTACCAGTTTCGAGAGCAGCGTCATCAACAGCGCGCTCAACCGCATCGACGGCCCGGAGCCCGACGTTGAGCGTGAGTGGGAGGCGTTGGAGCGCAGGCTGCATCGCGGAAGGCGCGTGTGGGCTGTGGCGTGGCGCGTGGCGGCAATGGCGGCGGCATGCGGGTTGCTGATTGTAATGATGCGCACCACGAGACATGACGCAACCACCGTCAGCGACATGCCGGCATTGTCGGAAACGGCAGTGGAGCCGGCACGTATCTATACGCCCGACACCGACGGGCGCGTGGTGGAGGTGGGAAGCGACGACGCGGCCCAGCAGGGAGTGGCGCAGCAGCTGCCCAACGAGCTTGTGGAGCTGAAGACTCCCGTCGGCGAGGACCTGCACGCCACGCTCTCCGACGGCACCAAGGTGTGGCTCAACTCGGGCAGCACCATGAGGCTGTACAAGTATTTCTCCGACAAGGAACGCCGCGTGAGGCTCTCCGGCGAGGCGTATTTCGAAGTGCGGCACAATGCCGACAGGCCATTCATCGTGGAGACCGACTATTTCACCGTCAACGACCTCGGCACGTCGTTCAACGTCAAGGCCTATTCGAAGAGTGAGGCGGCGGTGGCGCTCGTCGATGGCAAGGTGGCGGTGCAGACAGCGGGCGACCCTGTGGAGCTGAAGCCAGGACAGGTAGCGGCTGTCAAGAATGGCGCGATAGCGGTGTCGGCGGTTGACACATACCCGCTCACGCAGCGCAAGGACGGACTTTTCTATTTCAACGAGGCCACGCTGAAAGACGTAATGACAGAGATAGCACGCTGGTATGGCAGGAGCGTGGCGTTCGAGAACGGCGAGAACATCAACATGAGAATACACTTCGTTGACGAACGCTCACTAAGCCTCAAGGACATAGTCAACGACCTCAACAACATCGACGGCGTGCAGGTGTTCCTCGGCGCCGACGACATCATCGTCCGCTAAGACACAGTAATCAAAGACATAGTAACATAATAAAATTTTAAAGACATAGTAACATAGTAACATAATAAATTCAAAGCAATATGTGTTACTATGTTACTATGTCTTTAATATTACCCTGTCTTCAAAAAATACCCTGTCTTTTAAGGTACTTTGTCTTTCTTTGAAAAAAAGTTTGTTTTTTGTGTCCACTATTTACGATTTTTGACTTATAAAGGTAAATAGGTTACAATTTTACTCAAAAAACATACATTTATGAAGCAAACGCATCACAAAACAGTCCTGCTCCTTGTGCTTATGTTGTTGGTCACACTGACGGCATCGGCACAAGGCAAGAAGGTCTCCTTGAAGTGCAGCGACACCCCGCTTCCCACAGCCTTGTACGATGTGGAGAAGCAGTCGGGCTACTACAAGGTGAACTACAACGCCAGTGAGCTGAAGGCCTACAAGGTAACGGCCGACATCCACGACGTCTTCGCCACTGAGGCCGTGGAGCAGCTCCTCCACGGGCTGCCACTGTCATCCACCGTCAACGGCAAGACCATCACCGTGAGCCGCGCCAGCCGGCAGGGTGAGGGAAAAGGCCGCGCCACGGGCCAGCTGCTCGATGCCAACGGTGAGCCGCTCGTGGGAGCCACCGTCAGGCTCGCTGGCTCGAAGATTGGCACCATCACCGACAGCGATGGCAACTATGTACTCAACGGCGTAGACCCCGACGATGTGCTGGAGTTCTCATACATCGGCATGAAGACCTACCGCCACAAAGCGGGCAGCAAGAGCCTTAAAGTCATCATGCAGGACGACGCCAACACCCTTGGCGATGTCATCGTAACGGGTATGCAGCGCGTTGACCGCCGCCTCTTCACTGGCGCAGCGGAGACCATCGACGCTGAGAGCGCGAAGCTCGACGGCGTGGCCGACATCTCGCGCTCGCTTGAGGGCAAGGCTGCCGGCGTGAGCGTGCAGAACGTGAGCGGCACATTCGGCACCGCGCCGAAAATCCGCGTGCGCGGCGCAACCTCAATCTACGGCTCGTCGAAGCCGCTGTGGGTGGTTGACGGCGTAATCATGGAGGACGTTACCGATGTCAGTGCCGACGACCTTTCGTCGGGCGACGCCGAGACGCTTATCTCCTCGGCCATTGCAGGCCTCAACAGCGACGACATTGAGAGCTTCCAAATCCTCAAGGACGGCTCCGCAACCTCAATCTACGGTGCGCGCGCAATGGCGGGCGTCATCGTCGTAACCACCAAGAAAGGCCGCCAAGGCCACAGCCGCATCTCATATACGGGCGAATACACCATGCGCCTGAAGCCAAACTACCGTGAGTTCAACATAATGAACTCGCAGGAGCAGATGGGCGTTTACCGCGAGATGCAGCAGAAAGGCTGGCTCAACATGGCGGAGACATACCGCGCTTCCGAGAGCGGAGTCTATGGCAAAATGTACCAGCTAATGAACACCTACGACGCGGCTTCCCACACCTTCGCCCTTGAGAATACCGACGCCGCCGAGGCCGAGTACCTCAAGCAGGCCGAATATCGCAACACCAACTGGTTCGACGAGCTGTTCTCAAACGCCATACAGCACAACCACTCCGTCAGCGTCAGCGGCGGCACCGACAAGTTCAACTTCTACGGCTCCATCTCGGCGATGGTCGACCCGGGCTGGTACAAGCAGAGCAAGGTCAACCGCTATACGGCCAACATGAACCTCACCTACAACGTGTCGAGCAAAGTGTCGCTCAACATCATCACCAACGGCTCATACCGCAAGCAGAAAGCCCCGGGCACGCTGGCGCAGAACGTTGACCCGGTTTACGGAGAGGTGAGGCGCGACTTCGACATCAACCCCTATTCATACGCCCTCAACACGTCGCGCACACTCGACCCCAACGAGTTTTACACCCGCAACTACGCCCCGTTCAACATAAAGTATGAGCTGGACAACAACTACATGAACCTCGACGTGGCCGACCTCAAGTTCCAGGCCGAGCTGAAATACAAACCCGTAAACGGCCTTGAGCTTGCGGTCCTCGGTTCGGCAAAATACGCCGGCACCATGCAGGAGCACATCATAACCGACAACAGCAACCAGGCACAGGCCTACCGCGCCATGCCCGACGCCACCGTGCGCGACAAGAACCCGTGGCTTTACACCGACCCCGACGACCCCTATTCGCTGCCGATAACGGTGCTTCCGCAAGGCGGCATCTACCAGAAGACGGACTACAAGATGAACTCTTACGACTTCCGCGCAACCGCCAACTACAACCACACGTTCAACAAGATTCACATCATGAACCTCTTCGGCGGAATGGAGGTGAGCCGCATCGACCGCAACCGCAACTACTTCAACGGCTGGGGAATGCAGTACACCAAGGGCGAGATTCCGTTCTACGTTTATCAGTTCTTCAAGAAGAGCATTGAGGAGGGCACCGACTATTATTCGCTCTCAAACACCTTCACCCGCACGGCGGCGTTCTTCGCCAACGGCACCTATTCTTACAAGGGCCGCTACGTGCTGAACGGCACGTTCCGCTATGAGGGCACCAACCGCCTCGGCAAGGCGCGCTCGTCGCGCTGGCTGCCAACGTGGAACGTCTCGGGAGCGTGGAACGCACACGAGGAGCCGTTCTTCGAGAAGCTGCAGCCCGCCCTCTCCCACCTCACCCTCAAAGCTTCCTATTCGCTCACCGGCGACCCGGGCCCGACAACGGTCAGCAACGCGGCGGCCATCTATCGCAGCTACAAGCCCTACCGCCCGTCAACCGACACGCAGGAAAGCGGGCTCAACATCGAGGACCTCGCCAACGAAGACCTCACATACGAGAAGAAGCACGAGCTGAACCTCGGCCTTGACGCTGGATTCCTCAACAACCGCATCAACTTCTCGTTCGACTGGTACCGCCGCAACAACTACGACCTCATAGGCCTCATTCGCACCGAGGGCGTGGGCGGACAGATTGAGAAGCTCGCCAACGTGGCGTCAATGCGCTCCCACGGCGTGGAGTTCACCATCTCGTCGAAGAACATACAAACGAAAGACTTCTCGTGGGACACCAACCTCATATTCTCATACGCCAAGAACAAGGTCACCGACCTGCAGTCGAACACCTACATCGTGGAGCTTGTCACGGGCAACGGCTTCGCCCTCAAGGGCTACCCAGTGCGCGGACTCTTCTCGTTCAAGTTCAACGGACTTAACAACCAGGGCCTGCCCATCATAACCGACCAGGACGGAAACGAGACAACAAACGGCGGCGACATCAACTTCCAAAGCCAGAACCACGACAACATAGTTTATGAGGGTCCCACCGACCCCACGACCACAGGCTCCCTCGGAAACGTGTTCACCTACAAGGGCTTCCGCCTCAACGTGTTCATAACCTACAGCTTCGGCAACAAGGTGCGTCTCGACCCCGTGTTCAAGAGCAGCTATTCCGACCTCTACGCCATGCCGAAGGAGTTTAAGAACCGATGGGTGCAGTACGGCGACGAGGCCATTACCGACGTGCCCGTCATACTGACCAACCGCCAGGTCACCACCGACGGCTACCTCTCCACGCTCTACAACGCCTACAACTACTCCACGGCGCGTGTGGCAAAGGGCGACTTCATACGCATGAAGGAGATTTCGCTCTCCTACGACTTCCCAAAGCCGTGGCTGCAGCCCCTAAAGCTCAGCGACCTCTCGCTCAAGCTTCAGGCCACAAACCTCTTCCTCATCTATGCCGACAGCAAGCTCAACGGCCAGGACCCGGAGTTCTTCCGCTCGGGCGGCGTCGCATCCCCGATGCCACGCCAGTTCACCCTCACCCTCAAGTTCGGCATATAATCGTTGAGTACGCTGCGATGCAGCAGCAGCTTCAAACAAAGAAAAATAACCATGAAAATAAACAAGCAAAAACACGCAAGAGCCAAGGGTAGGAGCAGGCAAATCTCTTTCCTCTTTACTCTTCTCTCTTTACTCTTAATAACAGCCTCCTGCGACTCCTACCTCGACAAGATGCCCGACAACCGCACCGAGCTTGACACGCAGGACAAGATAAAGGAGCTGCTCGTTTCGGCATACCCCACCACCCACTATGCCGAGATTGCCGAGATGATGAGCGACAACACCGACGAGATGAGCAATACCTCTTACACGCCCTTGAACATTCTTCAGGAGGAGGAATACAAGTGGCAGGATGCCACCTACGAGGAAGACGACAGCCCCTTCCAGCTGTGGAACAGCTGCTACAGTGCCATAGCCTCAGCCAACGCCGCGCTTCAGGCCATCGACGAGGCGGGCAACCCAAGCTCGTTGGATGCCGCGCGGGGCGAGGCCCTCGTATGCCGCGCCTACAGCCACTGGGTGCTGACCAGCATCTTCTGCAAGGCATACAGCCCCGTTACCAGCACCACCGACCTCGGCGTGCCTTACACCAAGGTCGTGGAGACCACCGTCTCCCCCCAATACAATCGGGGCACCGTGGCCGAGGACTACCAGAACATCATTGCCGACCTTGAGGAGGGCATACCCCTGCTCACCAACGCCTCCTACGACGTGCCCGCCTACCACTTCACCAAGAAGGCGGCAGAGGCGTTCGCGGCCCGTGTTTATCTCTACTACGTGCAGCCCGACGGAAGCAACTACGACAAGGTCATCTCGTACGCCCACGACGTGCTTACCGACGACCCGCTCTCCATGCTCCGCGACTGGACAACCGTGGGTGCGTTGTCGCCAAACGACAACCTGCGGGCAAACCAGTTCATCAGCACCAGCGAGAAGGCAAACCTCCTGCTCATAAGCACATATTCGCTGTGGGTGCGCATATACGGCCCTTACACCCTCGGCATGAAATACTGCCACGGAAACGCCATTGCGTATGGCGAGAACAACAAGCGCAATGGCGTGTGGGGAAGCTACGGCAACCTGCGCTACAGAATTTACCAATACAGCAACTTCCCAAAGGTGATAATGGACAAGTTCGGCGAATATTTTGAGTTCAGCGACCGCAACGCTGGCATCGGCTATGCACACGAAATGTTCCCCGCCTTGACTTCCGACGAGACCATGCTCAACATGATTGAGGCTTACGTCATGAAAAAGGACTACACCAACGCCCTCAGCAACTTCAACACGTGGGTTCACAACTTCACCTCCTATACGGGCACAGTCACTATGGATGCCATCAACAACCTCTATGGCAAGATGGCGTACTACACGCCCACAAGCCCCACGGCGAAGAAGCGGCTCAACCCCGACTTCACCGTTGAGGAGGGCGACCAGGAGACGTTCCTGCAGTGCCTGCTCCACTGCCGCCGCATAATGACCCTGCACGAGGGCCTGCGCTGGCAAGACGTGAAGCGCTTCGGCATGAAGATTTACCGCCGCACCGTCAACGGCACCACCATCCAGGCCGTCACCGACTCGATGGATGTCAACGACCCGCGCCGCGCCGTACAGCTGCCGGCATCCGTCATCACCGCCGGGTTGGAGGCAAATCCGAGATAGAAGCCTCCCCCCAGCCCCCTCCAATAGGAGGGGGAGAAAGCCCATCAACCCCAAGGGTGTATCAAAGTAGGGGCATACCCCCGTGTATGCCCTCCCTCAAGCACAGTTAAGTACGCTGCCGCTTGCGGCAGCCAAAAATAAAAAGCAAATGAACAAAAAAACATGTAAACAAGCAAAAGGCAAAACGCTAAAGAGGCTGCTCGCTTTTTTACCTTTTTACCTTCTTACTTTCTTACTCTTCGCAAGTTGCTCCGACGACGACCTCGACTCGCAGAGCATCTTCGACGACGTGACGACCGAGCAGACCGACTTCGACCAGTGGATATACAAGAACTATACGCTGCCCTACAACATACGCCTCTACTACCGCCTGCAGGACATAGAGAGCGACTACAATTACACCCTCGCCCCGGCCGACTACGACAAGTCGATACAGCTGGCGCACATCGTGAAATACGCATGGATTGAGGCATACGACGAAGTGGCGGGAAGGGACTTCACGGCCACATACGTGCCCAAGATACTCCACTTCGTGGGCTCCGCGGCCTACAACAACGGCACAATGGTGCTTGGCACAGCCGAGGGCGGAATGAAGGTCACCCTCTATCTCGTAAACTCGTTCTCCGTCGATAGGGACATACTCAACACCTACTACTTCAAGACCATGCACCACGAGTTTGCCCACATTCTGCACCAGACAAAGAACTACCCCACGGAGTATGACCAGATTTCCGCCGCCGACTACATTTCTGGCGACTGGTACACGATGGCGGACACAGCAGCCCACCACCGCGGTTTCGTTACCCCCTACTCCATGAGCGAGGCGCGCGAGGACATTGCCGAGGTAACGTCGGAGTACGTCACCAAGACTGCCACAGAGTGGCAGGCGATAATCGACGACGCGGGCACCTCTGGCGCGGCCATCATCAACCGCAAGCTCACCATCGTAAAGAACTACATGCAGGACTCGTGGGGCATCGACCTCGACAACCTACGCTCTGTGGTGCAACGCCGCATGGACGACATAGTGGCGGGGAACATAAACCTCACCGACCTCTAAATGTTTAACGCAAAACAATACGACTATGAAAAAACATAATATGCAGGTTCGAGGCAAGGGGGTACTCTCTTTCTTACTTTCTTACCTTCTTACTTTCTTACCTTCCGCAGCTACCTTCTTACTTTCCGCAGCTACTTTCTTACCTTCTTACTTTCTTACTGTCTTACTTTTAGCAACGTCTTGTGCCCACGAGGAGGACGACCTCTTCCCCGAGTCGGCGGCGCAGCGCATCAACCACAGCGTCAGCTACTATCAGAATCTCCTGAAGGGCAGCGACAACGGGTGGGTGATTGAGTTCGTGCCTGACGGCGGCTCCTACGGCGGGCGCGTCTATACCGCCAAATTCAATGACGATGGCGTTACAATGACATCAGACGTTTCGGTGTACATGACTGACGGCAGCCAGTCATGGTTGGCTGGCACAGAGCTGGAGTCCAAGTATTCGGTCAAGGCGGAACAGGGCATAATACTATCGTTCGACACGTTCAACCCACAGTTGCACATCTGGTCAATGCCATTGAGTTCGTCTGCGCCTGACGGCTACCAGAGCGACTACGAGTTCATCTTGGAGAAGACCAGCGCGGAGCAGGACACTGTTTATATGCGTGGCAAAAAATATGGCAACGAGATGAAGATGTACAAGCTCCAAGGCATGGACGGGAAAACATACATGTCAAGAGTGCTTGCACTGGAAAGGGGACTGATATATGCCGACTTGACAACGGTCAACATCAATGGCAAGGACTACTCCATCGATTTCAGCAATTACCTATGCACCATTGTTGACTCCACACAGGAGAATCCAAACGTCAGGCAGCCAATGTTCTGCACCCCCGACGGCTTCACACTCTACGAGCCTATTGAGGTGAACGACGCGAAACTCGAAAAATTCACCATTAACGAAGCCAACTATACCATAAACTCATCCGACGGTTCCGCAACAATAAAAATTCCGTCGTTACAGGAGCAGCTCATGTCGCCCAAAGGTACTAAATATATACCGGAGGATATATATGCTGTACAAGCCATTTGGAACGGATGGCTGTTTTCACGGGAAAACATGTGCAGCAGCCTGAAAGACAAATATGACAGGTTCTCATTAAATGACATGTTTTATATTGAGTACTACTACACATTCAGCAATTGTTTTCTTGGACCTGCGTATGCTAAGTATGACAGGGAGAACAGAGGCTTTAAACAAGTCTTGTCATATAGTTGGGCATTGTTACCTGGCATTTTTGATATTTATGAGAACGGTTGCTATGGAGTTGAATATGAATATGACGAGCAGACAGGATTGATGTCAATCAATGGGCGGGGTGAAGGCTTTGGTTATTTCAATACTGGATCCCAACCTGGCTGGAGTAGGAGGTATTTTACACCATTCTGTGAATTTATCTTCGAGCATTCCCCGTATAAGGCAACGTTCAATGACGGTGCCATAAAGACTGATATACACCTTGTGAGCGTGGGCAATTCTGACGTTTGGTTTGACCTACAGCTGGGTTCACACACCTTGACGAGCAACCTCAATTATGATGAATAACTTTTCTAATTTGTGACAGAAATGAAAAAAAAACATATACTGATTATAATAAGTTTGTTGCTGTTTTTGTCGTGTTCCGATGACAGCTATTCACCGCAACTGTCAACCCTCAGAGTTACGGAGTCTCAAGTCTCGTTTCAGGCCGAAGGCGGCAGCGGCACGGTGACGGTGGCGGGAGATTCGCCGATAGCATCGGTAACGAGTAGCGAGGCATGGTGTACGGCTCAGAAAGCTGGCGACTACAGCGTCAGCCTACAGGTGTCGGAGAACCCAAACACTGACACGCGAAGCTCTGCAATAACGATAAAGGACTCTGAGGGGAACGAGACTCACGTAGCAGTTACCCAGACAGGACTTACATTTGTCCTTGACGACAACAAAAGCTTCATTTTTAAGGACACCGAGTCGTCTGGTACGGTCAAGATTCTTGCCCACACTCTTGGTGTCAGCCTTTCGGTAAATAACGAGGCCAAGAGCTGGCTCACCTGCTCGCTACAGGGAGAGGAGGTTTCTTTCCAAGCAACAGCCAACAACACCGGCGATGCCCGTTCGGGATACGTGTATTGCTCGTCAGGTAACCGCCGGGATTCCATACTCGTGGTGCAGGCAGAAGCGAAAGACCTCTACGGAGACTGGTACATCATAGGCGATTCTATGGAACCTACTGAAACGTTTAAGAAATATAAGGTGTTGACATATATAAAAGTCACCCTGTCAGAAGACAGCGCAAGCAACAAGCTGAAAATGTCAATACCAAGATATAATAACAATTCCGCATCAATAGACTTCAATGAAGAGACAATGGGACTTGAACTTTTTGGCGGTATGGACTTTGGGAAAGGGGGCACCTATTACCCGGATTTCAACTTTGAGGATGGCATCTTTACAGGTACTATTCGTTCAATAACGTATATGTCATCACCCTCAGCATACTATCCTGTTTCTTTAACTCCCGACAATTATCTGGGGCATTTTGCATGGATGACCAAGGCAAGCAGTCTCAGTAAATATATACGTTTTGATGTAATAGGTTTTGATTATGTAACAACGACATCACGCAATGTTCCAGATGTGTGGTTGCATTACCCGTACATGGTTCGCGCCGACAAGTTCACGCCGCCAGCGGAATAGGGGTCGGCTCGTAGGGGCATACCCCCGTGTATGCCCTAACCCCCTCTGTTTCTCCCCTCCCCCATTGGGGAGGGGGAAGCAATCCCAAACATCCCTTTGCAGGGGCTGGTCTTGTGCCAGCCCACAAAAGGAGGTGGGGCATTGAGGCTGTAAGCCTCACCACACTCATAACCCCGCCTCATCCTGCGAAGCAGGTGAGACGGGGTGGAAAAGGGCGGCAGGCTTCGACCCGTGGAGGGTCGCCGCTTGACACGGCGGATGCCACAACTACCGTATAGTGGAGCGGACAGGCTTCGACCCAGCGATGAGCCAAGGTTAATAAAGCGGCGAGCCTTTCAGGCTCGGGGTTGTGCGACACTTCCCCTCCCCGGCTCACCCTTCCGCTTCGCTCCAGCGATGAGCCGGGGTTATGAGTGCGGCGAGCCTTTCAGGCTCGTTCATGTAAAGGACTGGCCATTTTGTGAGGCCGAAAGCCAATGCTGGGCATCCGACATAGGGGTCGGCGTGAGGCTGGAAGCCTCACCGCACTCATAACCCCGCCTCATCCTGCGAAGCAGGTGAGACGGGGTGGAAAAGGGCGGCAGGCTTCGACCCGTGGAGGGTCGCCGCTTGACACGGCGGATGCCACAACTACCGTATAGTGGAGCGGACAGGCTTCGACCCAGCGATGAGCCAAGGTTAATAAAGCGGCGAGCCTTTCAGGCTCGGGGTTGTGCGACACTTCCCCTCCCCGGCTCACCCTTCCGCTTCGCTCCAGCGATGAGCCGGGGTTATGAGTGCGGCGAGCCTTTCAGGCTCGTTCATGTAAAGGGCTGGCCATTTTATATGACACGACAATTGCAAATCTCTCTCAAAAAACATCGTTTTGGCAAGGCGGCCTCTCTCCCGCCTTGCAACTTGTAAGGCAAGGCATGGCGTGAGCCATCCCTTGCCTTTATTCCGCCTTTCCCCCTCACAATCCCCCTCCTCGTTTTTCCCCCTCATTTATTTGGATAATTGCGAAAAACCATTTATCTTTGCAAAAAAATAAACAAAGATGACCACGTTGCAATTAAACCAAGAAGTCTTGAGGCAAGTTGGCAGCATCTCTAATGATGAAAACTTGTTGAGGAAAGTCATTGTGTACATACAGTCTATAACACCTGCAAAAAAGAAAGCCAAAAGTGATAAGGTGGCTATACTTCAAGACATCTTGTCCATGTCCAAGCCGTGTCCTTTGTCAGATGAGGAAATAAACGAAGAGGTAGAAAAAGGGCGGCAAGCCTTTTACGACACAAGAAAGCAACACAATGAAAATAATCATTGACACAAACCTGTGGATAAGTTTCCTCTTAAAGGGTAAAGTGTCCAAAGATTTGCTTATTGTACTTTCTGACGAGCGAGTGACACTTGTGTCCTCACAACTGTCAATAGATGAATTCGTATCAGTAGCATCAAGGCCTAAGTTCAGGAAATACATTTCTGAAGAACAAATAACAGCAGTATTAAGTTTTATTTTGAAAAAGGCACAAAATTATCCTTTGAACGACATCCCATCAAGATGTAGAGACCCCAAAGACGACTACCTGCTGGAATTGGCGGTGGCTTCGGGTGCGGATTATTTATTGACTGGCGACGACGACCTCCTTTCCATGAAATCTATCGGCAAGTGCAAAATCATTACTGTGGCAGAATGCCGACAGCGTTTAATCACTATGTAACATCGTTTTGGCAAGGCGGCCTCTCTCCCGCCTTGCGCTTGTCAGGGAAGGCAAGGCATGGCGTGATCCATCCCTTGCCCTTCGTTTCCCATCTCATAATCCCCCTCCCCGTTTTTCCTACTCATTTATTTGGATAATTGCGAAAAACCATTTATCTTTGCAAAAAATAACTGCTATGAGAATATCAACAAACGAAAAAGAAAAGATGCCACGCTATTGGAATGAGCTAAAGCATCTGAGCAATGACGAAAAGCTTCAGATTATAATGTTTTTGTCTTCTTCGATGATACATCCTCATAATAATATACAAGTATCTCCCGACAAATATACAAAGGAAATGCTTGACCACTTCAGTGGTGCTTGGGTTGGAGAGGAGTCTGCGGAAGACATTATCAGCAATATCAACGAAAGCAAGAAATCCCATACGGAGCCAGTTTCATTACCATGAAAGAGTATTTGCTTGATACGAATATATGTGTGCATTTGTTAAGGGGTGATTTTAATGTCAAAGAGTCAATAGAAAAAGTTGGCTGGGATAATTGCTCCATATCTGAAATCACAGTGGCAGAACTCTTGTATGGTGCAGAATGCAGCAAGCACAAGGAGGAAAACAAGAGCATTATTAGCGACTTATGCAATCATTTGCGTATAATCCCAATATCAGGCTGCATTGATGAGTTTGCAAGGCAAAAGGCCATTCTAAGGAAAATGGGGCAGCTGATAGAGGATTCTGACCTTTGGATTGGCATAACCTCCGTAGTTCACAATATGACAATGGTTACGGAGAACATGAGCCACCTTTCCCGAATAGAAGGCATCACGGTAGAGAACTGGATTCAGAGATGAACCGTTGTCGACAGACGTTTTAAACCTCTCTTCTGAATAGCATCGTTTCCACTGCTTTTTGAGAGTTTTATAAAATTCCCGCACTTTTACTTTGCCATTCGCAAGAAATGTTGTAAATTTGGGGCGACAAAAGCCTTTAGGGATGAGCAACGAAAAAATGATACGAAAAATAGCCGACTATTTCACGACACAGCCAGTGTTGAAAGCATGGATTTTCGGTTCTTTTTCGCGTGGCGAACAAAAAGACAAGAGTGATGTTGACATTCTTGTTGCCCTTGACTATGACCAACCCATAGGGTTGACATTCTTCGGCATGTATGAGGATTTAAAGGAAATGCTGGGACGCAATGTTGACTTGGTTAGCGACAGGAGCTTGGCTTCATTCGCAAGGAAAAGCGTGGATCATGACAAGATTTTGATATATGAGAGAGCCTCGTAGGGACAAGGAACGTCTGCAGCATATCCTTGATGCCATAGACAGGGTTTTAAGGTACACAGAGGGCAAGACGCATGATGACCTTGTCAATGATGACATGATGTATTATGCGGTGGTAAAGAATATTGAGATTATGGGGGAGGCCGCGAATATGCTCACCTCGGAATTTACCGCCTCCCACCCCGCAACCCCTTGGAAGATGGTAAGGGGAATGCGCAACTATATTGTGCATGAATATTTTCAGATTGACGATGCCGTTGTGTGGGATGTTGTGAAGCACAATCTTCCAGAATTGCGTGAGCAGATGGTTCAATACATCTCTGAGTTTTCTTAATCTTTCTCACATCTCCGTCATCTATTCCAATCAGTATCGTGTTTCCCCCTCATTTATTTGGATAATTCCGAAAAACCATTTATCTTTGCAACAGATATTATTTAGAACCATACTATGGATGCAACTGTTGTAAATTCCCCAGTCTTCAACAACTACTGGAACGTGATACAGAATTGGAGCGACGAGATGAAGGCTGCCCTCGTTGCGAGAATCGCTGAATCTAAACGCGACAACATTCTTAAAAAGAATGAAAAGTCGTGGGAGAAATATTTTGGCATTATGAAGGATGATAACTTTCCATCGGCAGCAGAGATAGACGATTTTATGGATGACAGGGACGAAGATATAGAAAAGTTTGTAGTATGATAAGGTTTCTTCTCGACACAAATGTTTGTATTGAAATCCTACGTGGCAATAAAGTTGTAAAGCAGCAGTTTGGTGAAGTTGGTATAGAAGAGTGCGCTATATCAGAGATTACGGTTCTGGAACTAAAGATGGGTGAAGAATTGGCCAAACTAAAGGGGAACTCTGGCGGTTATATTGACCAACATTTAGATGTATTTCTAAAAGGTTTCTTAATCTTGCCAATAAGCAACACGTTTGATATGGTAGCCAAGGAAAAGGCGAGGTTACGTGTTGCAGGTACTCCTGCGCACAATACCCTCGACTTGCTTATAGGCTGCACAGCCGTAGTAAATGGCCTGACGATGGTTACCGACAACACTAAGGACTTCAAGCGCATAACCAACATAAAGTTGGAAAACTGGCTTGAACACTAAATCCCCTCCCGCCTTGCAAGTTGCAAGGCATGGCATGAGCCATCCCTTGCCTTATTTCTCAAAAAAATGACGAGAAAAAGTTTGTCCATGTAAAATAAATGGCGTATCTTTGCAAAAAGGACAATCGTATGGCAGCAAGCAAAACAGACAATTTCCTGACAATTTTTCGTCGCGCAAAGGCTCGTAAGGTTAAATGGCAGGCAGACATGGAGCAGAAGCTCAATGACATGGCAAAAGAAATAGAGGCCTCAAAGCATTCCAATTATTTGGACTTGGAGCAACTATGAACGGGCTTGACTTTTCCAAAACACTGCCAATGACCAGCAGGCCCAACGTGACAGACTCTTCCTGAGGTGGTTCAACGGTTATAGACAGAAACAAAACTATGTTTTGTTGACCACTATGATAATGGATGACAACGAGC